>JAAESQ010001356.1 GCA_024229275.1 bacterium | reverse complement strand
GTAGCCGTCTCGGTACCTTGGCGAAAGGGTGTGGACGAGGTGATCTGTTTGCTCCTGTCCAAAAGATTATCGACCACCGTCCGTTGACGTCGGCGGGCTAAGAAGAAGCGAAGTTGTCGTGCAATGAGGTTCTTGAAGTGCTTTTCAGAGGAGGCCACAAACATCGCATACTCGAGTTGACCTTGCTCGAGCAAAACCTCGGCCACGAACGAGTACAGCAGATCCTCATGCGCCTCCGCCCATGATGCAGCGCCGCCGTAAACGCGAGGGTCGTACGGCCTTGCGACATTCCAGGTGAGTTCATCGACGAGTTTGAGGATCTTCCCGCCGATCACCTCCTCGTCGTACTCCAGCTGAAGCTCGCGCATGCTCATTTGAGGTGTTCCGGCAGTACGGTATCGAGAAACTCTCTGTCAGGCTCTGAACAGCGAAAGGTCTCTTGAGAAAGCAGTCTGAAAGGTATCCTCAGGAGTAGCTCAGGAAGCTTCCCAGGTCTATCGATCTGACATCGAGGTGCATGACGATTAGGATGACGCGAATGCGACTTCCCGTCGCGGCCAGTTGTTGTCCGCGGCCGTACGAACGCAATCGGATGAGACGATAGGACTTCGATCAACAAGCATGGTCGGCGTTTTGATCCACGCCAGCCAATCTCGTCGTCGAAAAGTTCAAACCAATCACCAGACTCGAAAGACCATAGGCAACTGCGCAAGTCGATTAGGTTCAACTGTCCACCTAGTTGTCGCGGGCTATCTCATCGAAATTGGGTTTCAAGGTCCTAGAACTCAGTAGTCGAAACACGCTCTCCCTCACCGCAGGGAGGTTCCTGTGCATGTCTGAAACAAAGACCTTTTGTTCCATGAGTCACCTATCTTTGAGCAAACAAACAAGTAAGGCAAAGTGCCGTCGAACCAGTGTACAACGCCGGGGCGAGACCGGATTGAAAAATGAAAAGTGAAGAATTGTTAAGGCAGGTCATAGGACCGCGGCGGTATTCAAAGGGGGCTAGGTACTTACACAATCAATTGCCTCGAGCAAAAGAGGACACATTCCGGAATGTTGGTGATGGGGAAGGCTATACGGGGCGGACGGGATTTTGGAATGATGAAAGCGGACAGGGACTGACGTGCCCGGAGCGGTAGTGACAGGCGGCAATCAGCTTGGCGAGAAGGCAAGCTGCAGTGATCCCCGGTTTCGCCTTGGGTGCCACGTATCACTTTTCCGTATTGTGAGTGTAAGTTGTTGAGTTTGATGAGAATAGGTGTGTTGTTTGGCATCCAAATGAGAAATCCCAAGCAGCGCACCCGGACGGGTGCGCTGGATCAAGCCGATGTAGGGATCGTCATTCCTTGGGATGGATGAGGCGCCAGGTCATGGCACGGACGCTGTCGAAGAGATCAAGCGCGGTTTTTGTTCTGGATTCGTTGAGTACGCCGGCTCCGAGGAGCAATCGGAGATGGACGTCGACTTCTTTGGCCGAGCCGTAAGCGATGCTGTAGTGATATCTGCGATCCTTGCCGAACCTGCCATGACCTTCTGAGAGATTTGCGGGAACAGACGATGCAGAGCGGATGACTTGATCGGCGATGGATTTGAGGGGAGCTGGGATCTGTCGTACGAGGCGAATGGCGATCCCGGCGGCTTCGAGGGCGATGGACTGAGCTTCGAGCGGTTGATGCATGGATACCAGCTCCAGATTCCGGGACCGGGACAGAGGCGGGGACGGTGACGGCGATTCGTCTCGCGAATCGATGCGGAGAGAACCGAGCAAACTCCTATGCAATCGCTTCGGGGTTGTGGCTTTGACGAGCAAATAGCTCGGTTGCTCGCCACTAGTAAGTGATTGGCGAGCTAGTAGCTGGGTTCAGCGGGCGGGGTGTTGCGAGACGCAACTGCGATCAGATGGAGGTCCCCTCATGTCTTAAAAAATGGTCGGCCCTGGCACCTTCGAACAGCGAGTTGAGCGTCCTTTCTAGCTCAGTTCCGTGGCTCAGGTACCTGGGAAACCAATACACAAATTTGCGGTCGGGCGTCTTTACGCAAGTCGCAAGTAAAACCTTCTCCGCAATCACGTCAGAAGGTAGGTCAATCTTGCTACGACGGAGTCCTTGAATGGTGATCGTATCTCTGGTCACCGTAATCCTCGTTTGAAAGGTCATGAATGCGTAACAAGCAAGCGTCACAACGAGTGCTACGAGCAATAAAAATAAGCCCCCAAAACGCCCAACGAAAGAGACATACCAGGCGAGCCCAAAAAGACTCACTACGCTTGATAGTGCGAATCCGACACGATCACTTGTATTGTATGTAATCACGACTGAGGCGTCGCCGTCGAAATCTGTGCTTCTTATCATGGGAAGGGCTCCTCTCCCGTCCTCAATGAGACTTAGCCGTTCTAGTCTCTTCCCAGTGCCAGGGCCGACGATTTTTGCAATCTTGCGCTTGATTCATCTCAGTTCTCCTCATCGGAGTGAGCTAGTGCTTCGTCAAGCGCCAGATATTGCTTATGAAACTCGTTGTCTGACAGTCTCAGCTCTGTTCCCCGTCGAATCCACCGTATCACGACATCGGGTCTTCGGCTGACAAGGTCAGCGAGGTCTTTGGTGCGAATCCTCCATTGCTTGGGTGCCACCTATCAGTTTGTCACACTGTGAGGATAAGTTATTGAATTTGAGGAGTATAGGTGTGTTGTATGGCGCCCAGATGAAGAAACCCAAGCAGCGCACCCGGACGGGTGCGCCGGATCAAGCTGATGTTGAGGTGTTTAGACCTTGGGATGAATCAGCCGCCAGGTCATTGCCCGGACGCGATCAAAGAGGATCATGGCCGTCTGAACTTGCTCGAGATCGACGGTTCCAGTTTGTACGAGCAGACGAAGATGAGAGTCGACTTCCTTTGCGGAAGCGTAGGCAATTCGCCAGTGATGAATTCGATCCCTACCGCAGCGACCGTTGCCCTCTGCGAGGTTGGCAGGAACAGAGTTTGCTGAGCGAATGAGTTGATCAGCGATCGATTTGAGGGGCGGTGGCAGTTGTCGAGCGATGTCCAATGCGATGCCGGCAGCATCGAGTGCGTAGGAGTGGGCGACGAAGTCGTTGTGCGGGAGCGATGCAGTCATGATGGCCTCCTGGTCGTTCATGTCACCTCCCCAAGCCGTTGAGTCTCAGGGAGTCAAGGGTCGGAACGACCGGCGGCTCTGCGCCGGCTTGCCCTTTACTCCCTGAGACTCAACGGCTACACATACCTAGTTCTTGAACGACCAGAGGCCATCAAACCGCAACGGTACTCCGACTCCGACTCCGACTCCGACTCCGACTCCGACTCCGACTCCGACTCCGACTCCGACTCCGACTCCGACTCCGAGACCGAGACCGAGACCGAGACCGAGACCGAGACCGAGACCGAGACAGTGACAGTGACAGTGACGGTGGCAGAGACAGATTCAGATAACAGCGGCAGCTTCAGAGACAGAGCCAGCGTTCAGCGTGAGTCTTCCTACAACAGGTCGTGAATTTGGGTCCTGAAGGCGCGACCGTTTGCGGCCCCGGTCTGACTCAGGACCGCCTATGGGTACAGCCGATTCAATGTACGAGGGTACGGAATCGCTTCTCTCGCATGATGGATCCCGCATAACCAAGCAACGCAGCGCTCGATGCCCATACCGAACCCTGAGTGTGGGAACGAGCCGTAGCGGCGGACATCGAGATACCACTCAAACGCCTCGCGAGGCAGGTCATGCTCGGCAATCTTACGCTCGAGGTGCTCGAGAGAATCGGAGCGTTCACTGCCTCCAATGATTTCTCCGTAGCCTTCGGGAGCAAGCACGTCGAGAGCCAATGCTCGGGACGGATCTTCCGGATCCGGCTGCATGTAGAACGCTTTGATCTCTGCCGGATACCGCGTGACGAGCACTGGACGATCGAAGTGATTGGCAAGGACGGTTTCGTCTTCTGCGCCGAGATCGTCCCCGAACTCTACCTCTTGACCGAGTTCCTGCAATTTGGTGATCGCATCACCATAATCGATCCGAGGATAGGGACGAGAGGTGGAAGGTTCGAGCTTCGAGGTATCGCGTTCAAGGCGTTTAAGATCCTCGGAGCATCGATCTAGAATTCGTGACACAAGTTCACTGAGAAATTCCTCGGCAAGATCGAGCAATCCGTCAAAGCGTAGCCATGCGACCTCGGGCTCGACCATCCAGAACTCCGTCAAATGACGCCGAGTCTTGGACTTTTCGGCTCGGAAGGTTGGCCCGAAGCAGTAGACCTTTCCTAGGGCGGCAGCGGCCGGCTCAAGGTAGAGCTGACCCGACTGCGACAGATACGCGGTCTCGCCGAAATACTCGGTTTCGAAAAGGGTGGATGTTCCTTCACAAGCCGCCGGCGTCAGAATCGGCGAGTCGATCAGAGTGTAGTCACGAGATTGGAAGAAATCGCGAATCCCGAACTCGAGTTCCGAACGTACTCGTGTGATCGCATGTTGTCGACGTGAGCGCAGCCATAAGTGACGATGGTTGAGGAGGAAGTCGACGCCGTGATCCTTCTTACCGATCGGATACTCGGGCGCAATGTGGATTGGTTCAACTTCGCTCACCTTGAGCTCGAAACCGCCGGGTGCGCGTTCCTCTGTGACGACTAGGCCGCTGATGGTGAGTGACGATTCTTGAGTGAGAGAGACAGCGTTCTCCCAAACAGCCTCGTCCACTTCAGGCCGGAACACGACGCACTGCAGGTAGCCGAATCCATCGCGTAGCACAATGAAGCGAAGCTTACCCTTTTTGCGCCAGTTGTAGACCCATCCTCGAACACTGACCTCTTGTCCGGTGTGCTCGGCGAGTTGGGATATCGTGATGACGGGGCGTTCCATGACCAGTCCTCCTCGTGGACGCGCATTCTACACGAGTGGACCTCGACCCCTTCTTTGCGGCAGAATAGCGCTCTAGGCAGAGTCAGTCCTGTCGAGCGAACGGCACGGGGTTTCCGTGCGACTGACAGGGGTGCAACGTTTTCGTGTCGGAGGGATTGAAAAGTGGCCAGACTTGTGGAGAATCGCGAGTCACTTCTGAGAAGCAGTGTACGACCAACCTACGAAGAGTTCCTGTCGTTGGCGGACAATCACGATGTTGTTCCGATTATGTTGGAATTGACTTCGGATACCGTGACGCCCTTTGTCGTTTGGTCGAGGCTCAGCAAGAACGGCCGTAATCCTTTCCTTTTGGAAAACGTCGAAGGCGGCGAGCGGGCGGGGCGCTACTCCTTCGTCGGTGTCGATCCATTTCGAATCGTCGAACTCCGTGATGGCCAACCCTACGTCGATGGAGCTGTGGTCGAAGGTGAACCCTTGGCGACGCTGCGCAGTGTCTGTGACTTCGGGTCGGTTGCTCCCGTTGCCGGCTTGCCGCCTTTTTGCGGCGGCGCAGTTGGTTACATTGGATATGACGCGGTGCGGTTGTTGGAAAAAATCCCAGTGAGCTGTCGCGACGAGAGTGGATTACCGGAAGCGTGGTTCGGTCTCTACGATGGAGTCGTCGTCCATGATCAAGCCAAGCAGAGGTTGCACCTTGTGGCCAGCGCAAGGATCGACGGTGATGCCGAAAGGGCGTGGTTGCAAGCCCTCAGCCGGATTCGAGCACTCGCCAGCGCACTCGATCACCGCATCGAAGGTCCCTATCCACATGCGATTCCTGCCGCTGGCGACGATCCATGGGCGGATTGGAAAGCCACTCCACCCGAAGAGGAATACCTTGCAGGGGTGGGACAGGCGCGTGAGCACATTCTTGCGGGCGATATTTTTCAAGTCGTCTTGTCACGTCGTTGGCGTAAGATGCCGCGCTGCACTGCTTCTGAGGTCTATCGCATGCTGCGATTGACCAACCCGTCGCCCTACATGTTCATGTTCGACACGGGGCAAGCACGAGTCCTGGGGTCAAGTCCGGAGATGCTGGTCAACGTACGAGATGGCAAGGTCTCGACCTGTCCCATAGCGGGCACTCGAAAGCGTGGGAAAGATGAGGCCGAGGATCAACGATTGGAAGCAGAACTGCTGGCCGATCCCAAAGAGTGTGCCGAACATGTCATGTTGGTCGATCTTGGGCGTAACGATATCGGTAGAGTGGCAAAGCCTGGCACGGTTCGGGTGGCTCGAGAGATGGAGATCGATCGATACAGTCATGTCATGCACATCGTGAGTGTTGTCGAAGGGGAGCTGAGACCGGACCTTGATGCGTGGGACGCGCTCTTTGCGTGCTTTCCTGCCGGGACGCTCACCGGAGCACCGAAAGTACGCGCTATGGAGATCATCGACGATCTCGAAAACGTTCGTAGGGGTGTGTACGGGGGAGCAGTCGCCTATCGAGCATTGAACGGTGACATGGATTCCTGTATCGCCATTCGGTCTTTAGTGGAACGAGGTGGAACCTTTCAAGTCCAGGCCGGTGCGGGTATTGTCTATGACTCTCAACCCATCGCCGAACTCGAGGAATGTCGCAACAAGGCTAACGCACTGATCGAGGCGGTAGCGATGGCTGAAACAGCCACGAGCGGGAACGAGGGCTCTAAGTCATGATCGCGATGATTGATAACTACGATAGCTTTACCTACAACCTCGTTCAGGAGCTTTCTCAGATTACCGGCGAGGAAATTCAAGTAGTGCGCAATGATCAGGTTTCGACCGCTGAGGTCCTTGATTGGAACCCATCTGCTGTGGTCATTTCTCCAGGTCCCGGAGAGCCAAAAGATGCTGGGATTACCATGGACTTGGTACGCGCTGCAGAGGCAGTTCCATTGCTTGGGATCTGTCTTGGACTCCAAGCCCTTGCTGCGGTACATGGTGCGTCCATAGTTCGGGCCCCTGAACCGGTGCACGGCAAGACGTCACCGATTGTTCACGCCGGCAAGGGGCTGTTCGCAGGGCTCGAAAGTCCGATCGAAGCCACCAGATATCACTCGCTAGTCATTGATCGCACTTCGTTACCTGCCGAACTCGAAGTTACGGCTTGGACGAGCGATAACGTTGTTATGGGGATCCAGCACACGCGCAAGAACCATCATGGAGTGCAGTTTCATCCGGAGTCGTACTTGACCAGAGACGGTATGAGATTACTCGCGCAGTTCCTGTTGCTCGCGGGAATCTCCGTGAGGGATGAATGGCGCTCCCTGAAGGAGGAACACGCATGAGTGAAGCAGTTGACAGTAAAAAGCTGCTCACACGCTTGATAGACCGGCAGGATCTGGATCGGGATGAGGTGGAGAGCCTGTTCGGAGCGATCATGGACGGCAGACTGTCGGAATCAGTCGTCGCAGGGTTGCTGGTAGCTTTGCGGATGAAAGGTGAAACCGGGGGAGAAGTTGCTGCTGCTGCACGTGCGATGCGTGCGCGCGCTCTGCCAGTCCCCATCGCAGAACCCCTTGCGGCAGTGGACACTTGTGGAACCGGCGGTGACGGCTCCGATACGATCAATATTTCAACCGCAGCCGCACTTGTGGCGGCCGCGGCGGGCGTTCCCATCGCCAAACACGGCAATCGCTCGGTGTCATCCCAGTGCGGCTCGGCGGATGTGCTCGAAGCGCTGGGCGTTTCGCTGGCTCTGAATGCTCCGGCCATGGGTCAACTCCACGACGAGGTTGGTATCGCCTTCCTGTTTGCGCCGAGCTTGCACCCAGCTATGAAATCAGTCATGCCTGCCCGACAAAGCCTAGGCGTGCGGACCGTGTTCAATTTACTTGGGCCGTTGACAAACCCTGCGGGTGTTCGTCGCCAAGTTGTTGGTGTCTGGGGTGCGGATGTGCAGGATCTGGTGGCTGAAGCGCTGGCTGAGCTTGATGCGGTGCACGCCTTGGTTGTGCATTCCGAGGATGGCCTTGACGAACTCTCGGTAGCGGCGCCGACACGGGTTATCGAAGTTCAAGACGGGGCAATTGTTGGTGAGCAAAGAGTCGAGCCTCAGGTTCTCGGAATCCGAACCGGAGACCTCGCTTGTCTGCGTGGTGGCGATGTCGCCTATAGTGCGGACCGACTTTACGATCTGCTGTCGGGCAAAGAATCATCCGCCGCTAGTGAGGCGATTGCGCTCAATGCCGGAGCTGCGCTGTACGTCGCAGGCGTGTCGACTTCGATCGAGGAAGGTCTTCACGGTGCTCGAGAAATTCTCAATTCCGGCGCCGCGCTTGAAAGACTTCAGCAGCTCGCGCGTCGTTCGCAGGAGATGAGTTCGAATGGCTGAATCGGTACTAGATCGAATTGTTGCAGCCGTTCGCCGCAGGCAACTGGAGACCCGACCGGGTGCGGATCTCGCTCGTGCGGCGGTTGAGGCTGCAGAGTTGCGCCGGCGAGGTGGGTTGCGTTCACTCAAGCAAGCACTGAGTGCGCCTGGTGCTTCAATCATCGCTGAGTGTAAGAGGGCGTCTCCGTCGGCCGGACTGATTCGGGAGGATTTCGATCCTATCGCGTTGGCAAGATCTTACGAGGCCGGAGGGGCGTCGGCGATTTCGGTCGTTACCGAGCCGGATTTCTTCAAGGGCAATCCGGTCTGGGTTCGACACGTCCGGGATTCTGTGTCGTTACCTGTGCTACGCAAAGACTTCATCATCTCAGTACGTCAGGTTTACGAGACGGCCTTGCTGGGAGCTGATGCCTTCCTCTTGATACAGCGTATTCTGACTCCGGAGATGATGCGCGAGTTGTTGGTGGCGGCCCGCAATCTCCATCTCGAGGTTTTGCTTGAGATCTTTGTCGATGAGGATCCGGCGGAGTCGATTAAGAGCGGTGCTCAGATCTTGGGAGTCAATGCTCGAAATCTGGCAACTTTCGAAACACGTCTCGATAAAGTCGTAGACATAGCCGAGCAACTCCCAGACGACCGAGTCAGAGTAGCCGAAAGTGGAATTCACTCACGTGATGATGTCGTGATGCTCCAAGACGCAGGCTATGGAGCATTTCTGATCGGCGAGCACCTCGTACGGTCGGAGGATGCGAGCGCGACCATAAGGGAGCTTCGAGGAGAGTGAGGATCAAGATCTGTGGTCTGACTTCGGCGGACGCTGCCTCTGCCGTACTAGATGCCGGTGCAGATCTCGTCGGATTCGTCTTCGTCGAAGGTACTCCGCGTGCGCTGGATTCGACGCGAGCAGAGTGGATCCGTCGTCTTTCCGGTCGCGGCACGGTCGGAGTCTTTCGCAATGCAAGCCTGGAAACAGTGATCGAAACAAGACAGCGACTCCGCCTGGACTGGGTGCAGTTGCACGGTAGCGAGCCGGATGAGTGGTTGGATCAGCTCGGTAAGAACGTTCTCCGGTGGGTGGCCGTGGATAACGGTGGTCCGAATTGGGATCGAGTTCAGAACCTTGCTCAGTGCGTGATGCCACTGATCGACCCTGGCGCCGGCGACGGCCAAGTGTGTGAGTGGACAAGTCTGGCGCAGAAGCGTCCGCCAGCGGTGTCGTTCGGATTAGCTGGAGGATTGTGTCCGGAGAATGTTGCAGAAGCCGTGCGGCGATTGCGACCCGCGTTGGTAGATGTCTCGTCTGGAGTTGAGAGTGCTCCCGGTATCAAGGATCTCGATCGTGTCCGGGAGTTTGTTAGCCAGGCCCGCTCTGCGGAGGCGGCTATGGCTGCGCCGCAATCGTCTCGACGCGACTGAGCTTCGACCCTGTTGACCCATGCTGTAGAATCGGCTTTCTGCACGGCTGGCCGAGGAGTACCTAGGACGTGAAGATCGTGTTCAGTCATCCACGAGCAGCCGAAGCAATGGAGGAGAAATGAAACCCTCGCCAGACGATAAGGGGTACTTCGGCCGCTATGGTGGGTCGTTTGTCCCGGAAACTCTGATGGTGCCACTCGAGGAACTCGAGAAAGCATACCGGAAGGCGAGTCGCGACCGTGCTTTTACGGCGCGCCTTGAAGATCTACTGGAACGTTATGTGGGACGGCCGACACCGCTCTACCCAGCGCGACGCCTATCAGCTGAGCTCGGCGGTGCCCAGATCTGGTTGAAGAGAGAGGATCTCTGCCACACCGGGGCACACAAGATCAACAATGCCATCGGCCAAGCGTTGTTGGCGAAAGAGATGGGCAAGCATCGTCTGATTGCCGAAACCGGTGCCGGCCAGCATGGTGTCGCTACCGCGACTGCGGCAGCTTTGCTGGGGTTCGAATGCCGAGTCTACATGGGATCCGAAGACGCGCGTCGCCAGCGTTTGAATGTCTATCGCATGCAGCTGCTCGGAGCACAGGTGGTTGAGGTTGAAGCGGGATCCAGAACACTGAAGGATGCCATCAACGAGGCGCTCCGAGATTGGGTGACCAACGTCAGGACTACCCACTACATTCTCGGGTCGGTACTTGGGCCGCATCCATATCCGAAGATGGTGCGTGACTTTCAGTCGGTGATCGGCCGAGAGGCTTTTACCCAGTTCCGCAAGCAATGCCGTACATTGCCGGACGTGGTCGTCGCATGTGTTGGTGGCGGGTCGAATGCAGCAGGAATTTTCGGATCCTTCGTGCCACACGAAAAAGTACGCTTGGTCGGTGTTGAAGCCGGAGGTCGAGGGAATTCACTCGGAGATCACGCAGCGCGTTTTGCCAATGGAGCACACCCCGGAGTTCTCCATGGGACCTACACATGGGTCCTCCAGGACGAGGATGGGCAGGTGGCTCCGACACACTCGGTTTCGGCGGGTATGGATTACCCGGCAGTAGGACCGGAGCACGCTGACTGGAACGAGCGTGGTCGGGTTGCCTACACCCGAGTTGATGATCGAGAAGCGCTTGGAGCTTTTCATTTATTGGCGGAGACAGAGGGCATTGTGTGTGCACTCGAGAGTGCACACGCTGTCGCCTATGCGACCAAGGTGGCGCCTGCGATGCCGTTGAGGTCGATGATTCTGGTCAATCTTTCTGGCCGTGGCGATAAGGACCTTCTTGAAGTCGCCGATGTCGAAGGGAGGCTGTTGTGAGTTCCATCACCGATGCCTTCACCACTGCACGAAAGTCGCGCCGCTCGGCATTTGTGGCTTACATCACAGCCGGTGATCCAAACCTGGACCGGACGGTAGAAGTGGTCAGGTCATTGCGTCGTGGAGGTGCGGATCTGATTGAGCTAGGGGTGCCCTTCTCCGACCCAATTGCCGATGGCCCACCGAATCAGCGAGCTGCAGAGCGAGCATTGGCCTCCGGCACCAACCTTGGTGGAATACTGGAGTGTGTTCAGGAGATACGGAGACATGAGGACATTCCGATTGTCCTCTTCACCTACGCCAACCCAGTTGTACGCTACGGTATCAATCGATTCGCGGAGGACGCTGGAGCCGTCGGTGTGGACGGAGTTCTGTTCACCGACGTACCGGTCGAGGAGATGCACCGATTCTCACAACCCCTCGCGTCTGCCAGCTTGGATCCAATTATGCTGGTGACGCCGACATCGACCAAGGAGAGAATTCGGGCAGCCTCGCGCATCGGCGGAGGGTTTCTCTACCTCGTTTCACGCACCGGAGTGACCGGAGTTAGGGTTGAAGTGGCGAGTGAACTGGTTGACCGGATCAAGCTGGCCCGCAAGTTGTCCAAACTTCCAGTCGCTGTCGGCTTTGGGATCTCCACGCCTGCACAGGTGAGTGCGGTAGCAGCACGTGCAGACGGTGTAGTTGTGGGATCGGCCATCGTGGATCGGATTGCCGAGTTGGGTGATGTGCCGGAACTCGGGGATGCGGTTCAGCGGTTCGTAACACCGCTGGTCGAAGCATGCCGCAGGTGAGTGGGATGTCTATTCAGTCCATTGCCTCGGCGCCTGAAGTACACGCACTCTGATGGCCCGATCACGTCGTCATCGACTGGGTCAGAACTTCCTCGTCGATCCTCGAGTTTCCGAGCGGATCGTGGATTTGCTCGCGTCCGATCCGGCTCGAATCGTTGAGATCGGACCTGGCCAAGGCGCCCTCACCAGTCGATTGATTGGGCGTTTTCCTCGCCTTGTCGCGATCGAGACGGACGAGGCACTGATCGATCCTCTCAGGACTACGTTTGGAAACACCCCGGTCGAAGTGATTCACGCTGATGCCTTGAAGTTTGACTTCGAGGCCCTATTGACCTCCGAGGCGCCGTGGCAGCTTGCAGCCAATCTACCGTATTCAGTGGGCACCTCTATTGTTCGCCGTCTGCTTCCCTGCCATAAGCTGTTCTCACGAATGGTTGTGATGTTGCAGCGTGAGATGGTCGAGCGACTAGTGGCCGAGCCTGGTGATCGCGAGCATGGCTTGCTTGCCCTCGAACGAGCGGCATTCGCCCATGCACGAACCGCTTTTGATGTGCCGGCAGAAGCCTTCAAACCACGACCAAAAGTTGAGTCCCAGGTCGTCGTGCTCGAGCCCTTTGAATGTCCCCATGATCGTGACGTTCTTGCTGGTGCTCTCAAACTGGCGTCTCATGCCCTCACGCGACGGCGCAAAGTACTGGCAAATGCGATCAAGCCGTTGGTAACAGGCGAGGACATCGAGATGGCTGGACTCAGACCCGATGCCAGGCCAGGAACGTTGGCATTGTCAGACTGGCTTCGCCTAGCGAGATCGGTACGATCTTCCTGCTGAGCACGAAGCGGGGTGGTACCATTCCAAACGTGATACAGAAACACAACAGGGAACAGCGATTGGGAGTAGTTCGTTGAGCCTCTGGTTCGCGGTTGCTCTGGGTCTTCTGCAAGGGCTGACCGAGTTTTTGCCGGTGTCTTCATCTGGCCATCTCGCATTGGCACAGATGCTGATTCCAGGATTCGAGCAGCCAGGGGTGGTATTCGACGCTGCCCTGCATTTGGGTACGGCTTGCGCAGTGATCTGGTATGAGCGTCGACAGCTGATGAGATGGTTATGGGGTCGAGAAGATCGAGCGCCTGTGGTCTTGATCATCGTGGGGATGTTTGCCACTGCTGCGATCGCCTTCCCGCTGCGCAGCGTTGCCGGCGAAGGATTTTCTCGTCCACTGTGGGTCGGTGGCTGCCTGTTGATCACGGCCGCGATTGTGTTGGCGAGTCGTTTCATGTCCGGGGGGCAGTTCAACGAGCGTACCGGCAGATGGTCGCAGGCAATTGTTGTCGGATTGGCTCAGGGTGCGGCGGTTTTCCCGGGAATCTCGAGATCGGGATCGACCATAGTGGCGGGTATGGGAGTAGGTTTTGATCGAGTTTGGGCCGCTCGATTCTCGTTCCTGCTCAGTGTGCCAGCGATTCTTGGGGCTGCATTCATAGAGACCTTGGGTGAGATCGAACAGGTCAGGGAACTCGGCCCGGAGTTCTGGGAGGCCTGCGTAGTGGGTGCGGCAGTTGCCGCTGTTTCTGGTCTTGTAGCGTTGAAGATTGTGATCAAGACTCTCTCTTCACACCACTTTCACCACTTTGGTTGGTACTGCGCCGGCCTCGGTCTGGTGGTGATCGGTCTGGTCCTCGGGGGGGTGTGGTGAAGGGTCGTTTGGTCCGCGAAGCAGTAGCCGTTGGGCTTCTTCTCGGAGCAGTGCTGCTCCTCGCGGCACTTGTTTCGCACAATCCCCTCGACCCGAGCCCGTTCCATGTCCGAACGGGTCTGGACCGGCCTGTGAACCTTGTTGGCTGGTTAGGGGCGACGATCTCGGCCGCACTGTTGAGTGTATTCGGGTTGGCTTCCCTTTTGCTGCCCCCGCTTGCTGCAGTCGTTGGTTGGAGACTCCTCACAGGAAGAACGATCAACCGGCCGCGACAGCTGGTGATTGGTTGGTTCCTGATTCTGGTCGCGGTACCAGGATTAGTCGCCCTGGTCGGCTCAGACCTTCCATTCAGAGACGGAACAGTGTCTTGTGCGGGATTCATCGGTCGAGCGTCGAGTGAATTGCTCGAGGGTTTTGCGGGTCCGGTGGGTCGTGTCGTGTCGCTCGCCTTTTTGCTGTTGCTCGGCGCGCTTTTGGCGTCCGGGATCTCGGCCGGCCGAGTGGTGAATCGCATCGTGTGGAGGCTTCGTGACTGGTGGAGCAGTCGAAGCGATGAACGTCGCGGCCGGAAGTTGGAACGCCAGGAGGAGAAAGCTCGTCAGCGTGTACTGCAGCGACAGTTGGATCGACTTGACGACGAGGAGGGATACAGAGGGAGTGTGACCGTCAAAGAACTCCAAGGCAAGGGTCGCTTCCGGATTGTGCGCCGCCGCATGGAGGATTCAACAAACGGTTCCTTGACCGCGGATGAGAGAGTTGATGATCCTTCCATGGCTCGTCCCAAACGTAAGCCGAAACGCAAAGCGGAGAAGCCCAAGGCTCAGCGCAAGGCGCGAAAACCTGTGGTGCAGGAGGAGTTCGATTTTGTTGAGGAGCTCGAGAACTACGACCTTCCTCGTATCGCATTCCTGGATGAACCTGAAGCCGCACCTACCCGCGACTCGTCGGCTTTGATGGAAGTCGCTCAACTCATTACCAGCAAATGCCAGGAGTTTCGCGTACGCGGCGAGGTCGTCAACATCCGAACTGGGCCCGTGATTACGACTTTCGAGTTCCGTCTCGATTCCGGGGTTAAGATTTCCGCAGTCCAGAATCTGTCCGAGGACTTAGCTCTCGCTCTGCGAACCGAGTCGGTGCGAATCGAACGCATTCCAGGCCGGGCGACTGTCGGTATCGAGGTTCCAAGTCCCTCACCCGAGATCATCCGCCTACGCTCGCTGTTTGAGGCGCAGGAGTTCCAACGAGCGGCATCGCTGCTCACGCTCAGTCTCGGCGTTGATGTCAGGGGTAAACCGACGTTCGCGGATCTGTCGCGCATGCCTCACTTATTGATGGGTGGTTTCACTGGATCGGGCAAGTCGGTCGGCATCAACGCGATGATCATGTCGATTCTATACAAGGCAAAGCCGGACGAAGTAAAGTTCATCTTTGTCGACCCCAAAATGGTAGAGCTGGGTGTTTATGCAGACATCCCGCATCTTCTGACTCCGATCATCACAGATCCCAAGAAAGCAGCAAATGCACTTGGCTGGGCAGTCGCGGAGATGGACAATCGGTATCGGCGGCTGGCAGCTCTTGGCGTGCGAAATCTGAGCCAATACAACCAGTTGGTGTCCGATCCAGTGCAGTTGCGTCGCGTCTGTGAGCAGTTGCGTAGTGGCGAAGAGACTCACGAAGAGCAGTTTGAGGTACTTCCGTACATTGTGATCGTCATCGACGAACTTGCCGATCTGATGATGACTTCCTCGCGTGCTGTCGAGGAATCAATTACTCGGTTGGCGCAAAAGGCACGAGCAGTCGGAGTGCATTTGATCTGTGCTACGCAGAGGCCATCAGTCGACATCCTTACAGGCATCATCAAGGCGAACTTCCCGTGTCGCATCGCTTACAAAGTACGCTCTAAGTTTGATTCGCGAACGATCTTGGATGTAATGGGCGCGGAGCATCTTCTCGGCCGTGGCGACATGCTCTACTTACCACCGGGCACGTCAACCCTCGTTCGCCTGCATGGACCTTTGGTCACCGAACGTGAGATCGCGACTGTGGTGCGTTACGCCAAGCGTTTCGGCAAGCCCGAGTATCATCGGGAAGTGCTCAGCCACGCCCCGCTCGGCCCACCCGAGAAGGGTGGTCGGCGAACGGATGTCGGTGACGAGCCCAAGTTGACTGACCCAATGTATGATCAGGCAGCACGACTGGTAGTTGAGACGAGGAAAGCATCGGCGAGCTACATACAACGGAGGTTGCATCTCGGATACACTCGTTCTGCGCGACTCATCGATATGATGGAAAACGAGGGAGTCGTGGGTCCTCTCAACGGATCCAAGGGGCGCGAGGTTCTGGTGCCGCCTGAGTACTTCGAAGAAGTGGATCAGACAAGGGATCCGGATACGTAGCGGACGAAGGGAGACGGTTTTGAGTCAGCTGCTCGATGGAATCTCACAAATGGACGCCATTCAGCTGGGCGGTGCGGCCCTGATTCTCGTCCTCTTTTTTGTCCTGATCGTCAGTTTCGCCTCGCGTGCACGAGTTTTTTGCCAGTATCTCGAGCACATGACGGGAATTCAATTGAAGCCTGGTAAGGTGAAATTGATGTACGCCAAGGGTGGGCGCGGTGCGGTGCGTGACATGCTCATAGATCTTCTGATTCGTCAGGATCTCGCCGCAGATGATCGTCCACCAGTGACACCTGATTCCAAGCCGGATACAGGAATATTCGAGATCGAGACATAGGGACTGCCGCGACTGTCCAGTACCAGCGTTTCTTCCTGTTCCCAGTCCGTGTTTCTGCCCCACTCCGGTACGGTTTCTAGTTCCATCTCACGTCTTGCCGTTGTCCCGTACAGTTGACAACAGGTATTAGCTTAGCGACTATGTCTTCGCGCAGTCGATGACTATGTCCTAAGTGGGGGGATACAATGAAGAAAACATTTTTGGCAGTTCTTTGCATGTTGGCCGTGACTGGAATTTCGCAGGCTGGTGAAGAAGGCAAGGTATATGGCGACGGTGTGAAACTCGACAAAGCCATGCCGATCGCGACCTTGACTGAGAATCCAGAGCAGTACGCCGGCAAGACTCTTCGGGTAGATGGAGTCATCACCGGTGTCTGCGAGCATCGGGGTTGCTGGATGCAGATTTCAGATCCAGACAGTGGACTTGGCGTCCGCGTCAAGGTCGAGGATGGCGTAATGGTGTTCCCGGCAACGTCACAGGGACATCGCGCTCAGGCACAGGGTGTGTTCGAGGTATTGGAAGCCGAGGTCGAAGCCGAACCGGCTGATAAAGGTGCCTCAGACAAGCACGCTGGCCTCTTCGGAGACGACGGCCCGAAGACCTGCACGAAGGATGACTCGGTGGAATCCGCTCTCGGCTGTGACCCGGTCGTTGCCAAGAACAAAATCCTTCTGCTTCGTGGTACCGGCGCTGTCATCTTTTAGCACTCAGGTTCTCGACGAACTCGATGCGTTTGCGCAAACTGGTCATCGCGACTCATCGCGACGTAGGGTATTTCTTCGCCGGATTGACCGTTCTGTATGCGATATCCGGCGTTGCTGTGAATCACATGCGCGATTGGAATCCCAACTACAGCGTCAAACGACAGGTCCACCAGGCGGGTGTATTGCCAGGGGATAGTGACCAGGAAATAGCCGCAGCAGCGATACAACGACTTGGCGCTCAAGAGGCGATGCTTTCAACCGTTCGCTCCTCGCCGGAGGAGCTGAAGGTATTTCTCGAACAGCGATCATTGCTCGTTCGACAAACTACAGGCGAGATCGTCGACGAGCGAATCTCGCGACGACCGGTCCTCTTTCACCTCAACTTCCTGCACCTCAATCACGGCAAAGGACTGTGGACCTGGTACGCGGACATCTACGCAGCAGCGATGCTCCTGCTTGCCCTGACAGGGATCTTCATCATCACCGGTAAGAAGGGAATCAAAGGCCGTGGTCTCATCCTCATGATCGCAGGCCTTGTGCTCCCATTGGTGTTCCTGGTCATACAGAGCTAGGGGGAACAGGGCGGTACGGGACGGACGGCTCTACGGGTGAACGAAGCAACGGCAAGGTAGGCAGGCGATGCGTTGGTGCGGTAGGCCGCTATCGTAGTTCCGCCAAATACCCACTCGCTCGTTCCATAGTCCGTTACCAAGTTCTACGAACGTATTCGAGTGGGTGCGACCTTCAGCAGCGTGTGACTACGGTGACAGGCTCTTCGCTCTCGCCGTTAGGTTTGAGTGTCGCCCTGTTCTGCCGTACAGCCGTTCGTCCCGCATAGCCGTTCCGCCGTCCATCATTCCCCATACATTCCCTCGATCACATCCGCGTACCTTGCGAGCAACACCCTTCGTTTGAGCTTCAGCGTCGGTGTCAATTCTCCACGATCCTGGTTGAACTCTTCCGGCACCAGAGTGAACTTTCGCACCTGCTCGTAGCGCGAGAAACCCTCCATCTTGGCGCTGACTACCCGCTGATACATCTCGTTCACAGTGGGGTCCGTACACAGCGTTTCGATCTCGCCCAAAATGTCGTGTTCCCTCGCCCACGCCTGAAGCACCTCTCCGTCAGGAACAATGATGGCGCTGATGAAGTTGCGGGTGTCACCGATTATCATTGCTTGGTTGATGTACTTGTCGCTCTTGAGCGCATTCTCGAGCGGCTGAGGAGCGACGTTCTTGCCACCGGCGGTCACGATGAGCTCCTTGATGCGATCTGTGATGTGGAGAAATCCAGCATCGTCGACGTGGCCGACATCGCCGGTATGAAGCCAACCATCATTGTCGATCGTTTCGGCTGTCGCATCGGGCTGCTTCCAGTACTCGCGCATTACGATTCCACCCTTGATACAGATCTCGCCTTCCTCTGCGATTTTCAGCTCGACACCTGGCCCCGGCTTGCCAACCGTACCGAACTTGAAGTTGTCCGGCAGATTTGCAGTGGCTGCCCCAGTGAGTTCGGTCATGCCATAGGCTTCAAGGATCCGGATTCCAACGCAGTGGAAGAACCTCCCGAGTTCAGCGGCGAGGGGCGCGCCGGTAGATACGTAAAACTTGAGTCGACCACCTGTCGCAGCGCGAATCTTGGAGAACACCAACTTGTCGGCGAGTCCGTGTTTAACAGCGAGGCCTATCGGAACCGAACCGGTAGCCTCAGCCACACGAAACGCTTTGCCTACGCCGATTGCCCAGTGGAACAGCCTGCGCTTCAGGGCAGGTCCTTTCTCGACTCCTTCGTAGATTCGACTGTGAATTTTTTCGTAGACACGTGGTACCGCGATGATATGAGTCGGCTTCACTTCGCGGAGGTTCTCACCCAGCGTTTCGAGGCTTTCGGCGTACGCGATCGTCATTCCTCTGAGCAAGCTGAAACTATCCGCTACGCGTTGGAGGATGTGTGACAACGGCAGGAACGAGATCGACATATCGTCGTCGCCGCCCTCAAATGCTGGGCGAACGGCATCAAATTCGGCTACGAAGTTGGCGTGGGTGAGGACGACTCCCTTCGGGTTTCCGGTCGTCCCGGATGTGTAGACGAACGTCGCCACATCATCTTCCCGAGTTCGTGCAGCAAGCTCGCGATACTCGTCGTCCGTGTGACCGTCACCTAATGACTTCAAGGTGTTGAGGCTAATGATGAACTCGTCCTCTGCCAGCCTCTCTGGATAAAAGACCACGATCTGCTTTAGTGACGTTATCTGCTCGCGAATCGAAAGCACCGTTCGTAGGTGAGCCATCGACGACACGAAGAGTACCTTCGCTTCTGCATCGTTGAGGATGTAGGCAATCTGTGAGGGAATCAGGGTCGTGTAAAGCGGCACTAGCGGGTGACCGGCCGCCATCGCCCCATAGTCCGTAGTTGCCCATTCTGGACGGTTTTCCGCAAGGATCGCCAGAGCACCGCCTCGTTCGAAGCCCAGACTTTTAAGTCCGAACGCTGTCTTCTTGGCTTCCTGAAATGCCCATCTATACGAAAGTGACCGCCAGGCTCGATCGCGTTTCACCAGAAAGGCCGTCGCGTCATCGCGTCGATCCACAATCTCTAGGAACAGCTCGTTGAGAGTGCTACCCATCGCTTTCTCCTTGGGTTGTGTGATAGCTAACCTAACGAGTATACGGGAATGATGAAAGCGGAATGATGAAAGATATGCAGGCCGTTCCAAGTTGGAGGCCAAGGGTAGTGTGGCTCGCCCACGGGAAATAGGAAGCTGGACAGGAACTTTCTGAATCGGACGAGAACACAGAAACGGCGGCCAAACATGGAGGTTTGGAGGCATTACTTGACGTGAAGCAACCTAGGGTTTGTCATGCCTGTTATGCTTCCTCGCGGTTGCGTATCCCTCTTCGCCTCAGTCGTTACAGCCGGCTGGGCGCCCAAATCTCATCATTCATCATTCCGCATTCATCATTCTCCTTCGTCTTCCCCTCACTACAGTCCTCGTAACAGGAACGAATGCTGCCGTCGCGACAATCGCTGCGATCAGCAATAGCGTTGATTCAGTTGGAAGGTCTGTTCCCACAACTCGCACAGCGGCGCGAGCCACGTTTGTCACTCCAAGTAGGACCGT
>JAAESQ010001355.1 GCA_024229275.1 bacterium | reverse complement strand
TGATTTATGCCCACGTTAGTTCATACCGTCGAAGGAAGGCCGTTTCGGGAGTATTCCCTGCTGGACGGTACCCTGCGCATTGGCCGTAATGGAGACAATGAAATCCAGTTGAACGATGATGCCGTGAGCGGCCGTCACGCGGAGATCGCGGTTCAGCCCAGCGCTTACATGGACGGTTACATGGAAGTCTGGGCCAGGGACCTGAACAGTACCAACGGCACCCTCGTTAACGGCAAACGCATCCGCAAGCATCTGCTGAAACACGACGACGTGGTGAGAATCGGCACCAACGAGTTCAAGTTCGTCGAAGACTCGATCGCAGCGCTGCAGCGTACCCGTGTGCTCCTGGACGACGGCTGAGAAACGGTCGCTACTCTGCTGTCAGTGAGCTATTAGTCCGTAACAGAAATACGGGCTCTACTGCAGAATCTGTGGGTGCTACCTCTTAGCTCCCTCGCCCTCCGGGAGAGGGTGGGGGTGAGGGGATCTCAATCAAGGCGGCCCGTATGCTCTCCATGACTGCCTCCATGTCCCGGAGTACCTGGTCATTCCAGTACCGTACCACTTGATAGCCGAGCCGTTGCAGATACTCGGTCCTTTGCGCATCCTGCAGCGCCCTCTCTGCGTGCTGACCGCCGTCCACCTCGATAATGAGCTTGGGCTGCACACTCAAGAAATCGACAATGTAAGGCCCTATGACCTGTTGCCGGCGAAACTTGCAGCCTTCCAGTTGGCGGTTGCGAAGCCGGCTCCACAGCAACTGCTCGGCCCGAGTTTGCTGCCTGCGCAGTGTGCGGGCAAGGTGTTTCACGGAATCTTCGATCCCCTCACCCTAGCCCTCTCCCGGAGGGAGAGGGAACG
>JAAESQ010001354.1 GCA_024229275.1 bacterium | reverse complement strand
GCGCTGATCGCCAGTGTGATTGAGACCTGCCGGCAGCGTAAGGCTTCTCCATTAAGGTATCTGACAGCGGTGATCGAAAGACGGCGCCAAGGCCTCGATGTGCCGGATTTGCCACCGATGCCGGTCGAAGGGTAATAGCGCTTCCTCGGAGTTATCTTTTCCAGTCTCGCCACCACGGATGAGTGGCGCATAGCAGACTGCATTGCACTTCGGCGTTCTCCTTTTCCCACTCGTATCGCCGATGGCCTCACCCTGTCTTTTGTCGTAACAAAGCCGTATCGCTTCATCCGAAACCAGGCTCTTACTATCATCGGGAGTCTACGTTCCATCCTATCCTGACCCATCGAGCCAACTGACATGTGTCAGTGCTATGGGTTCGCTACTGTTTCTCAGTGAGAATTCGGAGGGGGGGTGAACGGTTACCTTTGGGCTGCTCGAAGACGCTGTAGCGCTTGGCGTTGAAGATGAAATCCGTGGCGAAGCGCTGCGCCTCGATGGCCGCCAGGCGTTGGGCATCGACGTTCTTCTCCCAGCTCACGAACGGCCTGTCGCCGCTGACCAGACGGAAGAAAAAGCCTGCGTCGTACCCTTCCCGGTCGAATACCGCCACCGGGGGTGCCGGCAGATCCGGCTGCCATTTG
>JAAESQ010001353.1 GCA_024229275.1 bacterium | reverse complement strand
GGTCACGGCGTCGGTCTTTGTCAGAACGGCGCCTACGGCCTTGCCCGGGCGGGACTTACCTTCGATCGCATCTTGCTTACCTATTACCCTGGGACCTCACTCAGCACTTATGGTCTGGCGGAGGTATTGGAGCCGGTCGGGGACTGAACTCGCAGTTCAGCAAGCACCATGGCCTAGAACGCATGAATAGGGGCTTCTACCTCCGATTCTGATTCCGCCGCTTTCTTTGGCGCTGTCTCCAGGGCCGGCAACGCTCGTACGATTTAAGCCCGAAGTCAAGGCTCGTACCAGGATCACTGGCGTAGCTCTCTGGCTCTGATCCTGATTCTGAGTCTGCCACCGTGGTCTGCCTTTGTCGCTGTCTTCTGCCTCTGTCACTGTCCCTGCCTCGGTCTCGGTCTCGGCCACTGCACTCGGCCTCCAGGTCACCTCTGGTCGTTCAGTTTTCACAGGTAGCCGGAACGGCGCCCGGAGTAAAGGGCAAGCGTGAAGGTCGCTTCGTGTCCCTTGACTCCGGCAGGCATAGCGGCGTGGAAGGTGGCAAGAACGACCTGAAGGCCATCATAGTTCTTCAGAAGCCATCGATCACTTCAGTTTGCCTGGTTGTCGGACACTTCAATCTTCACTTCACCTACCAACCTGTAATTAAGCCAGACGGAGGAGGCTCAACACGCGTATGCAGATAAGGAAAGGGGTCGCAAGTGGAGCGGAAACACGAACAGCGGAATATCGCGACGATGGCGGCGCAGCTAAGGTGGATCATCGATGGCATCGAGGTGGATGACGGCCTCCGGGTACAGGGCTGGGCCTTGCGTGGCGAGACACCGGCAGCCGACTCGAGGTTCCTCCTCAACGGTCTCCCCTTCGAAGAGGTGGATTATCCGATCGCGAGCACTGACCTAGAGCCGATATTCTGGTGCGAGCCGTCGGCAGGGCAGGCGAGGTTCTCCTGCCGCTCCACTCGGCACTTGAGTGAGGTCTTTCCGGCGGGACGAGCAAGACTGGACTTCCTGCCGCAGGGCGAATGCGACGAGGTCGCCGACCGCACGGCGTGGCACATCGGGGATCCTACGCTCGAGCAGTCCACGCCCTCGGGGTCCAACGTGTATCGGGTCATCGGGAGCGACTCGATCGAGAATTACTTTCTCGGTGGTGCGACCGTTCATGGCCGCTTTGATGGTTACCTGCATGCCAAGTTTGGCAAGGGCTTCGACGGCTTCCAACGGATCCTTGACTGGGGCTGCGGTGCGGCGCGTTTGACGCGCTACCTTCCGGTGGGATCGAACGTCGAGGTATGGGGCGCGGATATCGACGCCGTAAATCTCCAATGGTGCCGCCACAATGTCCCCGGCGTCCGCTTCGAGCAGATTCCACTCGAGCCCCCCACGAATCTGCCAGAAAGCTCGTTCGACCTCATCGTCGGGGTCTCAGTTTTCACCCATCTCAAGGAAAAAGCACAGAAAAGCTGGCTCGCCGAACTCGAGCGACTTGCTGCCCCAGGAGCCGTGATTCTGATGTCGATCACCGGGCCCTCGCTGATGGCGCTGAGCAGCTTTTCGGAGAAGCTGGCCCAAAGGCTCGACAAAAAGGGTTTTCTGGTCACGGGAGAGAACCGGCAGATCGAGGCTGAGGACGAGAATGGTCACTACTACGTCGATGCCCACCAGAGTCGGGACTACATCCGTCGTGTCTGGGGTCGACGATTCGACGTTGTCGAGATCGTGGACGCCCTGGCCGCCCATCAGGATGTCGTCGTAATGCGCACGCGCTGAGCGCAGATCTCACGCAGAAACTACCGCTCGGCGGCACGTGTCCAGGCTTTGCTGGTTTTGAGGTGCAACACCGCCTCAACGACTCAACACTATCAGTCCTCAAAACTACAAGCCGGCACCACACAGTAGGGAGCGGGTTGTGGTCGTTGTCGGTTCCTCCGACTTACTACCACCCGCTCATCTCTGTGGGGCACCGTGGCTGAAGGCCACGAGTAATGCACGGGAAGTGCCTTCGGAGAATCTACCCTACGGCTGACCTTGGCCACGATATTTCAGCTGTCCCAAGTTCACTATTCCCCAGGGGACTGCACACAATACGTTTACCGCATATCCATGGTCGCTGGGGGCGCGTGAAAGTCACGCGCCTACAATTCAATCTGAAACAGGTACAGCGGAGTGATGGTGGATCCGCCACTGCTAGTTGATCCAGCCGCCGTTTTCTATTGCTGCCGCTGAGCCCGGGACCTCGCCGTACAGCCGTTCGTCCCGTATAGCCCTTCACATGAACGACGCGGAGTGCCCATGCTTCGAAGCCACAAATATTCGACTACGCGTGGCTTCTGTGCCGCTACCTCTGTATCTGATTCTGATACCTGTATCTGTATCTGTATCTGCCTACTGTCTCTGCCTCTGAATCTGAATCTGCTATCACCACCTCAGCGCCATATTCGATGGCGATGACGATGACGATGACGAGGGCGATGCCCATCGCAAGTGCTCGCATCCATCGGTGTCATTCGATAGTTATGATCTCTGAATCGCGTATGACTCCCTACCCCTGTATCTGATTCTGCCTACTGGCCCCGTCTCCCCCAATTCCGCAGTACAATCTATTGGGGTTGTGAAAAAACCAACAAACTAAGCTGAGAGGAGTGTGACGCGTGCTGTTCGAGTTAACTCCTGACCAAGTGTCTATCCGGGACATGGTGCGTGATTTCGCCAAAAACGAGATCGCACCCTACGCAACACAGTGGGATGAGGACCAAAGCTTTCCTCACGAGCTTTTCAAGCAGCTCGGCGAGCTGGGTCTGCTCGGAATACTCTTCCCGGAGGACTACGGAGGCGCCGGTCTCGGCTATATCGAGTACGCCACCATTTTGGAAGAACTCGGCGCTGCTGATGGCGGCGTCGGCCTCGGAGTCGCTGCACACAACTCGCTGTGCACGAATCATCTCTTTCTATTCGCGTCAGAGGAATTGAAGCTCAGATACGTCACCAAGCTCGCCTCGGGCGAGTGGATCGGAGCCTGGGGTTTGACAGAACCCGAGGCCGGATCCGATGCTGGCGGCACTCGCACCACTGCTGTGCGCGATGGCAATGAGTGGGTATTGAACGGCAGCAAGAACTTCATCACTCATGCCACTGTTGGCAATATCGCCGTAGTGATGGCACGCACAAGTGCGGAAGGTGCGCATCACGGTATCTCGGCGTTCGCCGTACCATTTGACAACCCCGGGATTTCGCCCGGCAAGAAGGAGAACAAGCTCGGCATGCGTTGCTCCGACACGTCTTCCCTGGTACTCGAAGACTGCCGGATCCCCGCCGACCACTTGCTCGGTGGCGAAGGTGAAGGCTTCATCCAGGCCATGAAGGTGCTTGACGGTGGACGCATCTCGATCGCCGCACTAGCGCTCGGCATTGCTCGTGGAGCTTTGGATGCGGCATGCGAGTACGCCACGGTTCGCCAGCAGTTCGGTAAACCTCTGGCATCGTTCCAGATGATGCGCTCCAAGTTGGCTGATATGGCGACTCAAGTTGACGCCGCCCGACTATTGACTCTCCGGTCCGCCGCACTCAAGGACGCCGGCAAGACAACAACGCTCGAGTCTTCGATGGCCAAGGTCTACGCTTCCGAAGCTGCCGTCAAGGTGAGTGAGGAAGCTATTCAAATCCACGGCGGATACGGCTACACCAAGGACTACCCAGTTGAGAGAGCATGGCGAGATTCGAAGCTGTGCACTATCGGAGAGGGCACATCCGAGGTCCAACGGTTGGTGATCGCGAGAGAGATCCTGAGAACAAACGAGACCGGCTAATTAGAAGTGCGATCGGAGAAGGTCGCTTACGGCGGCACGTGTCCATGTACGTGGTTCTTGAGGGGCACTCCCTGTCAGGTGCGCATGGCATCGAATTCTCAAAACTACGTACTTGGCACTGCGTGAAATCTTGCACGCACCCCCGCGTCATCATATGGTGACCATGCGGAGAGATTGAATGAGTAACACGCCCAAACTGGACCACGTGGGAATCGCAGTAGCCTCGATCGACGAAGCTGCGGGGCTCTACCGAGCGCTCGGTCTGCCGATCGAAGCCACAGAATCCGTCGCCGAACAGGGTGTTCGAGTTGCATTTCTCCCGGCCGGCGACACCAGGCTTGAGCTACTAGAACCTACTGGTCCGGACTCTCCGATCGCACGTTTCTTGGATCGCAAAGGGCCCGGCATCCATCATCTGAGCCTTCAAGTCGACGATATCAAGACAGCGATGACTGAACTCGCGGCACAGGGCTACGAACTCCTCAGCGACGAACCGCAATCGGGAGCCCATGGCTCTCTGGTCTGTTTCCTTCATCCACGCAGCGCGGGCGGAGTTCTGCTCGAACTCACACAACCTGCTGCTGCCACCAATGACTGAAAGCAAAAGGCGATGAGTGAGAATCGATCTTCACAGGATTCCATGCGCCAAGGGACCTCCTCTGTCTCCATCGAAGAAGG
>JAAESQ010001352.1 GCA_024229275.1 bacterium | reverse complement strand
AGTTCAGAGAACAGGTCGAAGTCGGTGTCGCCAGAGCTGAAGCGGTCAGCCTTGTCGGCTATCTTGCCGGCCCAGTCCCGGAGGACCAGGGTTTGCAGCAGCTCATTGGCTGTGCTGGTTCGTGAGGCAGCGGCGGATCGCTGCAGGATGGTCTTTATGAAAGCTAACTTCTTCTCGCTGAATGTCGGGTGCCGCTTGAGCTTAACCCACTCCCAAAATTCCTCGATGCTTCCAGCTATGTGGCCTCGCTTGTGCGTCTCGTACCACTTGCGAATGTCAGCCAGCACAGTCTTGGTCCCGTTCTCCAACAGGTGTTCAGGGATTAGCCGGTCGTGTCGCTCGAAAATGGTGCGGTCTCGCATGAACAGGCCAATGAGGCTAGCGTCTGCCTGGTCAGTCAATTGATTTAGTCCAGTGTGGTCGGCGGTGGCCACTTAGCAGCCACTTGCCGCGCCGGGCGTCAAACCAAAACCAGTGTCTGTGCCCAGCTATCATTTTCTCCTTGTAGTAGGTTGGGTCTTCGCGCCTTATGCTGCGATGCGTCGCGCCTTCGGGAATATCATAGTCATGCATCTAGTGTTCCTCGTACTCGTTGTACTCGTACTCGTCACCTAATGCTAGCCCTCCCTAAAGAGGGCTAGCCTAGGCTAGTACTCTAGTATACTAGTATCTTAACATAATAATGGGGCAATGTCAAGACAAAAGATTATCGGCTGGGATGGGCCGGCCACAGACCGGGCACCACGGGCCGCCATTGCTCTGGCCAGGGGGTATCAACCAGAAGCGCCGCCCGCAGTGGTGGTAGTAGTCGTACTGCTGGTCAGTCCGTGGGCTGGCAGTCGTTGTTGTCGACCCAGACTTCAACTTCACCGTCGATGTCAAATTCAAAGTTGACCTCCTCGTACTCCTCGTCGCGGGTGGGCACTTCGATGTACCCAAGGCCCTCGTTGTCGGTCTTGTACTCGATGCCCAGGGCCCCCAGGGTGGCCTTTAGTAAGGCGATCTTCTCAGGCCGCGTCATTCGCTTCCTCCGCTTCCTTCGCTATGCGCCGCTCCCGACCTTCGTTGACGGTGGTGACGTGCTCACGCAAGGCTTCGACTTCTTCTGCGTCACCGGTTTCATAGAAGGCAGTCTTCTCGTACTCGCCTTCGCCGTCGAACACGAGGTTGAACACGCCCTGCTTCGGTGGGGTGCCGCCATCGTCAAAGATGGGGCTTGCGACAGTGCTGGTGGCCTTGATCTCTACATAGATGCTCGATGTGAACGGGCAGAGGTTTTTGTAGAAGGTGGTGTACTCAACGCCGATTTCGTTCAGTGTTGCGGTCAGAAACTCAAGTTTCGTCATTGTCTTTTCCTTTCAAGTTAGATGCTACGATAATAATAATGGCACAGAACAAGCCCATGCCGCCGATGCTCCAGGTCGCTTGATCCCAGTGACCGTCGGGTAAATTGAATACGTTGCTACTCGCAAATATGTCATCAAATGCGAATAGAAGTATGACTGCTAGCGTGAGCCAGCCCCAGCCGCCGTCGCTAAGCCAGTCGGCTACGGATTGCAGTATGGATTTCATTTGGTGTAAACATTTTGGGGTCGGACTTATCCTCCTTGCGGATACTGAGGTCGCGGTGCCGCATGATGCGAGCGTCAGCGATTTGTGAAATCTTGCGGCGCATCACCTTCTGTGAGCGGCGCACTGCCTCGTTGTCGTCGTCGAGCCAGATGATTACCTGGTCGAACTGGGCCGCTGCGATCTCGTCTACGACGCTGTTGGTCATGTACGTACCGAGTAGGGACCAGGAGTAGAAGCCCGCCTTGTCTATCTTAATGCTGGACAGTATGTCCTCGGTGAGGACCAGGATGCCAGGCTTGCGCTCGGCCAGCTCGCTACGTGGTGCCCTGAACACTGGGTTCTTGATGTGCGCCAGCCTGGTCGTGAGGTACTTGGGACCGAAGTCTCCTCTCAGTACGTTGCGCCTTTGGAATGCCAGTAGCTTGCCCTCGTCTCCGTAGACTGGCAGGATGGTGCGTCCCCAGTGCTCGGACCAGCCGATATCGTACAGCCGCCTGGTCATGTCGTCGATGCCGTGCTGGTGCAGCCACATGATATGCTCGACTGGCTGCTTGGTTGGCTCAAACGTCAGGTCAGGTGGCAAGTGCAGGTCCTTCTCGATCAGCAGGTTCTGCCCGCCTCGCCGAATGAACGACTGGTCGCCAGTCAGGATACCCTTCTGGCCGCAGTGATGGCAGAATGCCAGGTGCTTGGCACCGTGCTTCTTGACGAACAAGACCTTGCGTCCGTCGTCGCCAGCGGGGCACTCCGGGTGGCGCATGCTGAGCTGCTCGCCGTCTTCCATCTCTGCGATGGCCGGGTTGAACTCGATCAGCGTGTTGATGTTGAGGTACTCAGCCATGCTTGATGATCTCCGTGACCTCGATGCCGGCCACATGGTCCGACTCGATGTCGAACGCAGCGAATGCTGCATTGAACGCGCCGACAACGCTGGGCTGGTCGTCTATAACGATGGACCACTTGAGATCCATCGTCGTCCCGCTGTCCTTGTACCATACGGTAATGACGTACTTCTTTGCGCCTTCGGGCCGCAGGTCTGCCTGAATGTCGATCTGCTTCTTGGTGTCGCGCCTGTGGTACGGGCGCTTGCTCCCTCTACTCGTGGGCATGGAGCGCCTCCAGTTTGCGGCCAAGATCCTGCGCCGCTAGCACAGGGCAGTTACCCTCTCCCGCGATCAGGCAATGCACATCGCCACGATGAGGGAGCGTATCATTGTATGCGAACCACCGCCCCCACGTCTTGACGAGAGTCAGTTCGTCGATGTTGTCAATCGGATCTGTTGCTAGTTTTCCCATTACTCACCTCGTTGCTTTAGCCAGTTGTGATAGGCCCGCTGTCGAGCCAGGTCTAGACGCTTGCGGGTATTGGCCCGCTCGGTCCTGTTAAAGGCACCGGCGTATGCCTTGAACTCTGCCATGGTGCGCGCATGTTCGTATCGCACGTACTCACTGTGATCCTCGTCGTTGTCGAACTTTACAACGATGCCGTTGACGACCAGGGTGGGCTGCGGTGGTGCGTTCGGATGTCTACCAAACATTGAATCGCATTCGGTCCAGCCACCAGAGCAGCAGCATGCCGCCGCCGAGTGCCGACAGGAACAGCACGACTTTCGTCCAGGCCCAGGCTTCGCGCAGGAATCTACGGAACATCAGAACAACCTCCAATTATACACCAGTTTGCGTCTCTCCAAAAACCTTCAAAGTCGCGCTCCTCCATGTCAAGGGCAATGTGCGTCTTGCGCTCACAGTCGTTACAAAGGGTGTCTTCCAGTACACCGTCGTCGTCGAATGATACGGGCATGTCTGCATTACAGGCTCGGCAGCGCACTACGTCCCCCAGATAATCTTGACTATGTTGTATACCGTAACGCAGATAACTGCGATGGAAGCCAGGCCCCAAGTGTTGCCGGCCAACATTACGAACCCACCGTATAGTAGGTGTTCGTGTCAGGGTCGTACGTGTAGTCGACGCCACTCTTCATGAAAGAGACGACGCGCCACGGTGGCACGGCCTTCCAGAATCCCTTGAAGGACTCGACGCCAGTCTCTACGTTCACCTGGTACGCTGACGAGTCATTGTATATGCGGTAGATCCAGTCCTGGTTCCACT
>JAAESQ010001351.1 GCA_024229275.1 bacterium | reverse complement strand
CTCGAGTTGCCCAGGTAGCTCAGTTGGTAGAGCAGCGGACTGAAAATCCGCGTGTCGGTGGTTCAACTCCGCCCCTGGGCACCACAAACCTTCATCTGAGACCCAGCCACAACGGCTGGGTTTTTCAGTCCGCTGCTCTGGGGAGTTTGAGGGGGCAGTGCCCCCTCATGTTGATAATCCAGCGGGCGGTGAGGAGAGAAGCGGCGCCCGGCGCCGCGAAGCGTTCAAGCTATCGATTTGGCAAGGGTCAACGTCGGCTATCAGTGTTGCGGGTGAGATTCGTCGTCTTGATTCTGCGCGATCGTCGCATATGCAAGAGCGGCAAAACTCGCCATGAAGATCAGCGTCCCGAGCCAGAAGATCTGAGGGTCTTCCTTGAGGAGTCCAAGTATGAAGAACCCAACACCGACAACCAACAGAATCATCCTCACAGCGGCCCATATATTCGTTGTGTTCATGTCGTTCCCAAACCTCCCCACTTCCCTTTTTTCGGAGAACCGTCGTGAGCGTGAGACGTCCTCTCGCTCGGCTTCCTTCAGATCCTCAACGGCTACACGCGATTCCAGTTTACAGAGGATTGACGATGCCGCGTCGGCGCCGGGTGCAACTTGCCTTGATCCTCACCAGATCGGCGAGGATGCTTGGTTTGGACTGGAGTAGGGAGGGCGAAGAACAGCGACAGAGGCTGGGGCCGCGACCGTGACGGGTGCCGTGAACGCGTCGAAGGGGGCGTCCGGAAGCTGATCGTGGAGGGCTTCGAGGCATGGTCACTTTGGGGGCTTCGAACGAAGCAGGATGACTTGTCAGGGCGTAGTTCTCGACAAGAGAATCTCGTGTAGTGGTCAGTCCGGCTTCGCCAATGGCTACGCCGTGACGGTCTTCGTTCTCTCTTGAAAGTCGAGAAAGAAGACCGAACGACCTGGAAGTGACCATGACCAACTCGCTCCCCAATAGTGATCCGCTCGCCTACACCGTAGCCTTCGAAGCCCACGACAATCCGACTAACGACGCCATCGTTGTCACTGCCACTGCCACTGTTGCCGTCACGGTCACGGCCCCGATCGCTGGCACTGACACAGTCATTGTCACCGTCCCTGAGGCGACTGTTTGCATGACCGAAAAATCTCCTCAAAGTAGTTACTCAGGTCGTTTTGACAGCCATTGGCAGATTGACTAGCATCCAACCACTCGCAACTTTTCCCAGGAGGTAGCTGAATGGCTTCCGGTTCTCTGCGCCGCAGGGTTGTAATTGTTCTGGTCTTGATTGTCACTGCTATTGCCTTCTGGAGGATCGTGTATCCACAAAGTGTGCCGGAGATCCATGGTCGGGTGATCGATGGTGAGACGGGTGAGCCGAT
>JAAESQ010001350.1 GCA_024229275.1 bacterium | reverse complement strand
GGCATCCTGATGGGGACTTCGATCGCCTTCTTCCTGTTGGCACTCGTGTGGACCTATGTCGCGGCGGGAACGACAGAATTTCGTCCAGGCGGGATCCTCGCTGGCAACATCGAAGGCACACATCTGATCGTGTTGCTCGCGTTGTATGCCTTCGGTACGGGGAAGGCCGCACTGATGCCGTTCCACCGCTGGCTTCCGGCGGCAATGGTTGCGCCGACTCCGGTCAGCGCGCTCCTGCATGCGGTGGCGGTGGTCAAGGCCGGTGTGTTTACGGTCATGAAGATAGTTGTCTACGTCTTCGGTATCGACCTGCTCTCAAGCACCGGTGCAAGCCAATGGCTGATGTGGGTTGCAGCATTTACAATCTTGAGCGCATCGTGTGTAGCCTTCACCAAGGACAACTTGAAAGCCAGACTGGCCTATTCGACCATTAGCCAGCTCTCGTACATCGTGCTCGGGGCAGCGCTCGCCACCAGCGCGGGAGTTCTCGGCGGCAGCATGCACATCGCCATGCATGCCTTCGGCAAGATCACACTCTTCTTCTGTGCCGGAGCCATCATGGTCGCTTCACATAAGACCGAGATCAGCGATATGCGCGGACTGGGCCGCAGAATGCCGATCACATTCGCAGCTTTCGCGATCGGCGCCTTCAGCGTCATCGGCCTTCCACCGCTTGGGGGATCATGGAGTAAATGGTTCCTCGCCCTGGGCGCCGTTGAAGCCGGACAACTGGCACTCGTCGCAGTATTGATGGTCAGTTCGCTCCTGAATATTGCATACTTACTTCCCATCCCGATCCGAGCCTTCCAGCGACCGCTGGATGAGGACAAGACTGGTCACACAGGAGAAGGCATCCAAGAGGCGCCGGCCTTCTGTCTCGTGCCGCTCTGTTTGACAGCGTTGGGAAGTATCGCCCTGTTCTTCTTTGCAAACGGCCTGTATGAGCTTCTGAAACCGATCGGTGGAAACTAGAAATGGCTGAAGAAAGAAATCAACACGGTGGGGGAGCCCCGGACGAGCGCACCTATTGGCTCGACAATCCGAAGAACGTGAAGAAGATTATCTACACGCTCTATACGCTTTGTGCGATCACGATCCTTGCGGATCTGTTCCCCTATAAACACCATCTGCACTATGACTTCGAGGGCTGGTTCGGTTTCTACGCCCTATACGGTTTCGTCGGCTGCGTCCTGCTCGTACTGGCCGCAAAGATGATGCGTTTTTTCATCATGCGAGATGAGGATTACTATGATCAGTAATCTCCCACCCGGCATCATCCTCATCGTCGGCGCATTGCTATTTCCACTGCTGCGTGGTCGATTGCGTCAGCTGTGGTTGCTTCTGCTTCCGATCGCCAGCGCTGTCCATCTCTTGATGTTCCTGCCCGCCGGCAGTGAACTCAGCATGACTATTTTTGAGTACGAATTGACCATCTTCCGAATCGATAGATTGAGCCTAGTGTGGGGTTATATCTTCCACATTGCGGCCATTCTTGGGGCGGTGTATTCGCTACACGTGAAGGGTGCGGGGGAACATACAGCAGCCGCTTCCTACGTCGGAGCGGCCATCGGCGGTGTGTTCGCTGGTGACCTCATTACGCTATTCATTTACTGGGAATTGACTGCGGTTACCTCGGTCTTTCTAATCTGGGCCGGCAACACCGAGCGCGCGTTCCGAGCGGGCATGCGTTACGTGATCATTCAGGTGGGTTCAGGGGTTCTTCTGCTCGCGGGAGCCGTGATTCACTACCATGACACGGGTTCGTTGGCCTTTGGGCATCTTGGTCTCGTTTCGATAGGTACGACGCTGATCTTCCTCGCTTTTGGTATCAAGGCGGCATTTCCGTTGCTGCACAATTGGTTGCAGGATTCGTACCCCGAGTCGACGGCGACTGGCACGCTCTATCTCAGCATCTTCACTACCAAGTTGGCGATCTACGCGCTTGCGCGTGGCTTTGCCGGCACGGAGTGCCTGATCTTCATCGGCGCCGCGATGACCGCCTTCCCAATTTTCTTTGCGGTCATCGAGAACGACCTGCGTCGAGTTCTCACGTACAGCTTGAACAACCAGCTCGGCTTCATGGTAGTCGGCATCGGCATTGGCACCGAACTGGCTCTCAATGGCGCTGCAGCCTACGCCTTT
>JAAESQ010001349.1 GCA_024229275.1 bacterium | reverse complement strand
CGGCTGCGATATGCGAGTCTCTCGTGCAGCAACGGGCCGGTGACGTGTCTCGTAAACGAGTAGCCGACGGACTCAATGATCCCCTGACGAATCAGAAGGGACCAGCCTTTGAGTTGAGCGACAGTCTTTGCTACTCCGCTCTATGGCGTGAGAATGTAGGAGTTCATTGGCTTTACTAGGTGCCGGATTGCGAAACATGCCGAGAATTTCAAAGCAACCTTCTGATCAATCCGGTGCCCAGCGCCAGGGTTTGTGGTCTCGTGCCACCAGTCGTCGCGCGTCTGTGTGACATCGCTCACATGAGACGAGGAATCATTACCTTTGGTTTGTCGTTTTTCATACTGAGCAACGCTGCACCGCTCTCGTGGTGGAAACTCAGGGGAAACTGTCACCCTGAGCGGAGCAAAGCGGAGCCGAAGGGTCTCCCGTTGAAATCACCAGTGTGTATGTTGTTGTTATTCAGTAGATTGCTAAACGGAACGGGAGATCCCTCCACTCGCCTGTCGCTCGGTCGGGATGACAATAGCGGGATGATGTCTTTGGGAGTAATCCAAAGCTATGTGTTCAATCAAACGCTTCGCAGCTCTTTCGGTGCTCTTACTGGTGGCCGGACACCTGGCTGCTGATCCTCCCGATCTTTCTCTGGCCTTGGTCACCGGCGGCCTGTCCTCTCCGGTGGGTATTGCAAACGCGGGAGATGGCAGTGGACGCCTCTTTATCGTTGAACAGGCAGGTAGCATTCTCATCTGGAATGGCCTGCAACTCTTGCCACAGCCGTTCCTCGACATCAGCTCATTGGTGAGTTCCAGCGGAGAGCGTGGTCTGCTCAGTGTCGCGTTTCATCCTGATTACGGGACCAATGGTAGGTTCTTCGTCAACTACACCAACACCGTCGGCGACACGGTCATCGCCCGCTACGAGGTTTCGGCGGGCAACGCGAATCAGGCTGATGTTTCGACCGGTGTGATCTTGATGACCATTCAACAGCCGTCTTCGAATCACAACGGAGGTCAGGTCGCTTTCGGCCGTGATGGCTACTTGTATGTCGGCATGGGCGATGGCGGAAGCTCAAATGACCCGAGTTGTTTTGCGCAAAGGTCGGACTCGCTGCATGGCAAGGTCTTGCGCCTCGATGTGGATGCCAATGTCGATACCTCCCCCTTCCACGGTGTTCCGGGGTCAAATCCCTTTGTCGGCGCGGGGACCTTTGACGAACGAGTGTGGGCTCTCGGCTACCGGAATCCGTGGCGATTCAGCTTTGATCGGTTGACAGGTGATCTTTGGGTCGGTGATGTCGGCCAGGGAGCGCGAGAAGAGATCGACTTCGAACCCTTCGTTACGCCGGGCGGCCTCAACTACGGCTGGAAGGTGATGGAGGGAACGACATGCGCCGATCCCGACCCCATCGATGATGACTGTCCCAATGACACACCGAGTTGCTTCGACGCTTCTTACACAGACCCCATCCTGGAATACGAGACTCACAGCGGTGACAACTGCGCGGTCACCGGCGGATTCCGCTACCGCGGCTCTTTCCATCCTCCGATGACAGCCTGGTACTTCTACGCCGACTACTGTTCCGGCGACCTTTGGGGCGCCACCGACGATGGCGGCACGTGGAACTCAACGCTCCTGTTGACTGCCGGCTTCGGCGTCACATCGTTTGGCGAAGATGAAACCGGCGAGATCTACCTGGTGCGCGGAGATTCACTGTACCGGCTGACCGAACCGACCGGCATCTTCGGAGACGGCTTTGAGTTCGGCAACACAGATGTCTGGACGCAAACCGTCCCGTAATCTCGGCAAGCAGTCTGGTATGCCTAATTCGTGCAACGAAGTAAACTGCAAATCCAGGATTGCGTATTACTGGGTGAGCCCATGCTTTGTGGCTTTGGTCGCATAGGCTGCCAAGAACCTGGATTGTAGATATGAAACTTCGAGCGAAGCTCATCGTTGCGTTCTTCTTTCTCGCCATCGTGCCTTTGGTATCGATCGTGCTCTATTCGTATTACTCATCGATCGGAGCGTTCCGTTCGGCGGTAGAGGCGGAGAGCTGGGAAGTTGCCGATGGAATGAATCAGCGTATGGCAGCGGTGCGATCTGATCTCGACCACTTTCTCGGCAAAGCCACAGAAATGCGTGTCGCGTCGATGAAGGACGGTGAAGTCGGCACCTTCGAAGAAATGGCGGCTCTTGACGTGGAAACTGCCGAACTCGCGACGTTGGTCGAAGCGTGCGAGTTCATTCCGGCGCCGCCGGATGAACTGGTGGTATCGAACCCGGAGGAACTGCCTGAGTCCCACGAGCCGGCTGCGGTTCCCCCTCATCCGCCCGAGCGCTTTGTATTTCACACCACATGGCTGCAACCGGAGCAGCGAGCCGAATCCACGTCTACCCGTGAGCACCAAGAAGAACGACACCGTGCTTCGACTCGCCAGGAAGAACAGCGCCATGAAGACGAAGATGGTCAGGACGAGTCGACGTCCGGTGAAGGCGAATGGGTGGAAGAACTCATCCGCGAAGGCTCGAAGCTGATGGCCATGGCCAACGAAGATCCAGAGGAGTTCGAGAAAGAACTCGAACACTTCTTCAGTGAACATGGTGAAGAGATTGCGACGACGGCCGTTAGCTTTGTTTTCGATGAAGGCGCAGATCTCGTCACTCAGGTCATCGAAGACCCGGAGCAGCTTGAGCAGGTCTTGGTTGCCCGAGGCCTCCAGCTCCAAGACCGACTCCTCGAAGCAGTCCCAGAGCGGCTGCGGCTGACGGAAGACGAACTCGTCGAACTCGAAAAACGTCGTGCAAGTTCCGAAGCGCTACTCGGCCGAGGATACACCTACGAGATCCACGAAGGTGAACACCTGGTAGGCCACATGCGCGCCCAGGTGAGTGCCTCCGAAGTTCTCGAGGCGGTACTGGACGCTGCGCGCCGGGATGAAGGCGAGATCCCCTTTGCGGTGGACAAAAGTGGCGAGATCTACACCCTCGACCCAGCGCATCGGGAAATCGTCAATGAACTCGAGATCGTTCGCGACGGTGAGGTCGCGCCGACACACAGCACCGGAGACTGGATCGTGGTCCAGACAGAGGATCCAGAATCCGGCACTGCCTTCGGCATTGCGCGGCCCGTTGGCGACGCCCTTGCTGAGATTCGCACCACCGCGGTGCGCAACATGGGATTTGGGATGGTGCTCGTGGCTGTTGCAGGCTTTGGCATCCTGCCGCTCTCGCGCCGCATGACGCGGCATCTGGCGTCCCTGACAGGCGCGGCAGAGGCGCTCGCCCGTGGTGAACTGACCACTCGCGTGCCTGTACGTTCCAGAGACGAATTTGGCGCGCTTGCCCGCGCATTCAACCAGATGGCGAAGGATCTGAACGAGAATCAGGGCCGCTTGTTGGAGGAAGAACGCCTGCGCCGCGAGCAAGAGGTAGAAACGCGCCTGCTCGAACTCGAGAACAATCGAAAATCGCAGGACCTTGAGGACGCCCGCAAGTTCCAGTTGTCGTTGCTTCCGGATCGCCTGCCGAACGATCCGCGTTACGACATCGCCGTCTCGATGCAAACCGCAACCGAGGTCGGCGGCGACTACTACGATTTTCTCAGCAACACAGATGGCGCTCTCACCGTCGCGCTCGGTGATGCGACCGGCCACGGCGTCGCTGCAGGAACCATGGTCACCGCCGCCAAGAGCCTCTTCACAGCAGCTGGTGATCGCGAGCCAGGAGACTTCCTGCGGCGTGCCGCAGACGTTATTCGCACGATGCGCCTGGGCCGCATGTCCATGGCCCTTGGGGTTGTCCGTTTGGATGATGATGGGTTGACTGCCGCCGTGGCTGGCATGCCGCCGCTGCTTGTTCACCGTCCCGACAGTAATACAGTGGAAGAGATTGTCATCCCTGGTATGCCCTTGGGCAGCTTCCACGCCACTGAATACAATGAGGTGCGAATACCCCTTGGTGGCGGTGACACGGTGCTGTTGATGTCTGATGGTTTCCCTGAGCTTCTCAACCCGGATGGAGATCCTTTGGGATACGACCGGGCGCGTGATCTCTTCGCCGAAACGGCACAAGCTTCGCCTCAAGAGATCATCAACGCTCTTGAACAGCAGGCGCTCTCATACCGGGGCGCCAGGGCCCAGGCGGACGACATCACCTTCGTGGTGCTGCGCAAACGGGAAATGATCTGACAGAAGGCAAATGACTTCAAAAAAGGTACGAAACAGGGTGCCCGCTAATGGTGGGCCTTCGCACGGGCGTTGCCGCTGACTCCAGATCAAGATGTGCAATCTGGGATCTGATTAGCTAACCTATCAATAATGAATACCAATCTCATTGATGGGAGTCGCACGTGAAAGTGTATCCATTCGTCGAACGTCGTGTCATCGCTACGTTGGCAGCCCTTGGTGGCGCCATGATCTGGACCCACGCTTTCGCGGCGATTCTGCGGGACATGAATCCCGAGACTTCACCCCAAGCCTGGCCGATTACCATTGCGGCCCTGATCGTCACTTTGCCTGGAATGCTAGTGGGATCGAAGCGAAAAGCCGTTCTCTTGAGTTTCGGGGTCGGTATCGTGGCATTCGGGCTCTTTCGCTGGTTACTCCCAGGATCGGGAGTAGGCCCTCTAGCTCTGCTGGCTGTGGGTCCGGTGATGACCGCGGGTGGACATTGGCTCACTCGAAAGCTTCCCGTCGATCTCGACGGAGTCCGCAATCGCCGTATCCTCACAAGCGCACTATGGTGCCTGCTCGCCCTTCTCGCTTTGGTTCAAACTGCCCGTCTGACCACCTATATGGCTGATCCAACCTCAGACTGGTACCTCTCCACGCGAAATCCCTTCTGGGCCAAGCATGAGTGTATGACTGCCTACTTCTACGGTGCGGAATTAGCCGATCGGGGAGAGCGCAATCTCTACGATACGATCCACTACCCCGGCTTGAATCCGGAAGCACAGCCGACTACCCAGATGCAAGGCATGGTAGTGGAGGATCCTTTCCAGTATCCTCCTCAATTCCTCCTTCTACCGAAATTCGCCAGCATGTTGACCCAGAACTTCTCTACAATTCGGGTTGTCTGGTTCGCCATACAGGCTTCTTTCTTTGTAACCATTGCCATGGCTCTGGCCCAATGGATCGGTGGGCGATCAGGTCGACTCGCCGCGTGGCTGATACCTTTGGCCTTTTCCGCCTTTCCCACTCTGCAGGCTCTGCAATATGGTCAGTTTCACCTCGCCGCCATCGTCCTCTCTATGACCGCGTTTCTCGCCTTCGAGAAAGGCCGAAGTGTCACCGGAGGAGCCTTGTTGGCGGCAGCTGTCTCGGCCAAAATATTTCCGGGATTCCTTCTCGTTGTGCTGGCAGTGCAAAAACGTTGGAAGGCATTGGGGTGGACCCTTGGCTTCATGACGGCCATCGCTTTCCTCGGTTTGGTTGTGCTGGGGCCCGATCCATTTGTCGCCTTTCTTCAATATCAGGTGCCGCGTTTGGCAGACGGATCAGCCTTTGCTTTCGGAGAAGCGTGGCCGGAGATCCGGGAACTGATCATCGCTGATAACCAAGCAGTTTTTGGCCTGGTAGTGAAGTTCCAGGAGATGGGGCTACCCTTTCTCCACGAGGGGGTTGCCAAAACCGCAGGAACGTTTTTCAGTCTCCTGCTTCTCGTGTTCACGGCCGTATTTGCTCTGAAAGAGCGCCAACTGGCCCGAGTGGATCGTGCCGCTGGTTGGTTGGCTGTGCTTGGTCTAGCTTCCCTCGCCGGAGGCGCTGCCTTTGGCGACTACGTACCACTGACCGCGGTTTGGCTGCTCACCCTGGTCTCCGGGCATATGCGAAAGGGAATGCTTTGGGTTTTGGCCTTAGGAATCTGTTGGGTCTTCCAATACACCATCCTCGGTACTGTACCCCTCGGGGACTTCGCACCACCAGGGCTCATGATTCCCTTGAGCGCCTTTGGAGCAATCTCTTTGCTCTGGCTTTTCGGGGGGGCGCTAGGTGGATTTCTAGCCCAGGGAGAGGCTTCTTGAAACCGACCATGTGAAGGCTGTTCTGGTGAAGACTATTCGACCGACCTGAGGCCATGCCGAGGGCGACAGTTCATGAACTGCCCACCGGAGACAGTGCAGCTTTGACGGTCATGAATCTTCGGAGAGGCTGAGCGCTCTTTCCAATAAGGCTCTTCGTTTCTCGGAGGCAGCGGTGCGAGGCGCGGCTTGGAACAAAAAGAGCAGGCGCTTGAGGGGAGGGGCGTTCTCTTCGAGCAGTAGGTTCGGCTCGGAGTCGCCCTCCAGCGTCAGCTCATCAGCCAGCGGAAATGCATGTGCGAGCACAGGCAGGCCGAGCCGTTGCCTGAGTACAGTTGCTTCTTGCTGATTCTTCTGCGCCAGGACGAGATTGTTGTTCAGCTGCTCGAGTTCCTGCAGGTTCTCGAGTGCCGCTGTGAGGCCGGGCAGGTGGTCAATGCTGCGGAAATGACGTTCCGCCTTTTTGAAATGCGCACGGGACTCCGCTAGGTTCAGGACACCCAGCGTCGCACGGCCCTGCCAGAGTTCGACCTTGGCGAGGCAGTCAGGGTCTGTACCCTTTTGACAAGCCTTTCTGGCCTCTGCCCACCAAGTATTCGCTTCGTCGCTGTGATCCAGCGCAAAGGACATCGCTGCCGCCAGCACAGAGGTGCTGGCGGAAATCTCGATCTCGGACGGATTCGTTTTGACCAGAGGGGCGCTCATCCTCTGCACCGTCTCGAGGTCTTCTTGAGCGGCCTGCCATTGTCCCTGCAACAGGTGATGAGTTGCCCGAGCTAAGAGTGCCCCGCACCAGGGTCGACGATCATCCAGCTCTTCGGCTGTGGCCATTGAATCTTGGTAGAGCTGGTCGGCTCGAGATGCATTGCCCTGATCACGTTCGATGTTTCCCCGCAGTACCAGGGACTCGACTTCACCCGCCGGCTGGTCGTAGACGCGGAACACAGTCGCTGCCGCATCAAGATCAGCGCCAGCTTTTGCCCAGTTCGCCTGTGTGGCCTTGAGCCGGCCACTCGCCAGGAGAGCCGCCGCCTCACCGGTGCCGTTTTCGGTTTGGCGGTGAAGTGCCAGAGCGTTCTCATAAGCATCCAGGGCTTGATCCCAGTAGCCCCTGTTCTCGAAGGACTCACCCTGTTGCAGCAGCAGCTCGGCCTGCGAAATCAGTTCCGCTAGACGTGCTTTTTCGTTGCGCTTTCCATGAATGGCTGATCGAAACTCTGCCACCTGTTGGATCACTCTGCTCGATACTTTGCTGAGCGAATCCAGCGCGGGACGTGCCTGCTGCAATACCCTGTCGGGTCCGATCGTCGCGACAAAAAATATAGAGACTGCGGCCAGGGTCGCAGCAATAAAGGCGAATCTCAGGAGCATTCGACGCTTCTTCTGCGTGCCTTTGGCTGCACTCGCCTCGTCGACTGTCTCACAAGTCGTTGAGGATTCTACGGTTGGCAACGAGAGAGAGTGATGCTCCGGTAATGGAGTTACCTGTTCGAGCAACTTTGCGCCGGCAGGATTCTCGTCCAGCTCGATCGTGGCCAAGTCTTCGGCGAGAGCTGTTCCGGTCGGATAGCGGTCACTCGCTGACTTTGCCAATACGCGGGCGAGGACATCGTCAAGGGCGGGAGGGGTTTCGGGCACCATTTGTGACGGTGGCGTCGGGTCATGGCAGACGACCTGATGGAAGATGGCGCCGACTTCGTCGGCCTCGAAGGGTGACGTTCCCACAAGCAGGTTGTACAGAACAGCCCCAAGACAGAATAGATCGCTGCGCCCGTCGAGCGCATCTCCACGCAGTTGCTCAGGCGACATGAATTGAGGAGTCCCCAGGATAACGCCCTTGCTTGTGATGTCGCCGGTGGGCAGCTTGGCGATCCCAAAATCGGTGATCTTGGGAACCCCGTCTGAAGTGATCAATATATTGGCTGGCTTGACGTCTCGATGGACGACACCGTTCTGGTGCGCATAGTCGAGGGCTCGGGCGAGAGGAATGACGATGTCGAGGGCTTCCTTCCACGGAAGTAGGCCCTGCCGATCCAGACAGATGCTGAGGGACTCTCCTTCGACCAACTCCATGGCGATGAAAGGTGTGCCACTGTTCTCGTCCATCGCGGCGTCGTATGTGATGACGATGTTGGGATGGATGAGCTTGCCGGCGATCCTGGCCTCGAGGGCGAAACGATCGAGGAATGCCGCGCGCTTCTTTGGTGGAAGTGCATCGGCGACGATGATGGTCTTGAGAGCGACCGGACGGTCGATGACGGGGTCGTGCCCGCGATAAACGACCCCCATGATGCCGCGGCCAAGCTCTCCGCGTATCTCGTAACGCCCTAGCCTGGGTGGGGCGGTCTGATCCTTGCCTTTCGATTTCATAGGGACGATGTCGTCATCGACAATCCTTGATCCGAGTTCATTGAACAGATGGTACCTCAGCCGGAAACGCTAAACTAAAACTCAACGTTGACAGTAGGAGAGGATCATGGCGAAGAGGACGGTTCTGTGGTTGTTGTTGTTGGCCCTCGCAGTTTCGTTGTACTACTTTTTCGTTCATGCACCTCAGAGGCAGGCCCTCAATGCTGCTCGGCGAGAAGCCAGTCTCGCGTCGCAGAAGGCATCCTCTCTGTTGAACCGTGTGGCTGACCTTGAAGGGTTGCTCGAAGAACTCGACCAGACCAGTGGCGACCTTCAGACCGAGGTTCGCGAAAAGGAGGAGCGGCTGGCTGCCCTGCGCGCCGAACAGGACGAAATGGTGGACGAACTCCAGCAGGAAATCGCTGATGGGCAGATCCAAGTCGAACAGCTGCGAGGTCAGCTTCGAGTGGATATGGTCAATGAGATCCTCTTTGACTCAGGCGAGGCTGTGCTGAAGCCGGCGGGGGCGGAGGTGTTGCGGAAGATCGGGTCGGTGTTGAAGAAGACTGAAAACCGGCAGATCATTGTGCAAGGGCACACCGACAACGTGGCGATCGTCGGGAAGCTCGCCGAACGTTATCCGACGAATTGGGAGCTCTCCGCCGCCCGGGCGATCAACGTGGTCCGCTTTCTCCAAGATGAGATCGGGATTGATCCCGCCCGATTGGCGCCGACAGCGTTTTCGGAATACCAGCCAAGAGAAAATAACTCGAGCGAAGCAGGGCGGCAGAAGAACCGCCGCATTGAGATTCTCGTGGCGCCTCGTTCGGTGCCGGGGTACGCAGCAGAGACTCAGGAATCTAGCAGTCCGGAACCGGAGGAAGAGGGACCGGACGCCGTCGAGACGGGTGAGTCCGGTTGAGACGGCCCGGTTGTGTCAGCTCTTACTTGCGAATTCGGGCAGACTGACACGAGCGACGAGGCGAATTCATCTCAACCATGTAGCGATCGCGTACGCAACGCACGCGATAACGATCAAACCGCCGAGACAAAGGACCAGCATTCGTGATTTGCTGCGCGGCTCCGCGGCAGCCTCTCCGAACCCTACCTCCATTGGTGGACTCCCTAGGAACGGGTGTCCGCAGGATTCGCACTCTATGGTTTTCCAATAAGATCTGTCGAACACGGTCATGGCTGAGTTGCATTGCTCACAGGTGTGCGTGTAGCAGAGTGGCATATCTACAGCGGTGGTTTCCGCGGGCAGCAACCGGTTGCAGGAATTACATCGGGCTGTATCGTCTGCGATGTCTGCCGCGCAGAACGGGCACTTCCTCATACTGCAACCTCTCAGGGGCAAGAAGGTCTCAATTTTCACCTTGATCGTATCACGGTGCCAAGGGTTTGGATCGAGGCTGTTTCGGTTCGATATCAGGATGGTTGACAGTGCCTACTGGACCGATATCTGACACCCACGCAGGTGCGGGTCAACGGTTTTAGTGCCCGATAGCAGTGAGTCAGTTGGGGGAGGTGGAGGACCACCTCGAGGTGTTGCCGCTTTCGAAACCGTCCGCAAATATCTGGCCTGAGAAAACAATCGTATGGGTGAAGATATCGGTGTTGCCGTTGACGGTTGATGGGTAGACCGGGTAGATGTGGTCACCGGCAACGGTGAGACCGCAGTAGTCACCAATGAACCCGCTCGTCGTACTGAACGACTCTTCGCTGAGGCGGTGTTCTGTCCAGCTGGCACCTCCGTCTTCACTATACGAGTAGTAGGCGTCGATCCATGCAGTTGTCTGGTTGTCAGTCTGAGCATTGTGGCGCGTGTCAAAAAACATCATGTGGAGACGGCCGGATGCGTCAACCTCCAACCACGGAAAGAACTGGTCGCCCGGAGGGTCGCTATCGCCGTTGATTACGGCAGGAGTCGTCCACGTGGAACCCTGGTCCGTTGAGACTGAGAACAGCAGGTCGACGTTGTTCTGACCACCTGTTGTTCCGGTGACATCATTCCACACGCTGTAGAGAGTGCCGGTTGATCGGTCAACCGTGATGTAAGTAAACGGCCAGACGCGAAAAGAGCCCGGGTAGCTCCCGCCACCCACGCTCGTATCAACTCTAGGTGAGATCTGAATAGGTGCGCTGACACTGTCTCCGCCATCCAGGCTGACCTGAAAATTAATGCCAACCCCGAGATCCCAGTAGGCAACGTAGAGCTCGCCGGAAGGGCCGACTCGAGGGAGATGGCCGTATCCGAAATCCAATGTCACTGGCGACGACCACGTGTCACCCAAATCATCTGAGTAGTGGAGATAGGCGCTGTAGGCCAAGAATAAACGTGTTGAGTCTGGCACTCCCGGTCTTGGTCCCGTACCCATCCACCCTTTGTCCACGTTCTCGTTGGTCGGGTAGACCATCACCGGGGGTTCAAAAGTCGTGGCACCGGGCTGCTTTCGAGCCACGAACATGCCCCCCTGGGCCACGTAGTAAGACATGCCGCCGGCCCAGAGATTCCCGGTTCGGTGGTCGTACGCGGTCATCGGGTCGCCCTCTGTGGTGGACTGGCTGCCCGCCGGAGGTCGGAGCAGAGAATCTGCCCAAGTGGCACCGCCGTCCAAACTGACAGAAACACCGACTCTGACATTGCCGCCGTCTCGCCAGTCATTCCATCCAGCCACTACCTCATCAGGCACCGGGTCGGAGGCGGCGATGGTTGTTTCATTGGCGCTTGCGGTGCCGCCTGTGTCGATGCGTACTGCACTGCCGATGGTCACGGCCTTGGTTGTTGACCCGATTTCTCCTGCCGGCTCACCACGGCGCACAGAGGAGGTTGGCAATGTGCCGGAACTGAGTAGCTCAGCTATGTGCTCCGGCACTTTGGCCCCTAAGTCCAGCGCACGCTCAAGGTGGTGTTGTGCAGCTCCAAAATTTTCGCTCAAGAAATAGCCCACAGCGAGGCGTCCATGGGCTTCTCCATGTTCCGGATCTTGATCTATGACTTCGAGCCATTCTTCGATAGCCTCGTCGAGGCGATCGACTGCTTGCAGGGCCTTGGCTGCTTCAAAACGGATATCGAATCTGGTTGGCGCCAACTCCAAGGCGGTTCGATAGGCCGCTACTGCTTGCTCAAATTGTCTGAGGTGAATCAGCGACAGCGCCAGGCCCTCGTAGGGCTCGACCATCCACGGTGCGGCCAGAACTGCATCGGTGAACGCCCGCAGTGCTGCCAAGCGGCGCCGTTCAACCTGAGCCTGCCTGGCCGCCTCAATCAGTTTGAGAGCCGCACTCTCTCCAACCTGCTCAGGAATCCAATCGGAATCCACCGTGACTCGATCCTGGGAGTATCTAAGACCAGCCATAGCCTGGGTTAGCCGTTCGGTGTGCATGTTGTTCACTGGAGCCGGTTCGCCAGAATCTTCATTCACAAGCACCGCACTGGAGGTGCACCCCGTGATAGTGAGCATGACGACAAGAATGACCGTGGCGAAAACCGGATAGATATATTGCTGGGAAGGGCGCCGGTGTTTGAATGCGTCGGGCGTGGTCACGGTTGGGGCTCCTTTGAGCGCAATCGCCATGGATAGGCTGACAGAGTCGGCATCTGTAGCAATGCACCAGTGTTCCCAGATGGTAGAGCCGTTGCTCGTCAAAGTCGAGTTTGGTTGTGTTTTGGTAGTTGTCAACGAGATAACGTCGCATACCGTCATATGCCTGGTGAGACAAGAGATGGCACTAGGAAATGACTTCATGAAACACACGACACCATTGGTCATCATCTTCTTCCTGATCGTTACCACCAGCCCTGTGGCGGCACAGCAGACTGTTGGCCTCTTCATCAATGAGGAGGGCTCTTTTAGGGGCTACACCCTCTTTGCCCCGTTGCGCTCGACTACCACCTACTTGATCGACCATGAGGGCCAGTTCGTGCATTCCTGGGTTGGTATGCGATCCCCGGGTGCATCCGTATATTTGCTCGAGAACGGTGTTTTACTGCGTACCTTTGCTATCAATCCTTCGGCCTTCCCGGCGGGTGGCGGTGGTGGAGGCTTCGAAATGGTCGAATGGGACGGTACGGTGGCCTACTCCTACGTGTATGCATCGGAAACCTACCATCACCACCACGATGTCGAGTATCTCCCCAATGGCAATATTCTCCTGATTGCCTGGGAGTTGAAATCCTCAGCCGAAGCAGTGGCGGCTGGACGTAACCCATGGCTGCTCACCGACGGTGAACTCTGGCCGGATCATATCGTCGAGATCGAAACGACAACCAGCACAGTAGTGTGGGAGTGGCACGTGTGGGACCACCTCGTCCAGGAGTTCGATCCCACCAAATCAAACTGGGGGGTGGTGGCCGACCATCCAGAGCGCGTCGACATCAACTATGTTCAGGGATCCGGCCCCGCAGATTGGAATCACACCAACTCTGTGGACTACAACGAGGAGCTGGACCAGATCATCCTGAGTGTGCACAACTTCCACGAGATCTGGGTGATTGACCACAGCACTACTACGGCGGAAGCCGCCGGCTCCACAGGAGGGAGAAGTGGCAAGGGCGGTGATCTTCTCTATCGTTGGGGCAATCCGGTGGCTTACGGCGCTGGATCGCCAGCTGACCAGCAACTCTTCGGCCAACACAACGCGCAGTGGATTGACTCTTCACTACCTGGCGCCGACAACATTCTCCTTTTCAACAACGGAGTTAGCCGTGGCTACTCAACCGTCGATGAGATCATCCCACCCACTCCCGACGCCAATGGCAACTATCCTCTTGTGGCGGGCTCCGCCTATGGTCCTGCTGCTGTCACCTGGGTCTACATGGCGCCGAATCCTACCGACTTCTACTCCTCGCACATCTCAGGGGCTGGGCGCCTACCAAACGGCAATACTCTGATCTGCAGCGGTAGGAACGGTACATTCTTTGAGGTGACGCCGGTGGGGGAGATCGTCTGGTTTTACGTCAACCCGGTGACCGGTGGCGGAATCCTGAGCCAAGGAGATGAAATCCCACAGGGACCAAATGGATACGAGAACAACGTCTTCCGGGCCGAACGTTACGGCCCGGACTTCACGGGTCTTTCGGAGTTGACTCCTGTGTTTTCTGGCCGCCTTCTTGGTCGTAAGCTCCAGAGGGCTCCTGTTGTTGGCGAGATCGTTCCTTATGTCGTGAGCGACGATCCTCGAATCGGCGTCGAGCACCTACGTTAGGTCCAGTCCAACGCCGAGATTGCAGCCCTCACTCCTAAGGAACCGTGCCTCGTCTGGAGTTCACACTCAGAATTCAAACAGGATTCCCAACGAAAACGCATCGCCATTCTCCTCAAAAAGAAAAGGTGGCTCGTCCGCGTTCATGAGAAAGTGCTCCCACTCTAAACGCACAGCGAGGTGATCAGTCATGTTGAATTCAACGCCTGCACCAGCCATCAGATCGTTGCCGCCGTTGGAGTAGGGTTGAGGCCCAACGACGGTGATCCATCTTCCGTGTTGATCCCAAAATAGGTAACCGAGCTTGGCAAAGAATTCGAATCGTTTCACAGGCAGCCGAGCAAGCAGATTCGCCGAGTAACCATCGATGTCGACGTCATAGCCGGCGTCGGCGACATTGTCTGCACAGCAGACTTGTTTGCCCAGGTCGTGATAGGCGAGCTCAATAGCGAAGTGATTTCCGAAGTTGAGCCCCCCGAAGAGTTTGTAGCTTCTGCCTTCGACATCTGCTCCCGGCATGGAACGGTCGGATGCGAGGAAGATCTCTTCGCCCAGAGAAGCACCGATATAGAAGTCTTTGTCAGTTGCGGAAACGAGGGCCGGTGTGAACAACAGGGCTACCAGAACAACAGCTTGCAGTTTCATTGCATCCTCCTTGATGTTTCTATTTCGAGACCGGTCGAATCAAACTCGAGAAAAGCTCATGAGCAGTCTCTGTCTCTCGCAAGAATCGTTCCCGATGTCTGGATGAGAGATCGAAGGTGTGGGTGGGGGCTTTTGTCCTGCTCAGATGACGACACTGTTGGTTTCAGGTGACACCCGCAAACCGGTGTAACCCAAAACTGCATGTGGCGAGACTAACAAGGTGAAGAGAACGGGATCGGTGGTCGGTACCGTCTCAAGCGGCACGTGGGTATCTCATCATGCTTCCAGCAGCTCCACCCGCGTCCGCAACGGAATCGAGAGGCGTTTGGGAATGTGCCGGGCGTAGCTCACGGGGTTGCTGGATTCGGAGGATTGAACACATGCGAAGAGCACTGACATTGATCCTGGTTTTGATTTCGGCGACTGTCTTTGCCAACGAACGCACCTTTGAACAAAGCTTCGACGTCACTGCGGACGCCGAGTTCTCATTGGACTGTCACAAGGGAACTATTCGAGTTCGAACACACCAGGCACCGGTGATTCAGGTACGTGCCCGCATATACCCTGATCAGGGCCATGATCCGGAACTGGTTGACATGGTGCGAATCGAGCCGAGATCGGGCAGTGATTACGTCGCGATCGAGGTCGAGTACGAGCGACCAGAAGAGAGATTTGGCGGCCTGCTGGGAGGTTCGGCAACGCTTCCATTGATTGATTTCGAGATCCTCGTTCCGGATGACGCAGCACTCAAACTTTCCAGTCACAAGTGCGAGTTTGACGTGGAGGCCGGGACAGGCTTGGTCGAGATAGACTCCCACAAGGGCAAGGGGACGATCCGCGACGTGCGCAATGAGCTTGAACTCCAGACGCACGCGGGCAGATTTGAGGTCGAAGTGACACAGCTGGCCGACCTTTCGGTCGAAACCCACAAGGGCAAGATCGCGTTAGAGATCCATGGAGCATACGATTTCTCTATTCGGGGCGATACCCACGGTGGTGATTTCCGGGTTGACGGCAGGGATGTACAGATCAAGAAAGAGCGTCATGGGCACAGCATCGATTATCGTGAGGGCAGCGGACACAACCGCATCAGGCTTTCAACTCATGCAGGCTCGATCGGGCTGCGGTTCGTCAACTGACCAGAGAACTCAGGGTTTGCACCACAAGTCTGACTTATGCATCAGCAAGTGACCGGACAGTCGTTCGACGAAGAGCGGGAGCTTGTCAAACAGGCCCAGGGCGGCGACCATGCCGCCTTTCTCGCTCTTCTCGGCAGGTACGATCGGCAAATTATGTCGGTTGTCTACCGCTTCACGTGCGATGAGTATGACCGGGAGGATCTCTATCAGGAGGTCTTTCTTCATTGCTTTCGCTCGATCGGCAAGTTTCGGTTCCAGTCTTCGCTGCTCACCTGGCTATATAGGTTGGCGATGAATCGTAGCGTGACCTACATGAGAAAGAAGCGACCAACGGCGGAGCCTGTCGAGTTGGTCGCGCCCGAACTCGACTGGGAACGCCGGGAGAAGTTGAGAACAATTCGTCGTGCGTCAAACAGGTTGAACGGTCGGCAGAGAATTTGTTTTCACCTGTTCTATATCGAGGGCTGGGCCCTTGTTGAAATCGCAGAGGTGCTCGATTGTAGGGAGGGCACGGTCAAGAGCCATCTCAACCGAGCCCGCAGTAGAATTCGGAGAGATCGCGAGGTCTTGGCATGGTTGACGAATACCTGAAATCGCTGAGTTCGAACTGTCGCAAGATCGAAGCGGACGAGGCCGAAATGAAGCGCTATCGACGGCGCCTCGCTGAACGTATGGCGACTCCACACTCCTCGTGGGCGTGGTGGTCGAAGGCACTTATAGCAGGGACTGCTGCTGCGACTCTGGCACTTCTGATCGTGGTTCTCCTCCCGTCAACCGAACACAGAGTATTTCCTCAAACGGAGCTGATCGAGCTGCAGATCCTGGCGGACAATGCTTCTGATGCTTTCATTGACCAGGCTCGAGTTGTGCTCGAGGAAGGTCATCCGCACGATCGCTTGAACGCTCTATATCTGCTGTCTCTCACCGAGAATACCGATGGAGCGTCACACTACGCTGCTCTGGGAGTCCAAGAGGATCCACGTCCCGAGTTCAGATTCTCCTACCTTGAGGTTCTACTCGACCAGGCAGATGAATACAGCTACAACGTGGCGTTGATCGAGCAGCTGATGGATAGCGAGAGCGATCGCGACTGCCTCCGGCTCTACCGTCGGCTGCTGCGACTGACAATCTGAGCCTTTCGCGAAAATCGGATCAAGGGTGTTTTGGACCAGTGCCCCGGGAACTGTCAACTTCAGCTTTTCTACACCGCGTTCGCGGCGGTGACTCGTGGAATAGCAAAGCCGTTCAACGGCTGTCCCTACGATGGTGCCAATGCTCAGAGGCAGCCCAACAAACGTTTGTCAGCGTTTGAACCATGGCTCTGCCAAGCCTTGGTTTTGCTTTCGGCATTGACCTCTTAACCACCAGAACTGAACGACCATGACGAGGTTGAGCCGCTCTCAAATCCGTCAGCAAAGATCAGGCCTTGCCTCAACGGATGGGGGTAGGCGTACGGAGTGTAGATTCTTGCCCAGTTGTTCGGTCCGATGCTGCGAAAGAGTGTCTCGGTGTCGGTCACCCAGAAGCAGTCACCATCTGCAGGATTAGCAGGGCGAGAGGCGGAACTCCCAGACAATAAATTGAGATCACCGGGACCAACGTCATCCCATTAGTCCCTGTCCTCGGTGATGTAATTCTCGAGTCCATGAAGTACGACGACTGAGGCAGCACCATCAGGTTCACTGTTGTCCCATATGTACCAGTTGTTGATCTGCAGCGGTCGGGCTACTCGAGTCGTCGGGAAATCCCTCCACTCGCCTATGGCTCGGTCGGGATGCCAGTCTTGTGGGGTATGTCATCTGGTGTGCCAAGGCTACCCCATCTGACATCGAGAGAATCCGTATTCAAGGTCGCGAAATACCTTCGGAGGGGCCGGTGCTTGGGTAGTGATCTCTGACAGTGGAGATGACGAAGCGGAGCAGCCTGTTTCCGAGGGGAGCCTTGACATTCTTTCAATATTCTATATTTTTAGAAATATGGAAATAAAGAGAATGCCGGATCTCGTCAATGATCCAGAGACCGCGATATACAGGAGAGTACCTCATGCCGAACTCGCAACCCGCCTACGCCATCTCAATTGATGAAGCCATCAATCGCATCGGTCGTCAGGCCTTTGGAGAAATCCCGTCGGCACACGAAGATGCCAAGATCGGCCTCGAACAGGAGTTCTTCCCCGTGGCGATGGATGGAGCAGGGCGACCTCAGTCACGGCTCGCGTTGGCAGGAGAGGACGGCTCGGTTGCTTTTCTCGATGACTTGGCGGCACGCAACGGATTGCTGCGATCCGCCCACGTGCAACCCTACGGCCCGTGGCGATTCGAGCTGAGCAATGGAGGTCAGATCACCTTTGAGCCCGGTGGGCAGATCGAACACTCCACTACAGTGCATGACAGTGTCAGACAGGCTCTGGACGACCTATCGCGGATGCAAACCGACCTAGGCCGGGCGATGGCTAAGGACCGACGCGTGTTGGCTGCGAGTGGTGCAGATCTCTGGCACCCGCTGGAGGCCCTCCCGTTGCAGCTCCCCGGTGGACGATACCTTGCGATGGCGGAGTACTTTGACCAACGCGGATCCTGGGGCCGGCTGATGATGCGTCACTCTGCGAGCCTACAGATCAACCTTGATCTAGGGCCCGACGAGATCTGGCAAGAGCGCTGGGCTTTGGCCAACCTCCTCGTGCCCGTGATTCTGGCCAGTTTCGCCGCCAGTCCCGGCCTCGATACCGTCAGTCAGAGAGGGATGGCATGGCAGGCTCTGGATCACACTCGCACAGGTTTTCCTCAACGACTGCTTACCGACCCCAGCGCTGACCCGAAGCTGCAATGGGCCGAGGCTGCCCTCGACGCCGATGTGCTCCTGTTCCGACCACAGCCTGGCCAATGGCGACGAGGAGAACCCAACTTCAGCTTCGGTGCATGGATCCGCAACGGTCACCCTGAACTTGGTTGGCCCACTATGTCTGACCTCGATTACCATCTGACCACCCTGTTTTTCGAGGTTCGACCCCGGGGATTTCTCGAACTGCGCAGTTGTGACAGCCTACCCAGTCGCTGGCGACCGGCGCCGGTAGTGTTGGTGAGTGCCCTCCTGTACGACGAGCAGGCTCGACATTCGGCTTTGGCGATGCTCGAAGTGGTCCGGCATCGATTGCCCGAGCTGTGGCGACGGGCCGCGAGTAAGGGTGTCCGCGATCCCGAACTCGGAACATTGGCCGCTGCTATCTGGGAAATCGCCCTTGCGGGTGCGAGCCGCCTCTCTTTGGACTATGTCGGCGCCGACTACCTGGCCATGACGCGGGAGTATCTTGATCGCTTCACCTTTTCCGGACGGATGCCGGCGGACGAGCTGTGCGAAATGGCCGGTGATCCTGGCCGAAGCCTTGCCTGGGCAGCGGATTGTGAAGAGACACTAGGCGCTTCTGCGGCCTCGGCGCCGTCCTTGTGTGATGTGGAATCATCTACTGCGAGTGGTGTGTGCTGTTCGGCCTGACTGGGACGTGTGGATGGCTGGTCAGCACCCGCAGGAACTCTGCGAGCAACAGTCCGTCGTCAGGTAGAGTCCAAGATTTTTGACCACGTTCAGATCGGCCGAGTAGATCACGCTGCGGCCTACCTTCCTCGACTGCACGATTTCAGCGGCGCGCATCTCCTTGAGGTGGAATGACAGAGTCGGACAGGCCAGACCGAGTTCACTGCTCAGTTGACCTGCGGGCAGGCCCTCGTCACCTGCCGCCACCAGGCGGCGGAAGATATTCAGGCGCGTTTCGTGCGCCAGAGCCGCGAGGGCTGCGAGGGCACGGTCCTTGGGTAGCGTTTCCATCTCTTCCAAGATAGCAAAATGGACGCTCGGTGGGCAGATCGTGGATGAACCACTCAAGGATTCATCTTTCGCTGGAAGCCTCGCGTAGAAAACTCCTACCGGATTCCCGATGAGCGGGAATCACGAACGCGCCAGGTTCCAAGAATCCAAGATGCAGGATTCCGGTACCTGGCGCGCCATTCCTGACGATCGCTACTCTTGGATGACTTCGGCGCCTCGAACCTGGCCCATCACAGTTGCGCCGCCACTCAAACGAACCGTCACTTCGAGATCCTCGTCGAGCACTTCGATGTTGCCTTCGATCACCGAGCCGTCCCTCAGCTCGATCTCCAAGGGTTTGCGCCGTTCCCAGCTCCGGCTGTTCGAATCCTCGATAACGAGATCGCCCTGAACACGACTTCCACGATCGAGGAGGACATGGCCGTTAACGGTCTGTAGGTCTTGATGGACAGTGGTCCCGATCAGCTTGATGGAACCGTTGACCGTCTCAACTCCGCCAGTGATGATCGTGCCATCTCCGGCGCCGATAGTTCCGTTGACTGAGCGCAGGTCTCCATCAACAGTGACCCTGTCGCCAACGCGCACCTTGCCGTTGACCGACGCGAGATCGTGGGTTCTGGCGTCGTTGTCGACGGTGATGCCGCCGTTGACGGTCTCGGCCATACCTTGAAGATCAGCGTTCGAGCCGATTGCGATCGATCCGTTGACGCTTGTCAATGAGCGTTCGACCGTTTCGCCGTCTGCCACGTAGAGCGATTTGTTGACGGAGGCTCCGGCAAAGGCAGCAGTGGCGAGGAAGATGGCAAAGTAGACGAGAGCTTTTTGGCGCATATGTCTTCTCCTGGTTGGGCGGGAGCAAGTCGGCTCCGCAGAGTTGTGTGTTCGCACCGTAGAACGGGCGATGTTGCGATTCCAGCCAGTAAGATGGCATTCGGAGTCGAATGGTTTGGATGGCTCCTCATAGGAAGCAACACTCATCGGTATTGGACGAGGAGTTGACGCGGCATCGAATCCGGTTAGGGTGATCAGTTTGCAGGGACAGCACCCACCCACATTGGGAACCTGGCGTCCTCTTTCTTCGGATCGTCGAAGTTGACTGCGACCTCCAATACTACGTAGCACAAGGAGCCACACTCTTTGAGGTTCCTGAGATCAAGTTCGTAGTGGACCTTGTATGGATCCTCGTCAGCTTTGGCCGGAATCCTTTCTGTCGCTTCAGTGCCGAAGACGTTTGGTGATTCGATTTCGATTCCGGGATTGGCACATTTTACGAATCTCTCCTTGTTCCGATCCCAGCACTTGAGGATTGGCGTGATTGTGGCGGTCGATGCACTGTATTTGCCAAGGCCGAAAAAGACATAAGGTTCTACGGTGCTATTCCAGTCGGCATCCAAGCGGTAGCAGTCGTCCCGTTGTGCCAGAAGAATCAGTTGCTTCTTCTTTTCGTTCAGCTGATGCCTGAGTGTGTCGAGGTCGTTCTTGGTCATGAGAGCATCGACAAAATTGGACACGTCGGTTGCCATATTCAGCATTGCGCCAGCTGCTTTCGCGCCAACAGCTTTGATCAGCATCTTTTCGATCGAACCTTTGATGCCTTCTGATATCTGTGCCTTGAGATATTCGAGGGGGTTCTCTGTCATACGTTCGAGTTCGTTGATGATCCCTTCAAGCTTTCCTTTCATTTCGGAGAACGCTTTGTCAGTGTTGATGACCTCTTCGACCGTAGACTGCAGGTTTGTCAAGGCTGTACGTTCGACTTCCGTAAGAGACGTGTCGTTCTTCAAGATGAACTCCAGCAATTTGTGCAGCAGCTTGAGAGCGTTCTTGACGTTGACCTCGTTGTTGAGGTTCTCTGCGAATTCATCAACCTTCCCCTGAAGCAGGCTCTCGATCGCTGTGTACGCTGTTGGATCGCCGTTGATGACATCGAGCATGAGTTTGTAGTTGAGGGCCTCTTGGACAAGTGGATTTTCGAGGAGTTCTTCGCGAGTTGCATCCATCAGTTGTTGAAATTCATAGATGATCGTCATCAGTCGTTGAATCGAAGGGTCGCAGTCTTTTTCCGTGGAGATGGGAACCGCATCCTGCCCGATGTGTGGGTCCACTTGAGAGCTGGGTAGAGTGAACTGACTGCCGGCGAGAGGGAGGGCAAAGCCTCCAATTGTGGCCCTGGGAAATGCCCCTGCATCTTCGTCGCGGCGAGCAGAGCGTGATTGCAGTGCTTCTGGTTCCGTTTCGTCGAGGAGTTCAGTCGATACCGTGTACCCGCCGGGTTTGAGTCCCCTGACGGTGAAATCGTGTGTGACTGAGCCATCGGATTCGGCCTCGCCTGGGCCGATCTCTACCACCTGGGTGTCGCCGCCATCAAGAGTGACTACATCTGGGGAGCCATTCGTCACTGCGACCTTCACCACATCACTTCGACTCATGTCCGCGAGTCCCATGATCCTGCACCGCATGGTCGTTGTCTCTCCCGCCTGGAGGTTCAGCTTGTCAGCCGACAACGCGATGGCGATGATCCGTGTTGACCCCTGGATCTCGGAACTTTCTTCGTTGATTGTGACTCGAACTGGTCCAAGAACTTCAGCGCTTGGAGCGGCCACGAGGGTTCGTGGTGACTCAGCAATCACGACGGCGGGCTGGTCCGCGACGCTGATTACAGTCGAGGTGGCGTCGCCGTCGAAGGGTCCGCTGACCACGATTGGCAATCCTGCTGGGGTGACCCTCGGCATTGTGAAGTCGCGAGGGGGCTGCGAGGTCTCTTGTTTGAGAGGCAGGTCCGTGGCTACCGTCGAGTTCTCGTCCGAAACCAGAGCGGTGATGGCAATCGTCGCGCCGGCAGCTGCGGGAACAGTCCATGACAACTGGTGAGGATTTTCGGGGTGGACACGTCCGGATACCGACGCCAGCCGAAACTCCAGATTGTTCAGGATCGCGAGGTTTTTCTGAATCTCTGTTTCTTGTTCGCCCCGCGGGGTCGGCACAACAGTGCCCGACAGAGTATCGCCGGCACGCATGTCCGACGGTAGGTACACCTTGACGGTTCCCTGGGGTAGCTCAAAGACAGTTGTGCTCAGAGATCCTTGAACCTCGTTTGTAACCGATGCTACTGCGAGGGAGTTAGGATGCTCAGCTGCTGCAACTGTTGCCAAGAGCACAGCGATGCATGCGGATTCGATGCGTAGAAGAGCAGTGAACGGGTCCATGTCGATCTCCTTGTCGATGCCGCTGTAGTGTCACTTGGCTGCGATTGAGATCCCTCATCGAGGAATACCTCAAACAAGAATCGCGATTGCCGTGCGGCATGTGACGACGACATCGATCGGCCCTCTTGCTGAAGTTCAGGATGGCCAGCGTTTGTGTTCGTGATGTTGCTACACTTTGATTTTGAGATGCAATCTGCATTTTGTCAATGGTCGCATGAAATGCGACGTCAGCAAGAGAGTGACATCGCGTTCATGGCCAAAGCTTGTATTGATTCAGTATCAGGTTGTCATGCCGGCAACCGAGATCTGCACAATCCCGGAATCAAGAGAAGCAGGGGCACATAGCGCACGGTGCGTTAGTGCCATGAAGACCGCTATCGCTGCTGAAATCCCTTTATGGCTCCGGCTATGAGGTTGTAGGCTGCCTGGCGCGACAGAAAGCCGGGATCTTTTTCATCAGAGGGCGTCGAAGCAATCCCAAGCGCCGCAGCTTTCGGATAGCTGAACATCAGAGTCAGTGCAGATGCTAGCTCTTGGCTCGACGGGCCGCCGGGGACTGTCAGACCATGTCCCGAGACTTCCCGAGGATCGAGAACGTCCATGTCGATATGAACGTAAATGATGTCTGTGATCTCAGACAGTCGCGTCATCTGCTGTTTGATTGCGTCTCCTGGTTCAATGAGTTCGGACGAAGCAATCATCTCGATCTGGTGGCGATCGATGAGTTCCTGTTCCAGGGGGTCGGTGTCTCTGACACCGGCCATGGTGATATAGCGCGGTGGTAGTGCCGGATCCAGGCCGGAAACCGTCCTCAGTCGGTTGAGGCACAGCCCGGCCGATATCGCCACCGGCATTCCGCCGAACATTCCGCTCAGCGTCGTTTCGGGCGTGTTGAAGTCTCCATGGGCATCGATCCACACCAACCCAACCCGCAGGGGTCGGTTGGTGGGCCCGGAATGCTGCACTCCGCCGAGCATTCCCATGAGCGAGCTGCAGTTGGCGAGCAGGCCTACCGGCAATTTCCCTTTCTTGATCTGAGACGCGACGATTTCGCCTAGGTGGGCGTTGGCCAGAGCGAGACGTTGCCACTCGCCGTACTGCTTCTCCTCCTCGGCCGATAGACTCACTATCTCGGTGTTTTCAACGTCGCAGCTGAGTGATGCGATGACCTCCTCGATACCGCCGCTGGCGAGGTACTCCGGCGAAGGCGAAAGCTCGGCGACATTGCGCGCCCCGCTGTAGGGCATTTGAATCAGAGAGACACTGACGCCTGGGGTCGATTCACTAGCTGGTTGGCTCATGACCCAACAAGGTATGAGCATGAAAATCAGAAAACAACTGAGGTGAGTCTTCATTTGGAACCCCCTGCCAACATCCTACACCTCAAAAAGCTCCCAAAGACATCATCTCGCTACTGTCATCCCGACCGAGACACAGGCGAGTGGAGGGATCTCCCGCTCCATTTAGCAATCTACTGAATTACAACAACATACATGTTGCTGATTTCAACGGGAGACCCTTCGGCTCCGCTCTCAAAGACAAAACTCAACAAAATGTCATGTTGAGCGAGCGAAGCGAGTCGAAACATCTCCCGTTGAATTAGGCAAACTGTTTGAATACAGCAGCATACAGCCCGTCAGCTGGGGCGGAAGATCCCTCGACTAAGCTCGGGTGACAAAATATCTGCGGCTTTGTCTTTCCTTGAGTTACCGCCGCGAACGCGGCGTAGCAGTGCTCAGGGTGACAGTTTTCTGGATTTTCTCCTGAGTTTCCGCCGCGAGAGCGGCGCAGCGTTGCCCAGGATGTAACGCGGGCAGCAGTGAGCGAAGACCATTTCGCCAGAGCTTTGCCATCGTGTTGGGCTTGAGTTGGAAGTCAAAGCCCGTGCTACTCTCCGTGTGTTGACCAAAGATCGATCTGATCCGATGCTTAGGCTGATCATGCGTGACTCTGTGAGATGCCAGGTCACCGCGGTGACTCTCATTCTGCTGATTCTCTCCCCAGCTTTTGTGCTGTCTTGGGTGGGCCTCGCCGTCACCCTAGATGCTCCTGGCGACTGCAGTTGCGGGTGTGGAAACACTGCAGGTGATTGCTGCTGTACGGCTCATCGCGCAACTACGCTGGCTATGAGTTGCGCCGGGTCAAATGAATCAGACGTTGATTCGCCACAGGTGAATCCTCCTATTGATTCGCCTCCACCGATCCCGTTGCCGGCGCCCGAGGTCTCGTGCAGGTATACTGTCGATTATCGACCTGTGATTTCTGGCCTTGGTCCTCAGCCGGAGACGCCTCCGCCGAGAGCCTAACCCTCCCCATTCAAGTCGTCCTGACAAAAAGAACTCAGAGCGATCCAGCGTTTGCGATTCCATCGCGAGCGCCGAGGAGGAGTATTTATGTTGGCAAGAGCCCTTTCGGCCCTTTGGCATTTCACCTTAGGAACATTGCTGTTTGTGTGTTCGTTCGCTTCCGCCCAAGAGGCAACCAAAGAGGGCCCTGAAACCGAGAAGCCAGTAATGCACGGCAGCCTGGAAGTCACCGCCGAAGCCATTCCGATTCCCGCCAGGACAGTTCTGAAGGAGGAAAAGATTCGCTCCACTGTACCGTTGGGAGACGGATCCGAGGTCCTCCGCGACGTGACCGGCGCTGACCTCAGTCGCATGGGCGGACACGGTCTCGATCCCTTCATCCGTGGCCAAAGCCAAGGCGATCTCACCGTACTGCTCGACGGCGCGACCATACATGGCGGCTGCCCAAATCGAATGGACCCGGCAACCTCGTACTCGACTGCAGGATCCACCGATCGGGTGGAGGTTATTCGCGGCGTTCAAACCCTCCGCTATGGCCCGGGAGCGCCAGGAGGTACAGTGCTCTTTGATCGCAGGATTCCGGAGTTCGACAATCGAGGTTGGAACCTGAACGCCACGACAGGAGCTTCCTCGTGGTCCAACGCGCCGGATGTCGATCTCGATGCATCCGTCGGTTTTGGTGACTGGAGCTTGAGAGCTCTGGCGACCCGTCGCGATACTAGGAACTACGAAGACGGCAGTGGTGAAGAAGTGCGATCGGCGGCCAAGAGCCTAGGCGCCACGTTCATGCTCGGCTGGCGTCCGGATGAGAACACTGAATACGAGCTGAGTTACGAACGATCGGACACCGACGATGCGCTTTTTGCCGGTGCGGGCATGGATGCGCCCGAAAGTACCGTCGACATCGTTCGCTTTCAGACTGAGAGGGTCACGACGGATGGGCGCACGGGTTGGCGCGTCGACGCATTCTTCGACGACGTCAGCCACCTTATGGACAACTACTCGCTGCGAGATCTCACCGCACCCATGGCCATGCGGGTGCCCTCTGAGACATCGACATGGGGCCTCCGCGGTCACTTGGAGTTTGGCCAAGAGAGTCCAATCCAGATCGGGTTGACCATCGAGTCAGCTGACGCCGATGCTACCCGTTTCGCCGGTCCGAACGCCGCCAACGTCAACAATATTCAGTCGATTCTGTGGGCTGGGGTGAACCGCACTCAGGCGGGTGCATTTGTCGAGGGGGCTGTTGAACTTGGATCTGCAACCAGATTCGTCTACGGCTTGCGGGCTGACCGATTCACTGCCGATGCGGACCGTGCTGACGAAAGGACTCTCGGTGGTAATGGTCCCGCGCCACGCCAACTCTGGATGATGTACAGCGGCAATGGCGAAGACTCCTGGTCGAGCACGGATGTTGGCGGTCTCGCTCGCATCGAGCACCGAGTTGGGCAGTGGCAGCTCTTCGGCGGCTTTAGCCGAACTATCCGTGTTGCTGACGCGACAGAGCGATTTCTCGGTGCCAACAGTCCCATGACAGCCAAGCGGTGGGTAGGTAATCCCGGTCTCGACCCGGCCAGGTATCACCAACTCGATTTCGGCGCTGGATGGAGCGAGAACGGTTCCAGCGCCAATCTGACTCTTTTCGCTTCTGAAGTGGGCGATTACATTCTGCGCGATCGAGCCCACGGGCAGGAGGGCATTCTTCGAAGCGACAACGCCACCATCTACCGCAACGTAAGTGCCCGTCGCTACGGAGTCGAGGCCGATGCCATGTGGCAGCCGTCGTCGCAGCTCTTCCTCTCCGGCCAGTTGGCCTGGGTCTGGGCGGAGAACACAACCGATAGACGAGCCATTGCTCAGACGCCTCCGTTGCATGGCAACTTCAGCGCTGGCTGGGCACAGTCCCGTTGGTCGGTTTCGGGAGTGATTCGCTGGGCAGCAACGCAGACTCGGGTCGATGACAACCCCATGACGGGCAGTGGGCTGGATGCAGGTCCAACACCCGGCTGGGTAGTCCTGGATCTTGCCGCAACCTTTGAGATCGGGGCTGGTTTCGATTTGCAAGCCGGAGTCGCAAACGTCTTCGATAGGGCCTACGCCAACCATCTCAACAGGGCCAGCGCTTTCGACCCGGATGCAGTGCAGGTCAATGAGCCTGGAAGAACTGCATGGATCCGGGTGCGGTGGAGAGGGGATGGCTGAAGCTTAGATCGTTTGCGGGTGTCCGAAGGTGGCTTCTGGTCGAAGAACGAAGATGTACATACTGGGCTTCTTCCTGAAGCTATGGAATTGCTCTATTCCTAAGACCTTTCAATAGAGCCTTTGTGATCAGGAAGAAGGATGGGTTGACAGATTGCAATTTCATAGTTAGAGTTCTAACTATGAAGAACGAACCGGGCAACCCAGCATCACCTGTGATGGACCAAATCGGAACAGCTCACTTGACGTGGAAGCGCTTCCTTCAGCGAGGTCTCAATCAGTACGGCCTGAATCTGAAACAGGTCTACCTTCTGCGCCGACTGAGCGAGGAGCAGTTCCTCTACCCGTCCAGGATTGCCGAAGAGCTGTTCTGCGATCGCCCGACGGCCACAGTCATCGTGAGGAATCTGGAAAGCAAAGGATGGGTGCAAAAGCAGCCGGATCCCGATGACGGCAAGCGGGTTCGGGTACTGCTCAGTCAAGCCGGCGCCGAAAAACTTGAATCAGTACCGAAGTCGGCCTATCGCACTGGTATGACCGCTTCCGATCCGCTGGAGTGCTTCAGCAATGAAGAGCTCACAACGTTGGAGTCATTACTGACGAAACTGCTCTCTCATCTACATAGGCTGGATCGCGCCGGATAGTCATCCAATTTCGACGAATCGGACCAAGAGTAGCGCTCACAAATAGATGCCTGAATCAATCTGCAGGAGGATGAGAATGAAGACTGTCCTGTGCTTCGGTGACTCGAACACTTTTGGCTATGACCCGAGTTCGGGTGGTCGGTTCCCTCCTAAGCTGCGCTGGCCCGGCATCCTCAAGGATGTTCTGGGGGAGGGATGGTCGGTGGTTGAGGAGGGTCTGAATCACCGTACGAGTGGTAGCGATGACCCCGAGCGAGTGGGGAGGAACGGAAGAACGTATCTCCAGCCTTGCCTCGAGAGCCACCAACCACTGGATCTCGTGATTGTGATGCTGGGCTCCAACGATATGAAGGCCCAGTACGGTCTGTCTCCCGAAGCGATCAGCCAGAGAATCGGTGATCTGATCGATCTGGTTCGGAGTCTCGATTGCGGCCCTCAAGGTAGGGATCCTGAGGTTCTCGTTTTGCCGCCTCCACTGCCGGGAAAACTCTCCGAGTATGCGCAGATGTACCGCGACATCGAAGAAAAGGCGCCTGTGCTTCCGGGGCTCTACCGAGAGCTGGCCAGTGAGAAGTCAGCTCGTTTCCTTGACACCTCTGACGTACGCTGCCCGGATATCGACGGTATTCATCTGAGCGAGATGGAGCATCAACGACTGGGCCGGCGCGTGGCCGAGTATGTGCAGGGCTTGTTCAGGGCCTGAGAACCAGCACTCAATCAGAAGAGTGATTGCGGAACTGTGTGTCTGAAAGGAGGGATGTGATGCGACGAGATTTTACAGAGGATGAAGTCCTTTCCCTGGGGAAGGAAATGTACGAGCACGGCCAGGCTCGATTTGAAGTCGAGAAGGACCGTTGTGCCCTGTTGGTGATCGACATGCAGAATGAATTCGTGAGCCCTCAGCTAACCCCCTTCTGGGTGCCGGGGGCAACCAGAAGGGTTCCTCGAATTCGCAAAGTCATCCAGCGCTGCCGAGAGGTGAGTGTTCCGGTTATCTATACAGTCTTTACCGACACACATCACTTTCTGGACAGACCCCGTGCCGGGCAATTCATGCCGAATCGGTTGCCTGATATTGAGAGCGGACACAACGACTGGTTTCAAAACTCGAAAGTTTGGCCCGAGTTGGAACCGCTCAAAGATGAAATCGTGATCAAGAAGCCGTCATATGGGGCGTTCTATAACACGCCTCTGCAGACGATTCTGCACAATCTGGGTCGAGATACGGTGATCATCGCTGGGACAATGACCAACTATTGCTGTGGTGCAACTGCGAGGCAGGCGTACGAGCGAGGCTTCAATGTCGTGTTTGGCTCGGATATTACGGCGACTGACGATCCTCAGATGCAGGAGAATGAGCTTCGTGTCTTGCGACGAGGTTTCGCACTGGTCCTATCTGCGAGAGAAATCTCCGACCGCCTGAACTGACACGATCCTGGCGAAGCACCGGTACGAAGGTCTACTGATCATTCCGATGCTCGGTAATCAGTGAGACTACAGCGTATCTATCTGACATTCGCACTGGCTGGACCTTTGTTTCATCGCCGGTTCGAGCACGTGGACGAAGAAGAGTGAGGCGAACACACCTCCAAGTACTGGGCCCAGTACGTATACGAAGAGAAACCCACCTACTTGATCTGGAAAAGCAGCTGCGCCCCAGCCCATCAACCAGGCGACCGTTCGAGGTCCCAGGTCTCGTGCCGGATTGAGTCCTGCTTGGGTGAGTGGTGCGATGAGACAGATAATGGAAGTCACGGTCAAACCGATGAAGACCGGGGCAAGAGCGTGATCCGGGCGTCCGATGTTGCAACCCTCCGTCAGGGCGAAGATCATCAAGACGAGAAGAAATGTACCAACTGCCTCGGCGGCAATGGCCAGCGGAAGCGTGACCACGGCGGTATTCCCAGGGTTGGGGTAGAACTCACCGAATATCATGGCCGTTTTCACCGACTCGGCTGAGCCGCGCACAATTCCATTCGCGCCTTCAAATGCAGCGATCGAAGGGGCGAAGAGTAGATAGAGCACGAACCCTGCAGCGAGTGCGCCAAGGAACTGGGCGAGCAAGTACGAGGGGAGCTTGCGGGTCTCCATACGCCGTCCGATAACCATCGCGACGCTCACCGCTGGATTGAGGTGCGCGCACGACAGGTGTCGTGTCAAGTAAATCGCCAGTGCCACTCCAAGGCCCCAAGCTAGGGCGATCTGCATCAACCCTTGGTGGGCGCCGAAAAGAACCGCGACCGCGACCGCGCCGCAGCCGAACAGGGTTAAAACAAACGTTCCAACCGTTTCACCGATGAATTCTCGTTTGAATCGCATTTCATTCCCGCCCGTCCGAGCCGCCATGGTGTCTGCGCCCCAGAAGTACGGTGAGTCGCCCTTAGGAGTTGCCCGAAGGGGCTCAAACCACCCGAGATTTAACAAGACTGAAACGACCTGAAACAGAAACTCACATTGCTGTCTCACTCGATCTTGCGATCCGGTGCCGTTGGGGTGTGTCGACCTGCCGTGGATGGAGACTCTGAATTCAGTACGCTTCTTCCCGCCCGTACGGTGTGGCCGGCACGAAGATGGGATCGTTGGTTGTGTCAGCAGGTTGATTCGCGTCTGAGGCCTGCCACTGCTACTAGATTCTAGCTCGGGGCAGCTGCTCCGGAACGAACCAAAGGGCGTGGACGCGCTCGTCTCGGAGTGACCCGCTGTGGAGTCCGAGGGAGTTGGCTCGTGCCGTCCCATGAGATGGCTCTTATTCTGTTGAGGTCATTAGTGACCGGAATGCCTCCCTTGAGGATCTCATTCATCGAGTTGTCGAGATATACGCGGAAGTCGCTCGACGGGTCGTTCGGTGTCGCGTCAGGGGATGACCATGGTGGAGGGAAGCCGTAGTCTATGAACGCTGGAACGAGGATGTTCGTGACCGCCCAGATGTCGGCTGCTACCGGATCGACACTGGCGACCAGTTGGTCTGTGCGAGTCGAGTAGCCTACCGACGGACCGCTGCTCGGATTTGGGTTGATCCAAATGCAATCGAGGATGTTGAGGTCCGCCAGCCCGATTTCGCGAATCAAGGCGCCCATCAATCCTGACCTGGTGGCATCGTGCGAATAAGTGTTGAGCACATCTGTTACGACACCCATGTAGTTCTTGACGCAGGCGGTCGCGCCGTACACGGCACCATGAGGCTTGAGTACAGGGACGTTGATGAACTTGAGTCGGTTCCTGTCGTAGGTCCTCGTCACAGGGTCCCAAATGCCGTCACGAAGACTAATCCGGGTCCCACTTGCCGGGATGAATTTGGGGTACGAAACGCGACCATTAGCATCAGGATCGAGATCGTACACGACGTAGCCCTGGCTGTCGTCTCCTTGCGAGAATTCGTCCACAGCGCGAGGGCGAAGTACCGTCCAGTCATAGGCGAAGACGGGATAGCCACGGTCGTGAAAGTCACGAACGATGTCGAGAGGTGATTGAGTGCGATCTTGGCTGTTGTTGCCGCCCGGACGGTCGAAGTGATTCGAGGGAGCAAACTGAGTGTTCTCACACACAACGACTTCGCCGGCAAATCCGTCGGGATGGTCGAGTATGGTCCGGATCAGGCCGCGGAGGAGATCGGTGTTGGTTCCGCCGCGCCCTGTCCATTGATAGTTGATCTTGACGATGACGACATCGTTGGCCGCAATGATCCCATCCGGTCCGGCGAGATTTGTGACCGCAGCCGTCTGGTAGAACTTGAGGCCGTTCCGGCCCATGAGAAAGAGTAGGTTGTCGAGTCCAGGGAAGGAGTCGCCGATTGGATCCTCGGGGCAATCGGTGACACGGAAGACTGTTGCGTTGTAGTCGGCCGGCGGCGAGAGCAGTATGGCTCTCTCGGTCGCGAGATGTGTTCTGGCGCCCCAAACGCAAAGTGGTGCGATGATTACCAACGCCATGGCGGTGAGCCCGGCGCGAGTCCGCAGGCTGGCCGCTACCTTTTTCCGGGCCGTGATCAAGACAGCCACAACAGGAGCGGCCAGAGCGAGGCTGGCGGTGGAGTACGCCGCTTGTTGACATGGGTAGGTCAGTCGGCTCGGTTTCGGGCCGCTTCGGAAGACGAGCCAGGCCAATGACAGAATCCCGGTCAGCACTGAGTTGACGGTGAACCATCGCCAAAGGAAGTGCCCGGTTTGACCGCCGTTTCTTGAAGTTTGCCCTTGCGGGTTAGTGCAACCTGCCATGGTCGTCCTCCTCGGGTTCGACACCAGAATCACTTGAGTATCGACTGAGTACACCCAAATGTTCGAATGCTTGTCGGAGAGAAATCCTTCGAAATGGGCTTGGTAGGTAGCGCTACATATCGGTTTTTAGTAGAGCGGCTTCGGGCCTATCAGCCCGAAGCCGCTCGAGTTCCAGCGAGTCATCGCAAGCGGCCCAGATGGCGCCTGCGTTTCGCGAAATGCGTCACCTTGGCGTGACTGATTCCTACGTCGACCAACGGCTGGTGTCTCCGGTTTCGAAGCCGTCGGAGAAGATGTACACAGCGGCATCGATCACTTCGGTCTCTTCAGTGTCGTCATTGTTTGTTGTGATCGGGTCAGGCTGATCGAGAACCACAGATGCGGTATTTGTGAGGGTGCCTGTGAAACCGGCGACCGCTTCGACCTCTATCTCCACCTGTGTTGATGTGCCGGACGGGATCGGGTCCAGGGCACAGGTGACCACCCCAGAGGCTTCGCCACATGCAGGCAGGTTGGCTGCAATGAAGCTGACGTTGGCGTCCAACGTATCGGTAAGGACGACTCCGGTTGCGTCCAGAGGGCCGTTGTTGCTCACCGTAACGAAATAGCTAAATTGGCTGTTTTCCACCACCGGATCCAGGGATTCATGGGTTCCCAGACTGAGGTCGGCCCACGGATCGATGGTGATCGCGTAGTCTTCCACCTCGCCATCCATGGCAAGCCCTGTCGGCGCCAATCCACCAGAGGAATCGAGGCGAAATCGCATGGTCGTGCTACCCGGTGTTGCCGTCAGTGGGACTGACACGTCCAGGGCGTTGCTGCCAGTTAATACCGCCTCGTCGGTGAAGATCTGTTCTCCGGCATCAAGCCAGTCGCCGTCGCTGTTGAAGTCGGTCCAGGCGTTGAGCAGACCGGGCGCTGAGGCAGTGATGTTGATTTCGCTCGTTGTGCCGCCCGGAAGCGACGAGGGAAGGGTCACACCATCTTCATCATCTACGCCGTCGAGATCGTCTCCGTCGGCGCCAGAGGTCGGTTGGCCGTCAGCATCGACATCGACAGAGGCGCCAAGGTACAGGCTTCCGCCGAGCAAGTGGCGGGCGCCGTCCGAAGCCAGCAGTGTCGGATAGCTCGGGTCCGCGGCGTCGCCGTAGTCCAGCTCCTCGATCGTTGCGAGCGAGTCCTCAACCTCACCATCGGTCGCGAGGCCGGTTGTGCCGAGACCGCCAGTCGAGTCGACCCGAAAGCGGGTAATGGTAATGCCGGAGGGCGGGGCCGAAGCGGGTACGCTGAATGTGAGGGAGTTGGTGCCGGTGGTTAGTGTGTGGTCCGAGTAAATCTGTTCGAAGGCGTCGGCCCAGTCTCCGTCGCCGTTGAAGTCTATCCAGGCGTTGAGATAGCAGGAGTCAGACACCTGCACATCGACGCCGGCCGTCTCTCCCGGGATGAGAAGTGACGTGAAGGTCACGCCGTCCTCATCATCCCCACCCGCGTCGTTGTCGTCGCCGTCCGCACCCGCTGTCGGCTGTCCGTCGGCCTCGCCGTCAACGGTTGAGCCGAGGTAGAGAAGTCCAAAGTTGGGATGCCTGGCGCCGTCCGATGCCAGCAGCGTGGGATAGGTCGGGTCGGGAGCATCACCGAAATCAATACCGAGCACACCCGAGGCGCAGTAGCGGCCACCAGTGTCGACTGAGGCGCCGTCGTACCCCCCCCAGACAATCATCTCCGCCCCTGTACCTGTCCACACCGCTGGGAAGTAGGAGCGCCCTGCTGGCGTGCCGATCGTGGAGGTCGCAGCCCAGCTGTCTGCCACCGGGTCGTAGCGACCACCGGTGTCCAGGTAGCTCACCTTGTCATCCCCGCCCCAGGCGATCATCTCCGTGCCGGTCCACACCAGGGCATTGAGACGGCGTGCGGCCGGCTCATCGGTCGGCGAAGTGGCGGCCCAGCTGTCTGTGGCAGGGTCATAGCGACAGCCGGCGGTCATGGCAGAGGAGCCGTCGTACCCCCCCCAGACGATCATCTCCGTGCCTGTCCATACCGCTTCGTGGTAGTACCTCGCTACCGCCAGTGCGCTTGAGGACGTCGGCGTCCAGCTGTCGGTGGTCGGATCGTAGCGACCGCCGGTGCCAGTGGTAGGGAGCGCGCCCGCCCAGATGATCATCTCCGTACCGGTCCAGACAGCGGTATGCAGCTGCCTCGCGGACGGTGCGCCGCTGGTGGCCGTCGGCGTCCAGCTGTCGGCTGCCGGGTCATAGCGGCCTCCGGATGCGGTAACGGTGCTGTTGTTCCACCCACCCCAGACGATCATCTCGGTGCCGGTCCACAACCCGGTGAGGTTGTAGCGACCCTGTGGCGCGCCGCTGGTGGTTGTGGCCGTCCAGGTGTCGGCCGCCGGGTCATATCGACCGCCGGTGTTCAGGTTGGAGCCGCCATAACCGCCCCAGACGATCATCTCCGTGCCGGTCCACGCTGCTGCAAAACCCGCCCTTGGGCTCGGCGCATTGGTGGCAGACGTGGCTACCCAGCTGTCGGTTGCAGGATCGTAGAGACCGCCGGTGTCGAGGTGGGAAGCGGCGATGGTGTCGTACCCGCCCCAGACGACCATCTCCGTGCCCGTCCACACTGCTCTGTGGTTGTGGCGAGGGGCCAGTGCGCCGCTCGCAGACGTGGCCACCCAGCTGTCCGTGGCCGGGTCGTAACGACCGCCGGTATTGAAGCACGTGGGGTTGTTCCACCCACCCCAGACGATCATCTCGTCGCCGGTCCACACCGCGGAATGACCGCGACGACTGCTTGGGGCTGCGGTACTGCTCGTGGCGGTCCAGCTGTCCGTGGCCGGGTCGTAGCGACCGCCGGTATTGAGCATCGACACTCCGTTGTAGCCGCCCCAGACGATCATCTCGTCGCCGGTCCATACCGTGGCGTGGGTATATCGACCGCTTGGGGCTCCGGTGGTGCTTGTGGCGGTCCAGCTGTCCGTGGTCGGATCGTAGCGACCGCCGCTGGTGAGCATCGATGCTCCGTTGTGGCCGCCCCAGACGATCATCTCGTCGCCGGTCCACACCCCGTGGTGGTAATACCGGCTGCCTGGGGCTCCGGTGGTGCTCGTGGCAGTCCAACTATCGGTGCTGGGATCGTAGCGACCGCCGGACCCGAGAGAGGTTGTCCCGTTCCACCCTCCCCAGACGATCATCTCGTCGCCGGTCCATGCCGCGGCGCCAAAGGTCCTCCCGGACGGCGCTCCGGTGGTGGTGGTTGGCGTCCAGCTGTCCGTGGCCGGATCGTAGATCCCGCCAGTGTTAGTGTAGACGGCGCCGTCTCTTCCTCCCCAGATGATCATCTCGCTCCCGGTCCATACGGCGTGGTGGTAATTTCTGATCGTCGGCGCGCCGGCGGAGGTCATGCCCGTCCAGCTGTCCGAATCGGGATCGTAGCGACCACCAGTGTTGAGCGAGGTTGTACCATCCTCCCCACCCCAGACGATCATCTCAGCTCCGGTCCACACCGCGCTGTGTCCCGACCGGGCGGCCGGCGCCCCACTGGTCGATATCGGCAGCCAGCTGTCGGTGACAGGATCGTAGCGACCGCCGTTATCGAGGTAGGAAGCGGTGTCCCCACCACCCCAGACGATCATCTCGGTCCCGGTCCACACCGCCTTGTGTCCCGACCGGGCGGCCGGAGGGCCGCTACCGGCCGTCGGCGTCCAGGTGTCGTCGATACAGGGGTCGCCACTCGCGAGCTTGGGCAGGGCATAGCTTCCCACATTTGACGTCGTCGGTCTCAGCTCGGCCTGTGCGTTCTGCAGCCAATCGGCGAAGGTACGCTTGGGCCAGGTCGCTGACGCGATATGCGCACTGCCGTCGTCGGCCGCAAGCACCTCCACCACGCCGAAGGCGCCGGTGGTCTCGAAGAGCGGCGAGACTCCCCACCCTACCTGCGCGGTAAGTTGCTCGCCGGGGTTGGACCGGTGAAAAGCAGCCGGCGTTGGGGCTGCAGCGGAGGGGAACCGCCCGGCCAGCCGGATCGTTGTCTCGTTCCACTCGCCGGGGGTGAGCCGAAGCTCGTCGTGCCCGGTCGGCTCATCGAATACGCCCGCATCATCCCGGACCCAGGACACCTCGCCCATCGAGGCGGTGGTATGTTCGAGATCCGCCACGCGTGATGCACCCAGGAGCTCTGCCTCGGCTTGCTCCCGCGTCTGACGGTGGATCTCGGAATCCCAGGCGTAGCGCTCCCTGACCAAACGCTCAGCCAGCCGGGGACGGACGAAGCACTCGGCTATCAGATAGGGATTCTGGCTGAGAGCGGTGAAAATGTCGTTCAGCAGCTCGGGATGTTGAGTGCTCCTGGCGATGCGGTCGAGCTCGGCCTGGATTCGCTGAGGAGTCAAGGGCTCTTCCCAAATTTGCTCGAGAGCCGCCTCATAGAGTTGAAATTTCTCGACCTTGGCAACAACCTGCTCGTGCGACATCACCTCGTCACGAGCGGGCTTGGCCGTGGGGTTCTCCTGCGGCCAGATTCGGTAGGACCAATACACGTTTTCTACTTTTTCGAAGGCAGTGACCCTTTCCTCGAAGGAAAGAGGTGCCCGATCTGTACCCAGAGGTATCTCAGCAGCTCCAATCGAGGTCACACCGATGATGCTCAGCACAAAGATCATGAACTGACGACTCATGAGGGGACTCCTTCCGACCTTTGACTGAACAAACGACTTTTTGCCGAGAAAGAGATCATCGATGGATCAGGTGGAGAGGACAAGAGCCTGCCGATATGGGTTTTGGAGGACGCGAAATCTCAAGTCCTATCAATCTTTGTTATCATTTCGGCAGTCGGGTTTAATGCATTCAAAAGCGGTACGAGACGATTCGAGATAATGCGCGAAAGTCGGCTTATTGTGGTGTGACCGGAGGCCAAGAACGAGATGAATGATGTCGGCGAAATCACGCAACTCCTGGAAAAACTGGATGAGGCGAAGGAAGAAGGCAGGCAGGCAGTTCTTGAGCAACTCATGCCATTGGTGTATGGCGAGCTGAAAGCGCTGGCGCGCGCCAACCGGTACCGCTGGAATGGTGGACAATCGCTCGGAACGACCAGTCTTGTCCACGAGGCATTTCTCAAGCTCGCCGATCAGAGTCGCGGTGACTTTACCAATCGTCGCCAGTTCTACGCAGTGGCTTCCAAGGCTATGCGGTCGATTCTGATTGATAATGCTCGCTGGCACGGACGAAAGAAACGTGGTGGAGGCGCTGCTCCGATAGCGCTCGAAGATTCAATGCTGGTCTCTGAGCAGCGCTCCGAAGAGCTGCTTGCGCTAGATGAAGCGCTGAACCAACTCGAAATCGAGGATTTGCGGTTGGCTCGGATCGTTGAATGTCGGTGTTTCGGTGGGCTGACCGTCGATGAAACCGCCGAGGCGCTTGACGTTTCGTCGGCGACGGTCAAGCGTGGTTGGAGCTTGGCTCGTACCTGGTTGTATCGCGAGCTAAAGACGGGCTCGGTCTGAGATGAGTCACGGTTCCCTCGATCGACTTGCACAGTTGCTTGACGCGACATTGGAGCGATCTGTTGAAGATCGAGGTCCATTTCTCGACCAGGAATGTGATGGCGAACCCGAATTACGGCGAGCGATTGAAGATCTCCTCGCCTCATACGACGACGCGGCGGACTATTTTGGCGATTTGGTGAACGATATCGTAGCGTCCTCACCTCAAGAACTCGAAAGTGCCACGCAGACAGGGATCCAGATTGGACCCTACCGAACACTCGTAGCCATCGGCCACGGCGGCATGGGCGCGGTGTATCGCGCCGAGCGAATCGACGGATCCTTCGATCAAGAAGTGGCGTTGAAGCTGCTGCACCTCGACATGGAAACACCGCAGCTGAGGGCACGTTTCGTAGCTGAACGCCAGCTTCTTGCGGGTCTTTCCCACCCCAACATCGCACATCTGTTGGACGGCGGAGTCTCTGAGGAGGGGCGACCCTACTTCGTGATGGAGATCGTCGAAGGTCTGCCGATCACCCGCCACTGTGAGCAGAATAGGTCCAGCATCGATACAGTTCTGCGCTTGTTTCTGGACGTCGTTGATGCAGTGAGCTATTTGCACCGAAACCTAGTCGTACATCGGGATCTCAAACCCGGCAACATCTTCGTCGATGGGAATGGGCAGGTGAAATTGCTGGATTTTGGTATCGCAAAGCTGCTGGCGGATGCTCCCGAAGAATCAGAAAACACTCGAACGGGTCAGCTACTGATGACGCCCGAGTACGCGGCGCCCGAACAGCTCCTTGGAGCGGCGGTGACTACGGCTACAGACGTCTACGCTCTCGGAGTCGTGCTATTCGAACTTCTGACGGGAGAGCGGCCTCACGATCGTAGCAACTGGGATCCTAAATTGGTCTCTCGCCAGATGCCTCCAACGCCGAACGCGAAGCTTCGTTCACGGAGTCAAGCTGAGGGAACACCTTTGACCGGCCAGGCTAGTCGCAAGACATTGCCTGGGGTGACGGTTGCATGGAGCCGGATCGACCATGATCTCGAAACCGTTTGCCTCAAGGCCTTGAACCCAGATCCCGAACGACGCTATGCCTCGGCCGAACAGCTTGGTCAGGACATCGAACGTTTTCTCGGGGGCATGCCGGTGCAGGCCAGGCGGAGCACACTTCCCTATCGAATGGGCAAGTTTGTGCAACGTCATCGCGCCGGTGTTCTCGCCACTGCCGGTCTGTTGGTGCTGATTACCGCGGGCTTCGTGCAGGAGCGCGTGTTGCGCAACGAGGCGGAACTGGCGCGGAGTGACGCGCAGCAACAGGCAGTTAAAGCGGAAGCAGTCTCCGATTTTCTCGCCGAACTGCTTTCTTCAGTTGACCCGAAAAAGGCGCAGGGTGACGATGTTGCCGTAGCCGATGTGCTCGAGCAGGCTGCGGTGAGGCTCGATGAAGGCTCTGAACTCGCTGAGCTGGCTGAGGTGGAAGCGGCCGTTCGTTTGACTATCGGCAACACCTACGTGTCACTCGGCGAGGTCGAAAAGGCAAAAGATCATTTGGAGCGGGCGGTTGAGCTCCATGGTGGACGAGATTCAATAGATCTGGAGGCCCTTGAGGCAATCGCGTCTCTGGCTGTCGCTTATCAGCAGCTCGGCCTCTTTGATGAGGGAGAAGGGTTGTTGCTGAGAGTTATCGAGGCCCGTGTTGAAATCCTTGGCGAGGAGCACCCCTCGTCGTTGATGGCTATGAATCAGCTCGCCGATCTCTATTGGACGGCCGGCCGTTATGATGAGGTCGAACCGATCGATCGCCGCGTGCTTGAGGTGCGGCGGCGCGTCCTCGGTGACGACCATCCGGACACCCTGAGATCGATCAACGCACTTGCTGCCGGCCTGTTCAACCGCGGACAGCTCAGCGAGGCGGCGGAGCTTTTCGAGCAGGCGCTCGAATCGAGGCAACGCCAGCTCGGAACGAACCATCCCGACACGCTGATGTTGGTCAACAATCTGGCGGCTGCGCATACCGAACTCGGTAATTATCAGAGAGCGGAGACATTGCTTCGATCGGCCATTGTGGTGAGGGTGAAAGTGCTCGGGGAAGAACATGTGGACACCGCGATGTCGCTGCACAACTTGGGCGTGCTGTTGGCTCAAGTGGCGCGATATGACGAAGCCGAGCAGCAGCTGCAACGAGCAATAGCTTCACGCCAAAATCTTCCGGGGGCGGGCTACAAGGCTTCTCTGTTCTCTAAGAGTCATCTTGCAGACGTTTATCGCGCTCAGGGGAGATTTGCAGACGCAGAAAGGCTCTATGTCTCGACTCTTGAAGAACAGCGCGAGAAATTTGGTTTGCAGGACAAAGACACCCTGAGGACCGCCGCAGGGTTGGCGTTCTTGAAACTGCAGCAGGGTGATCTGGTTAACGCGGAGAGAATGATCTCTGAGGCCAGCAAGATTCAGATGGAGGTCCTCGGCGAGGAGAACTTCGACACCATCGGGAGCCAGATTACGCTGGCTCGGATTCGAAGCGCCCAGGGCCGGTTCGAAGAGGCTCAAAAGTTGAGCGAGAGGGCTGTCGAGATCGGAACTCAGGCGTTGGGTCCGAATCATCCCGTGGTCCTATCAGCCGAACTCGAGCGTGCGCGAGCACTCGCGGGCCAACAGCAGTATCAGTTGGCTCGGGGATGCGCCGTCCTAGTGTATGAGGCGCGAGCGAAACTGCTAGGACAAGAACATCCCGATACGATCGAGGCCCAGGATTTTTTAGGCATTTTGCGGGAAGATCAAGCCGCCTCCAGTGTGAAGCAGTCAGCTGCAACGACCTCGCAGCCCAATGAGAGATGACCGCGAGGACGCCGGGCACTTGGTTCCATTTCAAGAAAGGCCGATGAAAAGAGACGCTCAAGCCGTCACGGAGCGAGGCTCCCATCGCGGATGAAATCGGCGGATATCCAGTAGATGTCTGTGTTCCCGTTCTCGGGTCTGGACTGCGCCTCCGTGAGGGTGACCCAAGTCAAATGTCCGGAGGAGTCCGCGAACCGCGGTCGAGCACTCGAGAAAAAGAAGTACTTGCCGTCGGGTGAAAGCATGGGGCAGAAATCGGAACGGTCGGCCTGCATCGCACTGCTGAGGTTTCGGGGAGTAGACCACGTTGCGTCATCGCTGCGATAACTGATGAAGAGACTGCCGTCTGCTGGGCCACGTTTGTGACCGCTCGAGTTGAAAATGATGTAGCTCTCATCAGGGGCAATGAACGCATCTCCCTCGCCACCAGGTGTGTTGACTACAGGGCCGAGGTTCTCTGGTTCAGCGTACTCTCCGTTCGCGAATTGAGATCGGTAGATGTCGTTGCGTCCTAGGCCGCCGTCGCGGCCGGACAGGAAGTAGAGGGTGCCGTCCGCAGTAACGCTGGGATAGAACTCGCTCGAGTCGGAGTTGATAGCTGCAAGGTTTGTCGGTTCTGACCATTCGCCGTCTTCGGTCCTGTCCACATACCAGATGTCGAGGTTGTGCTCTCGTTCGCCACTTCCAGATCGAGAGCGGTTGGAGCAGTAGAAAAGCCGTTGTCCATCTGCAGAAATACTGAGATCGACGGCGGAGTCTTCGCGACTGAAGGATGCAACTTCTGGTGTACTCCATGTGCCGTTTCGCTCGCGGGTCACCATGATGACCCAGTCCATGCCGATATCAACTGCGTAATAGAACTCCTTGCCGTCCGGAGTGAACACTGAGTTGAGTTCGGCGAGGCCTGTGGAGACGATGCCCGGCGCGAAGAGTTCGGGATGTCGACCCGGCGGGGACTGGCCAAGATAAGGTCCGGTCAATGCGGGGAATTCAGCAGTGGTCGCTGGAGAAACTCTCTCGACATGCGGAGCGCAGGCGATGCTAACTAGGGTGACCAATACAGCGCAGAGTGCGACGATATAGACGAGAGACCTCTTCATGGGTTTGCCTCCTGAAGTCCGAAAGTTAGTGTGTCGGGTCATTATCGATATCTACGATAAGGCACTCCGGGAGTTGCCGCCGAAGTCCAGATGTCAGAAGACCGGTGTGGTTTTGGATGGCTACACTCAGCTCCTCCTGGAAGATAGGAGTTCAAGACGGCGTCGCTGCTCCTCACTGAGTGTTCGGTCTCCAGACGCAGTAACATTGAAAAGCTCTCGGGGTTGCCGAGAGGTGAATGGGGTTTAGGAACTTGAAGCAAAAGACAGCATATATGTTGTTTCTGGGTGTGATCATCGCCGGCTGTGGAGCCGATGCGCCTGTCGGTAGTGGGTCAACTGAGCTTACTCGGCAGATCGAAATGGTTGAGGAAACGACAGAGTCGTTTGCCAACGCCATGCTCGACCTCTCGGTCGCGGTGCGCAACGGCAACACAGCTGTGGTGCGCCAGCACGTGGCTGATTCGATCGTTGCTCAGCCGTTTCCTTCCGTGCGTGGACCGGAGAGCCAGGTGAGAGCTTGGATTCTTCAGAATAGCTGGCTGATAGACGACCCGGCTTCCAAAATCTCTGGCGATGAATGGGTCGATGGCCTGGAGGTGTTTCGCGACACGTTCTCGGTGATCGAGGATGTCCGTTTCAAGGTCAAAAAGTCGGCACTGGCGAGTGATGGTGACACCGTTGAAGCACGGGTCGCGTTCTGGCTGGTTGGTCGTAACCAACAGGGTCGCCGTGAAAAGGCATCGGCCATGGCTGCGGCGGAAGGTCGCCTCGATGCTGCCGGGCAGTGGCGGCTTGAGCGCTTTGTCCTGGACCGGTTCGACTCGATGGTTGCCGAACGAGATCTGTTTGCCGAGATCGCCGAGCCGGCCGGACTCCTTGCCGCGTATCAGCCCACCGTTGGCAATGCTGGTCCGGCGTACGCAGCTTACGGAGTTGCTGTCGCCGATCTTGATAGTAACGGATTCCTCGATCTGCTTGTGACATCCGCCCAGGGCAACAATCTTTACATGAATCGGGGTGACGGCAGTTTCGAGGATATTGCTGACGAAGCTCTGGTCCGCAGCGTGCCGACAACGTGTCTCGCCCCTCTGTTTCTTGACTATGACCGGGATGGCGACCAGGATCTTTTCCTGTCAGCCATCGGAAGTCAGGTGCTGTTCGAGAATCGGCAGATACCTGATGGTGAACTCCGCTTTTTCGATGTTTCCCTCGAATCAGGGGTGGCCCGAGATGCGGTCGGCTTTTCTGCGGTAGCCGGTGACGTTGACGGGAACGGCTACGCCGACATCTACGTGACCTCGTACAACCGCTATGGAGAAATCCTGCCGGATCGCTGGGATGGTGCTGAAAACGGCACTCCCAACTTGCTCCTTCTCAACCAGGGTGACGGCACTTTTTCCGAAGTCGCTGCTGAGTGGGGAGTTGCGAGCCGCAAGTGGAGTTATGCTGCCAGCTTCGCTGATCTCGACGCCGACGGCGACCTTGATCTCTATGTGGCCAATGATTTTGGTGGACCCAACCATTTCTATGTCAACGTTGGCGATCACTTCGTAGATCGAGCAGCTGATTTGGGAGTGGCCGACGGCGGATACGGTATGGGCGTAGATCCGGGCGACTTCGACAACGACGGCGATCTTGACCTCCACGTCACCCGGATGTCTTCTACCGCGGGCCATCGCATACTGTCCAGGCTCGGAGCTGACCAGCTGCCCTCCCGTGAACGACTGCAGATCATGGCTGCCGGCAACGCGTTGTACGAGAATCTCGGCAATGGCCGTTTTACTGAGGTCAGTAGCACGCGCGGTCCCTTCTCCGGAGGGTGGGCCTGGGGTGGCGGTTTCGTCGATATCGACAACGACACCTGGCAGGACCTCTACACCCCCAATGGATTCGTCTCAGGGTCGTCCCTCAAAGACACGTGAAGCCTCTTCTGGCGCCAGGTCGTGGCGTCTCGTGTGATAGATGAAGAGGGAAATCCGGCACAGGCGGCGGAGGAATTCGCGACTCAACAATCCAAGCTGTTTGCCGACGGCTTCTCGTTCAGCGGCTATGAACGTGACCTGGTATGCCTCAACCTCGGTGATCGTTTCATAGATGTCTCGGGAGTCTCTGGTGCGGACTCGGTGAGCGATGGCCGCGGCTCGGCTCGCGTCGATCTCGACAATGATGGTGATCTCGACATCGTTCTTCGAGCTGTACACGGTCGACCCCTCTTTCTCTTTCGCAATCTCGTCGGCCAAGAGGCCGGTTGGGTGAGGTTGACCCTACAAGGAACCATCAGCGGCCAGGATGCCTTTGGAACGGTTGTGCGGCTCGGTTTTCAAGGCAAAACACTGACCCGAGTGAAGAGTGGTGGCTCCGGTTTCGTATCTCAATCTGATCCGCGCCTGCTCTTCGGTCTCGGTGAAGTCAAACAAGCAGAATGGATGGAAGTGAGGTGGCCTTCGGGCTTGAAACAGCGATTTCCGGGTCCGGTAGCAGGCGCATCGCTGTTGTTGATAGAAGGAGAAGAGGCTGCGGTGCCGATAGCTGAACAACGCTGTGAACTGCCGGCGCCGCTCACTTTCGAAGAGCGCGCATGGAAGCTGCTGGCTGGTCGGAGAGGAGATTCACTGACGGATGTCACCGTGACCGAACTCGACGGCAGCGAGCGGAGACTCAGCCAAGTGCTGGCCGATGAAGGGCCTACGGTAGTGAGCTTTTGGGCTACCTGGTGCCGCTCGTGCACAACTGAGATGAAACACCTGCAAGAGCTATCGGAGCAGGGTTCAGCAGTCGTCGGCATATCGATTGACGCACCCTCCTCCCGTCAGAAGATTCCAGAGTTTCTGGATCGCCTCGGTATCACGTACCCGATCTACACGATGAACCAGGATCAGGTGGAGTTGCTCTTTGCCAGCCGAGACGCCGGCATTCCAATATCGTTGGTGGTCGACCAAAACCGCCAGGTCAAAACCATTGTCCAGGGTTGGTCGCCTGAAAGCCGGCGTCAGCTGGAGTCAAATTTGTAGCTATGCGCTACTCATCGGCATCGTTGGTGTACATGGCTTCGATGAGTTCGGCGAATCTATCCTCCACCACTTGGCGGCGGATCTTGAGGGTGGGTGTCAACTCGCCCGACTCGATCGTCAACTCACGCGACAGCAGAGTGAATTTCTTGATCCGTTCGTAGTGGGCCAAGTCGATCGACTGAGCCTCCAGACGTTCGGAGACTAGCTCCAAGACTTCGGGGATTTTCACCAATTCCTCTCTCGTGGAGGCGGCAAAGCTGTGATCGTTGGCCCATGCTTCGACGGCTTCGAAGTTCGGTACGACAAGAGCTGTGATGAACTTGCGCCGATCACCGATAACAGCAACTTGATCGATGATTGGGTCACGGCCTACAGCAGACTCGATCTGCTGCGGCGCGATGTTCTTGCCGCCCGACGTGATGATGAGATCCTTGATTCGTCCGGTGATGAAGAGGAATCCGTCGTCGTCGAAGCGCCCCTGGTCACCTGTGTGGAGCCAGCCGTCGGCCAGGGTCTCGGCTGTTTCCTCCGCACGATTGAGGTAACCCATCATGATGTTGGGACCGCGCACCAAAATTTCGTTGCCATCGCCGATCTTGACCTCGCACTCCGGTACCGCTTTGCCCACTGAGCCGAAGCGAAAACAGGATGGCGTGTTACAGGTAGCCATCGGAGAGCTTTCGGTGAGTCCATATCCCTGACAGATCAGCAGTCCGACGGCGTGGAAGAATTCCTCGATCTCTCGTGCTAACGGGGCGCCACCGGCGGAGAAGAACTTTTTGTCACCTCCAACGACGGCGCGGATCTTGCTCAGAATCAGACGATCGGCCAATTTGTGTTGCAGGGTGAGGCCCAGACCTGGAGAGCGCCCGGTTCGGATGTGTTGCGCTACCCTGTTGCCGACGTTCAGACCCCATGAAAAGAGCTTCCTTCGAAGCGCTGGTGCGCGGCTGGCTCGATCCAGTACGGCGTCATGAACTTTCTCGTACAGCCTCGGCACACTGACCATGACAGTTGGCTTGACCTGACCTAGAGCCGCAATGACCTCTCTCGGATTCTTGAGGTAATAGTTGCAGGCGCCGCTGGCCATCAAGTGGGCAGTCCAAGAGCGCTCGTAAACATGGGCTAATGGCAGGAAGCACAGTGAACGATCACCCGGGCCGACATCAAAATGGGTTTCCACTGAGCGACTCTGGTGGGCAAAATTGGCGTGGGTTAGCATCACACCCTTTGGAGCTCCAGTCGTGCCGGAGGTGTAGATCAGGGTGGCGAGCCCATCGTCATCTCCGGAAGAGACCCGCTGGTCGAGTTCGGCTTGCACCGCGCTCTCTTTGCCGGGATCTCCCATCGCACGAATCCAGAGGTTCCCGTCGACACCTTCATCGAAAGTGACGATACGCAGAGCTCCCTCACCCGCAGCTTCGATCAAGAGCCTGTGCTCTTCGGGTCTGGATGCGAAAACGGTCGTCACGTCGGCATCGCCAAGGATGTGGGCAGCTTGAGCGGCGGTAGAAGTGGCGAAGATAGGCACTGACACAGCACCCGCAGAAGCGATCGCCAGATCAGCCACGGTCCATTCCGGGCGATTTGGAGAGAAGATGGCGACTCGGTCGCCGACTTCGACACCTATGTGGATCAACGAGCGCGCCACGCTGTCGATCCACCTTCCGGTCTCACGGTAGCTGTAAGTTTGCCAGCCCGTGTCGGTGAGATATCCCAGTGCCGGCAGGTCGGCGTGTTTCTCGCAACTTCGACGGATCATCTGCGCCAGGTGTTCAGTACCCACGTGATCGCCTCCTCAAGGTGGCAATCCTATCCCAGCTCGGAACAAAGACCACAGTTCCAAACCGAACACTCGGATTCTCGGAGTAATTTAGTCTTGTTATTGATCCATCCTCTTTGGCCTGAATTCGTCGATAACCCGGGCGTCTACCCAGTAGATGTTGCGATCACCATTTGGGTTGCTGGTGAAGAAGAAGTATTTCCCATCAGGTGTCACATTCGGGATGTATTCGTGATGTGGGGTGTTGAACTTCGGCCCCATGTTCTGAGGTTCTGTCCAAGAGCCGTCGGCGTTCCGGAAGCTTATGTAGAAATCATCGTTTCCGTAGCCTCCGGGTCGATCTGAGCAAAAGATCAAGTAGCTCTCATCTGGTGCGATGTAGGGATCCACCTCATGGTATGGAGTATTGATAGCCTCGCCCAGGTTCTCGACTTCGGTGTAGTTGCCACCAACTGCTCTTGATCTGTAGATGTCGCCTAGGCCCAGACCACCATCACGTCTGCTGAAGAAGTACAACGCACCGTCAGCCGTGACCGAAGGGTAGCTGTCGTGCTGGCCGGTATTCACCGGCGGGGGGAGGAGTCGAGGAGCAGACCAGTCATGATCGATTCTCCTGGATACCCAAATCCTGTAGTTTTGCAGGGGAGCGTCCTGCGGGTCAGTTGGGCGGCCTGAAGCGACGAAGACGGTCTCGCCGTCAGGGGCCAGCATGAAGTCCCAATCGTACTTACCGGCCGAGAACGCAGCCAGTCTGGGTTGGCTCCACGATCCGTTTTGCTGTTCAGTGATCAGAATTCCATTCTCGTCTGATCGGGCGCGGGCAAACAAGTAGAAGCTGTGATCGTGGGCGAACGAGGAAGCTCCTTCGGATGCGTCTGTGGAGATGATGCCGGGAGCGAAGACCTCGGGTGTCAATCCGGGCGGCTTCTGACCGAGGTAGGGTCCCTTCAGGACAGGGAAATCTTCCGGACCAGAGGTCGCTCCGATCAGAACAGCAGTCGAAAATCCCAGGCAGATCCTACCAAGACGTCTGCTTGTAAGCGCTTTCATGTGACCCTCCTTCATGCCTATCAGGCCATAGATATCCTCTGTCGGCATACGTTGAGGCAATGAATTGGGTTGCGGTCGGCTTGCCAGCTTGCGAATAGGTGCGATTACTCTCCTACACCAAGCGGAAACCGACTCTCACCAGCCGATCGCATTCATCATCGGGGAGACGTCAAGGTAGAGGAGAGCACCGAACTGTTCGCCTGGGACCATTGCAGATCCGTTGAGAGAATAACTCCTCCCGGGCTCGAGGAACGGTTCATCAGTATTGGGGAAGCTCAGATCCAAGAGGAGGTAGTCGCGAGCGATTTCGTGGTGGAGTAGGTATTCGACTGCGTTTGTGTCGGAAGGTGGATCCAGCTCACCGACGCTGACTCCTGGCCAATTTATCGAAACGCTGTATCCGATCAGCCCGAGGGCAAAATAGTCATCGCCAAGGGCTGTTCTGAGGTGGCTGCCCATGTTGGGAACAGGATAGAAATCGGCATCCCATTTTGAAGTGTCGTATGCGATGTGCCAGTTGTGGGCCCAAATGGCAACCTTCTCATCTGGGTTGCGCAGAGACTTGATAGCCTGAAAAACGTAGGCCATACCAACGTCTCGAGCCTGGTAAGAGCTGTCGATATCATCCTCGTAAAAGTACATCTGGCCTTCCCATGCACGTAATCCGACAAGATTGATCCTCGCCCATACAAGGTCCTCAGCCGAGGTGTTAGAAACCAGCTCTGCCTCGTGATCGTCGAAGTAGGACTCCAAGGAGGCCAGCGAACTAAGACATGCATCATAGTCAGCAAGCGTGATGTTACTGGATTCGGGATCGGCGTAATAGCGATCTGCGGAACCGTATCCAATCCCATTGCAGCGTTCGATTCCAGTGATGAATGCGGCGTTGTTCGCAATCGCTCTCTGCACAAAGAACCGTAACATCGGCCAATCGTGCCAGGGCTGTTGGATGTCGAAACCCCAGAATTTCACAGGATCGTTAGGATTTGCTCCGTTGTAGTCACACATCCACTGCACGAGATCAACAACCTCGCGTGAAGCCCAGACTCCAAATAGGCCGTTGGAAACTTGGGCATATCCCGAGCCCTGGCACGTCTGAACGTACTCCGCAACCTGTTCTGCGTTTGCCCAGGGTGATTCGAAGGCGAAAGCACGGAATCCGAGTTCTTCGACCAAGTACTGAAAGACGCGGTGCTTGGCTTTGTAGTAGCCGCCCGAGGTGTGTACGCTTTCTCCGAGTGCCACGACTTCAGCATCGCCAATAATCCTTCGAAGTGGTGCCAGATCTCGAACACTCAGCGTCGGGTCGATGCCACTGAGCTGATAGATCCCCGGTTGGACCAGAATTCCGTTGGCAGGGAAAATCGGTGCGCGTCTTCTGAAGCTCCGGCCCGGCACGCGGGCAAGCACCTCTAGAGATTGAGGCTGTGAATCGTCAGGATAGCGAAGCTCCGCGTCCTGCGAAGAGGCCCAGCGGGTTTGTAGCCTTTTCAGCATGTGGTCGGGGCCAACTTCGTGAGCCGCGAGAGTGAAGCGGTCGCCGATCAGGTTGAACTCAGGCTCCTGAGTTGCAGCACTCCCGGGGAAGATCGCGAATGCGAGGATGAGCAACAAGCCAGCCACTTTGGCTGAAGACGCTGATGCAATTACCGTTGGGTATTTCACGGTGTGATTTCTCATCTCAATCCTCCACGCTGGAGTCAATCATGCTAGGGAGTAACCCTCGCATCAAAACGACACAGGCCTAAAGACTCGTTCTGACTGATTTCATGTTGCGTCATAAATGATACGCCAATGTCGGGCAGTGATGAAGAAATCCTGTGAGGGAGATCACAGGATTTCCGGACTCCGTGATGGGGCACCGAATGTGGGATTGTCCGGAGTTTCACCGATTCCTGGCGGAATGGGTGAGGTGGCACAACGATCGTATCCAGGGATGCGGGAGTTCCTTCACTCTTCCCTGCGTGAACCAGCGCGGCTAGAGTAGTGACCGGAACACGATGGTTAAGCAACAAAAAAGTCAGCGCAAAGGGCATCAGCCGTGGTGGTTGCCGTCAAGAGAAGCGCAATCTCAGCAGCCGATATTCAGCCTGCACCTGTGGGGACTCGAAAACAAGCGCCTTGATGTATGGCTGACCCTGGTTTTGCTGGCGTTGCTGGTGGCCTCGCGTATAGTTGCTTTTCCGGCCTCGATTTGGGATCAGGACGAGGCGTATTTTGCCACTGCCGTTGTGCACTTTGATCCTCTCGACAACAACCCACATCCTCCCTGGTTTCCGTTGTGGATCCTGCTCGGCAAAGCCTTTGCGCCGCTTTTTGGAGATCCTGCTCGTGGTCTCCAGTTTGTGAGTGCGTATTGCTCAGTGTGGGTGGTCTTTCCTCTGTCGTCGCTTTGGTCGAGGATTGTCCTTCGCCCTCTGGCTACCGCTGCGGCTGTGATGTACTGCACTCTTCCCGGGGTTTGGATGCTCTCGGGTCGAGCGTTCACCGAGCCAGCGGCAACCGCGCTGCTGGCGGTGGCTGCGGCATCGTGGTTCGCCTGGGAACACCCCACGAGTCGTATCGTCGGATCTGTCGGTGCCGGAGCCTGCCTGCTGGTTCGTCCCCATTTCGCGATCGCATTGGGGCCGTTGATTGTGCTTGCGATCTATAGACGCCGCAACTGGCGTCATACGGCAGAGTTGGTAATCCCGGCCGCAGTGGTTGTGTGCTTGGGATTCAGCTGGGTCGTTGCTACGGCGGGAGGATTCGGTCCTCTCGCAACCGCACTCCAGACACATGGTGTAATTCACTTTGGTCAGTTGGGATCATTGACTCCGTCCTTTGCTGACTCCGGGCTTTGCCGGGCGCTCTTGATGCCCTCCTTCGGTGTGGCCTGGTTGGCGCTGATGGCAATTGGATTCTTTGCAGGGCTGCGACACGTTCGGCGATCGCTAATGGTCATCGCTGCGGTACTTGTACCACTGACATTCATCGTGGTCAGTGGTTCGAATCCAGAGCACACGCGCTACTGGATTCCGCTTCTGGCATTCTCAGTTGGCTTCGTAGTGCTCGGGTTGGCACAATTAGCGCGATCCCGATGGGTTGCAGTAGGGGTTGCTGCAGCTTTAGGTGCGAGTGTCATCGCAGTGCTGCCTTCGCTTTCTGAGTATCGATCAGAGACATCTGCCGTCGTGAAGGCGACTCGCTTCGCCTTCACAAGCGCTCGGGAGAGTGGCGGGATCGTTGTTACTGACCGTGCCCTAGTCTCTTTCGTGGGCTATGAACAGGCGCTCCGGCAATTCAACGGAAACGTGATCCTAGATTCACAAATCATCTTAGGGGAAACGGTGCCACCACCGCCTTTCGCTACGATCTACCTCCGGGATGAGCAGAATCCAGGCCTTCTTGAAAGCGCTGAGAACCTCTATGGATTTCGTTGCACTGACTGGCTGTTACGCCGCATCGGTCAGAACAGATTCCTTGATCTTGAAGTAGCCGCAGGAGCCAGCCTTGGTCGAAGGGCCGATGGTCGTTGAGGGCCACTTGGTACCACTGCGTCCCAACCCAAAACGTCACCGGATTCGAAGCCATCGGCAAAAATCAATGTTCCTGACTCGACGGCCCCTATGTCGCACAGGGCCACCGTGTTGCCGTCGCCGTCTTGGGGACGCGATATGCCGCGCTGATCGACCGCCAATCCAGAGTCGGCGAGACCTGCATCAATGGCCGGGCTGCTGAGCAGAGGCTGATGAGTGAAGGTCGGTCCACCATTGTCTTGAAGCGGACCGAGTAGGGGATTGGTGTTGATGAGGTCGCCAGCCGAAGCAAAGGAACAGGTGTTTGCCGAGTCGAGATTGTTTCCGACAGAGGTCAGCGTTCCACCGCTCACTACGCAGTTGGCAATTCCCGAATCTGCGATGATCGTGTGTGACAGAGCGACTTGAGTACTCGATCCGAAGATTCTAATGCCGTAGGAATCAGAATCCAAAATGGTGACGCCTGTGATATTCACTGGTCCCCAGTTTACGTTGTACGAATCGTACTCGATGGCTGTTTGATTTTCGCTGAGTGTGGAGTTGGAGATTGTGCCGGTGCAACCTAGGATATCTAGCGCTTTCTCCGAAGCGCCGTAGAAAGTCGAACTTTCGACAACCAGGTCTTCCTTCCAGTGAACAAGGATGCTCGAGTCTCCCGATCCGTTGAAAAACGAAGTATCGGTGATGCCAAGGTGTTGCCCGGGAGTAGACGTATTTCCAATGGCAGTGACGTCAGCCGGACCGCCTTGGAGGTTGAGATTGTCTTCGAATCTCGATAATTCCAGGTCAATAGGGTTGCTCGATTCGCTGTAGATGGCGCCGCCATAAACGGCTGAATTCGAGGCGTTTGTCTCCAAACTGCTACTGATCACTGAAAGTGTTCCACTTTCGTTATAGACCGCGGAACCGCCCCATGCATAGCAATTCTGAATCATCACATCGTCAAGAGTGAGATTGCCTGTCGAGATATAGAACGCCCTGACTCCTGATGTACCCTGTGCAGGATTGCCGCCGTCGATGATGGTGTTGTTCCAGCCATTGCCGGTGATCGTAATCTCGGTGCTGATCGTCGGTAGGACACTCGAAAGCGCAATGGTGTAGTCAGCGTCGAAAATAATCTCGTCGACTTCGCCGTTCCCTTCGGCGATGGTGATGGCCTCTCGCAGAGACCCGGCGCCGGAGTCTGCGTTGGTCGTTACCGTGATCGTGGCGGCTTGCGCAAAGTTGAATACTCCAAATACAAGACCCACGAAAAGCATGCTGAGTGTTCGATGACGCATCATGGCCTCCGATGTGTTCGCGCTGTTCGGTTCGTTCTACCTCAGACCGCTGTCAGGAAATAGCAAAAAGTAAGGAATGTTTTCGAGATCCAGAACATAAGATATCGCGGTGTTATGAAATTCGCAATTCCAGACGTTGTAGTTGTTTCCAGAGAACACTCTGCACTTGTGGTTGGTCGAGGGCAGTTTACTTGGGCAGAGATAGTAACCCGGTTTCTGATCATGTCCGAACTGAGGGAGTGTGGCAGACTTGTACAGGGTACTTAAAGGCCAGGAGGGGTCCATGAAACTGTATACGAGTGTCGCAGCGCTTCTGTCGATGGTGCTCGTTTCGACACCAGTATTCGCTGGTGCGTTGGAAGATGAGCTTGAGCGGCGATTGCAGGGCGCCTGGGTCGTGATGCTCACTGAGGGCTATTCCAACTGCGCCGGTGGCTACAACAACAACGAAGTCGGCGCCGCGGGAGTTACAGCCAAGGCAACGAGACGCTTTGCGCCTGGCGAACTCGCCAAGGTGGACAAGATCAACCTCAAGCGATCCCGCCTTGATTTGTTTCTTTCCTTTGCAGAGCCGGTTTTGACGAGTCGAGTGGATGGTCCCTTCACTCTTTACGATGAACAACCCTGCAAACTGCAGCTCCTGGTCGGCATTCCTCGGCAGGACGTCAAGTCGAACAGCGCGGATATCGTTATGACTCGCCTGGGGGAGACGGTGAAGGTCTTTCACTCACAGGCTGAAGCGGAAGCGTCGGATTCCTGGAATCAACGCCAACGTGAACCTTTTCCGGACGACTACGACCTTACGCTGGCTCGTCACGCCATCTGGAAAGCGGAGCAAATCAATGCCACTGTCGTGCAAAAAAGCAAACGTGCCCTCGATGACGCTGGTCGAATCGTGGATCGACTGCGGGATGATCCAGACTACATAACTGGCTTCGGGGCAGGCATGGAATCGATGCGCTCCCAGCTTGCATACAGCGATTGTGACGATCTCCTCGAGATGTCATTTGATTGGAAAAAGCGCAGTGTTCCCAGCGACCATGATGGAAACAGCTCAGCCGAACGGCGCTGGCAGGATGGATGGTCAGACGGGCAGGAACTCGTCTTCAGCGTCATCCTTGCTGATCGGCTTCGTGGCTGTATGGTTCCTGTGCCGCCAGCTCCGAACTGATTGCCTTAAGCGCCGGGGACTCTCTAAACCTCAGGCATAGCCATCTGGGAAACTCAGTAGCGCCGGACGGTCCATGAGCCTTCGTCGGAACAAAGGCTCATGGACCTTTTGATGCTGCAACTCTAACTCTCCCGCTACTGGCAGCCAGGATCACTCAGCGACCTGAGTGGCAGAAGATTTTGTCGTCCGCGCAGGAGCCAACCCGCACGAAAACGCTGATCAATGCGGAATCAATCGTGATTCCATCGGTCGCTTCAACTGTGAACCTGTCCGTGCCGATGAAATCTCCCTCAGATAAGTACGCAGCACTGCCGTCGGAAAGCACAAAGGGGAGGTCCTCCTGGGTAATGAGATAACCGGACACGTCGGTCAGAGCACCTGCCTGCGGCAGGGATGTCACCTTGTATTCAACGGTTGATGCGAGCAGTATCTTCGGTTCAAGAGTTTCGGCCAAGTTGCCATCAGCAGTTGAGCGCACGTGGAGGCCGGATTGGAAGGCGCCGTTGGCGAGATTCTCATCAACACGGCCCTGGATCGTGAAGAATGTTCGTCCAGTTTCTATTGCGCTTTCGAGTTCATTGAGGACATCCAGGGAGAAGGTGCCCGCGTCGCCTTCCTGCATCTCTTCTGGCACCGGCATGATGGCCTCTGGGATCGGTTCTACCCACGCCGAGTAGTCTCCAATGTCGAGAACGCCGTTGGCGAGCGACTGCCCACTGTAGAAGAAAGTATCGAGCGCATCCTCGGTTCCACGGTATGTGTTCAGAACGATCTGTGCCGATTCAAGCTGGGCTCCATCGAGCATGCCGATGAAGAACTCCATCCAGATACGCCCGGTTCCTGCGTCTCCAAGAGGTTCGCCCTCTGGCTCGCCATCCAAGAATCCGCTGATCAGCAGAGGTGACGGTCCCGGCAGAGCGTTGACGTTGTCGCCGGATCCGTAGCCTTCGCTGTCGGCTACGTTGCCCGCAACAGTTGCATAGAGTACTGAAGGAACCTGCGAGAAGCTGATCTGGACAGGAAGGGTCTGGAAAGCAGTGAGCTGTCGGTCGACGACGAGGTCAGCGGGTTCGAATGACGGCTCGAAGACTGTCAAGATGACAACTGCGGTGTCGCAAACCACTTCCGTGTTTATCTCTCCGCACGCCTCGAACTCTAGTGTGTCGTCGCCGACGAAATCGGGTTCCGGCGTGTACGTCGCGAAGGCCGTACGCTGTGGTGTTTCTGTGCCCTGGCTCAGCTCACCCAACTGGCCCGACTGAGGCTCGCTGACGATCGAGAACGTCAACGAAACGCCTTCTGGAGCATCTCCTGTCATTGTCACGGTGACTTGTGTGTTTATTGCTACCAAGTCGACGCTGTCGTTGGCGACAACGGTTTCCGGAGGTTCGAACGGTGGTTCTACGATGTTTGGCCAAAGTTGGACTGCGGCTACACCGGACGCACCAGTGGGGTCGGTCACTTTGAAGGTGAAGCTGTCTTCTTCGTCGCCTGTGAACGGCGCGTACGTCACTAATGCGCTTGTGATGGGCGGTTGTATGTAATCACCGGTCTCCCGGTCGAGTACCGGATCAGGAACGATCGGAGTGATCTCACCCAATGATCCAGCCGTGGGTTCGGAGACGATTGAGAACGCAAGATCGGCGTTCTCAGGGTCGCTGCCTCCCAGGGTGATCTCTTGCGGTTCTGCGCTCAGCAAGCTCACGTCCTGCGGGAAGGCGAGCGGAGGCTGGCTAGTCCAGTGACTGTCGAGAGACACTTCAGCGCCAATGCCTACGATGACATCACGGCCGAGAAATGCTCCGGTTACGTGTGAGTTCTTTCTGATGTAGAGCGTGCCGTTGGGCACGTAGAAGTTGGCATTGGCGACGTTTGCCAGTCCGAGCTGTGCTGCTTTGGGTGTTGCTCCGAGGTTGCCACTGTTGCCATTGATGCCGGCAACATAGAAGACGATATTTGAAGCATCGATAGAGGCACCCTCTGCCGGCCCGACAGTCGAGTTCTGATCGGTGTCGAATTTACCGGCGATCAGAACGTCGGAGGAGGCAGCAAAGAGCAATCCGGTGCTGAGTCCGGTCAAGAGGCTTCGGCACTCGTAGACGCCTCCCGTGAACAGGATGGTGCCGTTCTTTTTAACGAAGATGTCTCCATAGACGCCGGGGCCGAGTTCAATAGACTCTCCCTGACCTACGGTGATGTCCTCGACTTCTGGGGGAAGCTCAGCTTCGAGAAACGGCGGGAGTGTGGAAAACACCGGATCGACTCCAAGCGGAGAACAGGTGACGTTTCCACTGCCGTCATTGAGTTCGTTGCAAAACACGTTGTCACAAATGCCATCCATTGGGCTCACGTCATCACAAGCAACCTCTGCGCTGGATTTGACTCGGAGGGTGTCTGCCATGATCGTGAATCCCGAAGGCGTGGTTGTGCTGAGCCCGACGGTGAGTTCGTATGGATTCGTCAGCGTCGGTCCTTCACTGGGAGCATTGACGACAACATCTCCCGACAGAACGTCAGAGCCCTGTTTCAAGTATGCGCTGTTAGTCGCAAGTACAGAAACTGCCGAGATTAAGGGTTCTGTTTGAGCCATGAGCGTTGAAACGCATCCCAGGCACAAAAGTCCAATCACGAGGCGAATGACAGTCTTCCTCAAAAACATGGGAACCTCCGGAAGGTGTTCATTTGTCCTAACTCTGACGACCTAAAGGAGAATGATACATCATCTCAATGAAAACGCAAGAGGGGATCGACCCACAATGTTCAGTTCATCGCGCAGAATAACGGTTGTACGACCCATCCTGTGAGTAGAGCGCCAGTGTTATCAAACCAAACCAGCACTCTCGACGTCGAATAGGTCAGGCTCAGTTTGCTCTATAGTAAGGGATTGAGTCGTGGATGGAGGATGATTGTGACGAAGGCGAATACGGACGAGCATTCCATGGCGACTCTCGAACTCTTCATCGACACAATGCGTCAAGACGTCCGGTTCGCACTGAGACAGATCAGGCGCAAGCCCGGATTCTCTGCGCTCGTCGCAATAACACTAGCCGTCGGTATCGGTGGCAGCACGGCGATCTTCTCTGTGCTCAAAGGTGTTGTTCTGCGCGACCTTCCATATTCTGAAGCGGAGCGTTTGGTGGCTGTGTGGGAGATGCAGGGTGAGACCCCGTCGTACCAGCCGTTCACGGGCCCCGACTATTTCGACGTGCGCGAGCAGAGCCAGACTCTGCAGGACTTTGGCGTGCTGACCACGCGTTGGTTCAACCTGGCCAGTGACGACGCCCCAACCCGGATGCTCGGCGCTGGATGTACTGCGAGTTTGTTGCAGCTACTCGGCGTACCGCCGCTCCATGGACGCCTGTTTACGGAGGAGGAAGAGGTCGAAGGAAACGACCGCGTACTCATTCTCAGCTACGGTTTGTGGCAGGGACATTTTGGCGGGGAGCGGGACGTGATCGGCAGAAGGGTTCCGGTCAATGGCGTGCCGTACGAGATTGTCGGCATCATGCCCGACTCCTTCGAGTTTCCGACCCCATGGGGAGGTCGTGACAGAAGCCAGCTCTGGAAACCTCTTGTCCTACCACGTGAGGACTCCATGCGTGAAAACCACTCGTTCGGAGGAGTGGCGCGGCTTGCTGATGGGGTTACGGTGGCGGAGGCTGAGGTCGAACTCAAGGCGATCGCTGCTCAGTTGGCCGCTGCCTACCCGAACACCAATGCGCGTACCAGCATCTGGGTCGAGCCCATGATGAAGCGAACTCTCGGCAGCGTCCAAACGGCGCTCAACTTCCTATTAGTTGTCGTTGGACTGGTGCTGCTCATCGCCTGCGCCAACATCGCCAGCATGCTGTTGGCACGGGGGGCGCAGCGAACCCCGGAGATCGCGATTCGCGGCTCCGTGGGCGCTGATCGCTCCCGACTCGTGCGTCAGTTGTTGACTGAGAGTCTGATTCAGTCGTTGCTTGGTGGTGTTGCTGGAATCGCACTCGCCTACTGGGGTGTAGGAGCCCTGGTGGCAATACTGCCGGACAACGTTCCTCGGGCCGTAGGAATCGGAGTCGATTTAGGTGTGCTGGCATTTGCTGCAGTGACGACCATCTTGGCCGGGCTTCTGTTCGGCTTGGCTCCCGCGGTTCTTGGCTCTCGAACAGAGATTGCCACAGTGTTGAGGGAAGGCATGCTTGCGCGTGGAGGAAGCCGCGGGCGCAATCGGTTCCTGGGAGTTCTCGTCGCCGCACAGATCGCCATAGGACTCATCCTGGTCAATGCTGCGGTGTTGCTGATGATCAGCTACTCCAATGTGATTTCCCAGGAGATGAACTTTGACACTGATGAGGTCGTCGTGGCCGGAATCTCGCTCAGTGGACCGGCATACGAAGAGCCTCAACAGAGGCGAGCGTTCTATGAGGAATTGTTGGCACACGTTCGGACCGTGCCGGGTGTTGCCCAAGCTGGCCTGACAAGCAAGTTGCCCCTGCGTGGTGGTTCGAACGGTGGTGTGATGGTCAACGACGATGTCTTTGATCCTACTGTTCGGCGGAGCGGTGACTTGGTCGAGTATTCATTCGTTGATGACGGCTACTACGAGGCGATGGGGATCCCTCTGCTGGCTGGAAGGCTGCTCGATCAGCGTGATCTCGAAGCAGCGAGTGTCGCGGCCGGTCTTGAGATCTCGCCGGTGGAGCTGCCGCTCGTGATCAACAGAACCATGGCAGAGCAGATGTGGCCGGGGGAAGATGTGCTCGGCAAGCTCGTACGTCCGCGCAGCGCCATCGAATGGTGGCGGGGCCGCGTTGTCGGTGTTGTCGAGGATGTTATGCAGTGGGGAGCTGAGAGGCCACCGCTTCCTGAGATGTACTTCCCTCATACCTGCGAGGTGTGGGGGCCGATCTGGGGGCAGCTTGTGGTGCGGGTGGATGGTGATGTGAGTTCGCTCCCGGCCATCATTCGTGAAGCCGTGCTCAAGATTGATCCGCAGATGCCGGTGGCCGAACCGTCCACGATGGCGGAGATTCTCCATCAGCGCACGGGACGGCGCCGCTTTTCAATGGTTTTGGTTGGCCTGTTCGCTGTGACAGCGTTGATCCTCATCGTGGCCGGCACCTACGGAGTCATGTCTTTTTCGGTTTCGCAGCGTACCCATGAAATCGGAGTGAGGGTTGCCCTTGGTGCCGACAAGTTGCTCGTCTCAAGGCACTTTTTGGCCCGGGCCGCTCGCCTGTTTGTGCCCGGGATTGTAGTCGGCCTGCTCGGTGCCATCGCCGCGTCGGCTCTGACTCGCAGCATGGTGTTTGGTGTGAGTGCGCTGAATCCTCTTTACGTAGCAGCGGCGGTAGTGGCAATGGTTGTCGTTGCTTTCGCTGCGATCATGGTTCCGGTGCTACGGGCAACTCGGATAGACCCGGTGCAGGCACTGAGATCTGAATAGGCATACGATCGCCGGCGGCGGGCGATACCCAAGGACAGCCTTTCGGTTCAGTCCAGCGTTATGAAGCGCTTCACCAGGGACGAGGGGGGGCGCGCGCTGATCCAGTACATGCACGGGAACAGTTTCTGGATCTTCTGGTTGAACTCAGCCAGGTCATCCTGAGTGACGTCGGCTGTGAAGACGTGTTCGTCGCGGCCATAGGAGTCGAAGACCACGTGTGAGACAGTGGCCTTCTCCTGGCCTCGTTCGTCGAACGAGGTCTCGATGATTCGGAGGACGTCGATTTCGCCGAGTCGCAGTTCGCTTGCGACGACCTCCGTCCGGTCCTGAAACTCGGCGAGCCAACGTGCGCGCACCGTATCGGTCCATTCGAACGGCGGGAAGGGTTGGGCGGTGACTTCCACGACCCAGCCGTCAGTGTGAAGCCATCGGGCTCGAGGAGCTTGAGCGTTCCGCTGGGATTGGTCGGTTGATTCGACGCGACTGACGGTCCATCCCAGGTGTGTGGAGTCAGCGGCGAGGTCACCCGTGATCTTTGTATCGGCTGAACCCACGAACATCATGGGAACGATGAACGCGGACAACGACAAAACGATCCCCAACGGGATGAAACGTAACCAGCGCTTTGCTCGAACATCTTCGATCGTGCCTGCGCGCTCGGCAAGAGCGCGGGCCTGGGAAATGCTCTCAGCTTTGATTAGCACAAGAGCAAGGCCGCTGGCGACCATCCAGGATACTGTCGTGAAAGTGCTCCCGGCCTTCAGCAGTTGGAGACTGAGAACGGCAAAGAAGCCAAGCTCAAAAACACACCGGAACAGGGCGAAACCCGGACGTTTCACGAAGAAATGGCCGGCGCCTGGAAATGCGAGAGCGAGAAGTGCTGCAAGCCTACTGGAGCGCTTCAGTGCACCGCACCTTCGGCAACGGGCGTCCTTTTCAGAACTCGTGAGGCCGCACTCAGGGCAGAGACGCCATGCCTGCAGATGACCGACTCGGCGAGCGCCGGTTTTGGTATCCCTGGAACGTTCCTCAATATCGGCGAGCAGGACCTCCGGCAGAGATTGTCGCAATCTCCAGATCGGCGCATCTCCAAGGGAGAACGATTGTCCGTCTGTTCTTGGTTCCAGTGAGTTGGACCAGGCGAATTCGCGCACCAATCCCGTGGCACGACGTCCGGCGAAACTGAGGGCGATTTCGATTAGGCGGCGGTCGGTAAAGACCAAAGCAACCCGATGCGTGAGTCCCCACATCGAGCCGAAAACGACCCGCTTTCTCCACCCGACTTGCTCAATGGCTTCAGCAACGGCCAGATTCTGCTCGCCTTCGGTGAGGACCCGCGGAAGCAACGTGGCGATCGCTTTGAAGACACGGCGCCCAGCGCGCCCACCACAGACGTCGATCGCCGGCTGGTTCGGTTTAGGCTGGCTCATCCGAATCTCCAGGTGTTGGGGGCGGTGCCTCGATCTCGGTCTCAGCGTGAAGCGGCGCGATTGGAAACGTCTCAGGTACGGGCAGAGCCGGCTCATGTAATAGTCGAATGGTAACCCGGTCCTGACTCGCGTCTATGATCCAGACCAGACCGGTCACAGAGGATGGATTCTCTCCGTTAAGCAGTTCGATGCCTGTCCAATCTCCAATCTGTTCGAAGCGCTGAATCCTGAGAAGGTACTGGGTGAGTTCGATGCCCAGCGACGATCGCGCTATTTGCAGCCATCCGCCGCCCACATCCGGCAGGTCGACAGCAGCGAGATGATTCCATCGCGGAATCCTGGACCGGAGTTCTGCTGCAAACTGAGCGCGCTCGAAATGGCGGATGTCGCGAGTGCCAAGCTCTCCCACCGGCCAGAGCATGACCTCCGCACGGTCGTGTGAGGCCCACCGTAGGAACGGTTGTGCGATGTAGTTGAACACGGTGCGTACCCAGAAACTCTCTTTGTTCACGAACCTTCCGGTTCGTCCATCGACGAGAGCGTTCCAGGCGTCGGTGCGCAAGGTGTTGAGATAGACGTGCTCGAGATCGAGGTTCTCGAGACGATCCAACCACTCGCCAGGGGCGAGTTCCAATCGAGAAATCTGAGCGAGTTGGAGCTGCAGTGTGGCCGATCCGGCGAGGACACACGCCCGCTCGGGGCGAATCAGGTTCGGCGTGTTGAGCCTCCACGACGCTTCAATTGTTCGAAGCGCCTCGGTGGAGTCGCTGGCAGACAGGAATTGGGTTGCGGACGCCGCCAGTAGACTATGAAGTCGCTCCAAACCAACGAGGTTTGGTAGCGGCGCGTTGCCGCCCAGCGTGATGTCACTGTCCCACTGTGGTGAGGCGCCCTGATTGAGTTTTGCGACGATCTCCTGAACGGTCTCTTGATGTCTTTCCAGGAATCGTCGAACACCAGCTTGCGGAAGAACCCCATCTGCAGCGACGATCTCGGTAACGAAGACGGAGAGATTGTCGGCGATCGCTTCGAACTCCTGACGTTGCTCTGTAGTTGGATGAGCACGCTCGGGTAGACCGAAGGGCGCAAGATCAATGCCGAGTGTCGCGCTGAGTCCTTCGAGTTCGAGAGCTCCCAGGTTGGCGGTGTGCGGCGGATGCTGTTGGGGTAGGGTGGTGAGTGCCTCGAAGTTCTCTGCCCACTGGGAGTCTATTCTGCCCTCAGCAATCGCGATCGTCGCAAGTGTCAGAAGAGAACCAACAATGGGTATCAGAACGACTCCAGCGACAAGCACGACGATCACCGCCGCCAATCGGTAGGTCAGACGTTCGCCTGCTCCGCGGAGCGCCCACTGCAAAATCTGAAGCTGAAATTTCAAAAGCAACCTCTGCCGCTGACTACAGACCCAGTTGCGATACACAAATACGCTACCGGCAGTTTTCTCGCAATTCGAAGGACAAACAGGATGTCCTCCAATCGCATCTCGTGCGTTCGCTTCCCATCATATCCGGACATCGCGGAGTCGAGAAGAGAAACGGCGAGAAATCTCACAGCGACAGGTGAGCCGGCCTTGTTATAGAGGTCAGCCGTTCGCAGGCGACGTGACAAGTAGACCGTTTTAAGAAAGACTGGCGGTCTCTCAACCTCTGAGAGTGGATGCTTCGTTCTAGTCAGCTCTTAGTGTCGTTACCAGGTCAGTCCGAGTTGCCCGATGCGCCGGAATCAAGCAGGCAAAGAGACCGACGGAAGCCAGAACGAACGCGGCGACGGTATACGTCGACGGGTCGATGACCTCGATTCCGAAAACCATACTCGAGAGTGCCTTCGACGCGAGTACGGCCGCGAACGTTCCAACAGCCATTCCGGTCGCAACCAGAACCATTCCCTGTCCGGTCACCGAACGGATGATTGCGATGGTGGGTGCGCCAAGAGCCATCCGAATTCCGATCTCCTGAGTTCTTTGCGCCACGAGGTAGATCATCGTCCCATAGAGGCCCGCGATCGCAAGTGCCATCGCCACTGTCGCGAATACTACAAGAAGGAAGGTTCGGGTCTTGGGCGTTGAAAGTGAGGAAGCGATCCGGTCGTTCATGCTTTCAATACCCGAAAACGGAATGCTTGGATCCACTTTGCGAAGTGCGCCGCGAATGGGGCCGGTGATGACGGCCGCACTTGCTTGAGTGCGAACGACGAGGTTGATCCAACCGAGCCAGGCATTCTGTGCATACAGAATATAGAACTCTCGAGATGGTGGCGCGCTGAGCCCGCTCTGATGAACATCGTTCACCACACCGACGACGGTCAGAAGTGACGCGTCCGGATCCGATGAGATATTCAATTTTTTGCCTAAGGGGCTTTCGCCAGGCCAGAGTTGGCGCGCCATAGTCTCGTTGACGATAGTAACGATCTGCTGTTCATCTACATCGTGAGGTGAGAAATCGCTCCCCTGCAACAGCCGGATACCCATAGTGTCGAAGTAGTCGGTGCCGATCATGTGAATGGTCGACATCCAGACTTCGGAGTGGTCTCGTTCCGGAAGTCGAACCGGCGGGGCCCACGTAACACCTCCAATTGGGAGATCGACGATCATGCTTGCTGAATCAACGCCGGGGATCGCCCGCGTCTGTTCCAGGAGATCGCGCACAAATGCCGCCCGTTGCGGCGAGTTCTCGTATGAGGTGCCGAGGCCGATCTCCAGAGTCTGGACGTCTTCAGGCGCAAACCCAGGATCGACTCGACCCAGACGCGCATAGCTGTTGACCAGGAGGCCCGCACCGACGACTAAGGTCATCGCCAAGGCGGTCTCGAGCACGACCAGAGCATTGCGCATCCGCGAGCGATCGCGACCCGAAGAGAGGCGTGCCCCTCCATCTCTGAGCGTCGCGGCGAGGCTGGCTCTCGCACTCAACAATGCCGGTGCGAATCCAAAAATCAGGCCGGTTAGAAAGGTGACTCCAGCGGCAAAAAGGAGAACCGTAGGATCGATCGCGACCTCAGAGAGCCGCGGGAAGTCTGACGGGGCCATTGCCACAAATGCTTCGATGAGGGCATAGGCGGTGACCACTCCGGCGACACCACTTGCTGCCGCCAGGAGGAGGCTTTCGCAAAGGAGTTGACGGGCAATTCTGAATCTCCTGGCGCCAAGCGAAATTCTCAACGCCATTTCGCGTCCGCGATCGCCGGCACGAGCTAGAAGCAGATTTGCCGCATTCGCACATGAGATGAAAAGAATCAGAATCGACGCACCCAAGAGCGTCCAAAGATCTGAACGCGTGTCGCCAACTGTTTTGTCAAGAAGAGATGCGATACCTATGCCGACCGTCATATCGCCCATGCGCGACATTTCGGGGTATTCAGCGATCCTACGTTCGGAGATGGCTTCGATTTCGCGCTGAGCTGCTTCCAGTGAGATGTCCTGCTTGAGGCGGCCGACCACCATGAGGCTGTAATGGGTGCGATTCTCCTGACGAGCCTCCTCGTTGATCGGGAGAGGGAGCCAGATCTGGGTGGTGTCGAGGCGGAGCGCCCGTGGTCCTTGGAAACTGGCGGGGAGTATGCCGACAACCCTGAATTCTCCGGAACCGACCGAGTCGCTAGTAGATTCGGCAGTGAAGCTTTGGCCGATGATGTCAGGATCGCCGCCCCAACGACGCTGCCAGAACTCGTGACTCAAAATGGCGATTCTTTGACCGCTTGTGCGGTACTCGTCGTCGTTGAAGAGACGACCTAACTGTGGAGCTACGCCAAGAGTAGTGAAGAGGTCTGGACTGACGGACTGTGCACCTATCCGTTCAGGCTCTCCGTCTCCGCCGAGAACGATCGAGGTGCGTTGTGCCGCAGCGAGAGGAACTATCGATGTAATTTGCTCGGTCCAGTCAATGAAATCAGGAACAGAGGCGACCGTTGGATTTGTAGATTGTCCCCAGGTCATGCCGATGGTCATCAGTCTGTCGGGTTCGGGATAGGGGAGAGGTTTGACGAGTACGCCGTACACAGCACTGAACATGGCTGTACTCGCACCGATGCCAAGTGCCAGCGTGGCGATGGTAAGAGCCGTAAATCCGCGCTTTCGCGCCATGACGCGAACACCGAAACGCAGGTCTTGGGAAATGTTGGCGGTCAAGGAGCGCAGAGGATTGCGAGACTCCGACACGTGTGACGCATCCATATGTGCCGGCTTTTGAGGCTGCCGATGAAGGTGTGGCAGCAAGGTATCGATGTCGCCGAGTTCATTGAGTGCGATCTCCTGAGCCTCGAGCGGACTTACGCCGCTGGAGATGGCGTTGCGGTAGACGTCCTCCAGTTCTTGGGCAACTTCCACGAGGACTTCGCGGTTGCGTTCGACGTCAACGTTTGAACGGCGCAACCTTGCAGCGATGATGTCTACCCAGTCAGGCATGATCCACTTCCAGTACCTGGTTGACCGCGGCCGTGAACTGCTCCCAGATCCCTCGTTGATGTTTCAGCATCTCACGGCCCTGAGTCGTGATCCGGTAGTAGCGTCTGCGGCGTTGACCAGCCTTTTCAACCCATCGTCCCTGGATCCAACCGCGTTCCTCCATGCGGTATAGCAGTGGATACAGCGAGGCGACATGAAGCTTGAGAAAGCCTCCTGAGTTGCTTTCGATGAGCTGACGAATCTCGTAGCCGTGGCGAGATTGATGCTCGATCAATGACAGGGTCAAGAGTTCAGTGCTGCCTTTTTTCATTTCGCGTTCCACCATGGCTGTGTTAGGCATATGTTTCATAGGCGTATATACGGGTGTGTCGCTCGAGGGTTTTCGAGAACGCTGAGATCAGCTAAGAGGTGGCAGTGCTAAACTTCCCTTCGAGACTCACAATCGATTCGAACGAGGAGGTTCCTGATGAGGTATTGCGTGTTTACCTTCATGCTAAGTGTTGCAGTGGCAATGTTTGTGATCCCTGGCGTTGTCGCTCAGGAGGTACCTGAAACTCCCGAGGCTCCAGAACTAGAACCGGCTCCGGAGGCTGCGCCAGCCGATCCTGAACCGGTGCCAGAAGCCGAACCCGCCGAAGAGGCGGAGCCGGAGCCAGAAGTTGCCGAGGAACCCGAACCAGCTGCGGAGCCCGAACCTGCCGGGCCTGCGGGCCTGCTCTTCGCAACCACCATGGATTTCGAACTCGTCAAGAGCGCGAAGCTCGATGGCAAGGTGGGCGAGGTCGAGATTCGAGGAATTGAGTTCGGCTCCAAGAGCGCCAAGGGAGGCATCTTCGGCTCAAAGGATGCTGACCTCAAGGCGTCAATAAACGCCAGCATTGAGTGTTCGACAACTGCCGAAAAGAAGCAGAAAGTTGACTTCACGATCGAGTTCCTCGACGGCGAGGGGAATCTCATTGATCGTGCGGAAGGTAATGTCAGCCTCAAGGAAGAATCGAAGTTTGCTTCGATCGATCACACGACCTTGAAGTATGTGGTTCCGCTTATCAAAAAGGTTAGGATCTCAGCCGAGAGCAAGAAGTAGGAGTTCCTCTACTCGTACTGGTGGCTGAATCAGTTGGAGGGAGCTCTGCTGCTTGAGTGAGATCGAGCGTCCCTTCGCGTTCGATTCTCAACGTCGTTCCACGGCCGGTGGGGAGGGTGACGTAGACCTTGCCACGTAAACCGTAATGGATGTCTTTCTGTTCGCTGATCCTCAGGTGTCACCATCGACGGCAGATCACGCAGGCGTTGATACCACCCACTCCCATGTTGATCTTGCCGGCAACGTCGCCATCCGTAGGGCGGGCTTTGTCCTGCACCAAAGAGGAGTCGAGGGCACGGATCTGGTCGTGGATCTCGTCGTTCGACAAGTTCACGGGATGTAGTTCGCCTTTTGAAAAACCGAGATGCTGAGCTGTGAGTTCCCATCCACCGCAGACAGACATGCCGTGTCCGAATGAGCCCTTGCGGGCCGTGAAGGCGGTGGACCCGGGGATCTCAGCGAGAATGCCCTGAAGTTCGCTCCAGTCGCCCGGCGTGGCGGTGGCATGCATGTCCCATGTGGCGACATCGTTCGGGTTGACCTCGGCCTCGGCCAAAGCCTGTTGAACGGCTCGACGCGGCCCCTCTTCTGAAGGAGTGATGATGTGGTCGGCGTCCGAGGATACGGCAACGCTGAGGACTTCAAGGCCGAGCGGATTGAATCCACGCTCCTTGAGATAGTCCGCGTCACCGACGATCCAGATGCAGGCGCCGCCGGCGACGTGTGTCCCGCGGAATCCAGTGAAAGGCTTGGAGACCTGTCCATCATGGGACAGTACCCTTGCTCCGTAAAACGTACCGACTGAGAGTGCGTGTGGTTCCGGATCGGTCATTCCGATGACGGCCACTTTCGCCTGTTCTGACCGGATCGCGTCGATCCCCATTTTGAGAGCGACGCTGAAGCCGGAGCATGCAGCGAGCGGTGCAACTGCCGGTCCGGTGATGTGGGCCAGCATCGATATCTGGGCCGCGGGGATATTGGGGATATTCCACAGCAAATTGGGATCGACCGCATTCCAAGGCTCGGTGGGGCAGCCATATTCTTCATTGAGTTTTCGACGGGTCGTCATCTTGCGGCGAATGATGTTTTGCTTGCCGTGCTCGATGTCGCCGGTGATGCCCACGCCCTCGCTCTCACGCTGCGTATCCAGGTATCGGCGGAGACCATCGGAGTGGGCCACCCAGAACTCATACCACTGGTCGCTGATCTCATCATGGGCTTCACTCCATGGATCGACCTGCGCGGGGTCCTGTGGCGCGCCCAGTTGCTCACAGAGCTTCTTCTTTTCCTCTATTCCCGCGAGGCGGTACTCTTTGAGTTCGCTGTGGTGCTCGTCCTGGCACCAGAAGCGATTCCACTTTCTTTGGGCGCGGTAGTAGCGAAGCGAGAGTTCATACTGGAGTGGAAAGTCGCCCAAGCCAGTGCCAACATAACAATGGGTCTGGGGCCCCAAGTCTTTCAGCAACGGTTCAATACCTGGGTTCTGGTTGAGTGCTTGAATGAAGGCTCCGATGGCATACTTGACTGTGTTGCCCATCTTGGATTGCAGCACGGAGAACCTGCGCGGATCGAACCGCGCATCGATCCAAGGTTTGTATGACTCGAAGTCGAACTCCGGCCTGCCGACGAGGAAGTTGCTCGGGCCAAATCCATCGAAGGGCTCGAGCCAACTTGTCGCGCTGCTGAGGTTACGCTCGAATGTGCCGATGTCCGGCGATTTTGGGGCGACAACGCCCCATCCGAAAATCCCGATACGTTTGCTCATGGTTCGAGTTCCTTCATCTCAACGCGGTGCGGACTCGCGCGGAGAGAATAGGATATAGCAGTAATGGCTGAAACCCGAAAGACCCAGTGCGGCAGAGAGAATCGGCTTCGGCCCTGGATCAAAGATCCGAAGAGTATTGCAGCGAAAGTGCCGGTGGTTCGATGGATATTCGAACTTCGAGGATCGGATTCAGTTGACGGACTGCAAATCGACTGATGCGCGGCACAGAATACTTCGACGAAGGAACCCTTTGACTGGCCAGACGTACTACAACTTGAGAACGTTGGCTGGGGGCAAGGTGGACTACTGCGTCGAAGAGAGGGAAGGCGGAGAGCTTTGCGTGGTTCAGGTGACGGGTGAACTGAGACGTCCGGAGGACTCGCATTTCCTGCGACGGCTCGCACGCAACATCATCTCTGAGAAAGGGCTGAAGCGTTTCCTTTTTGACCTCAGGGAAGCGGCTATCGTCGGTGGCACTCTGGAGGCTTATCAGGCTGGAGTTCAGCCGCCTCGAGACGACCTTGATGTCTTCAGAGGGAAAGCAGCTCTCGTCTATTCTGAAATCACCGCCGACGACCAGTTCTTGGAGAACGTTTTGGTCAATCGAGGATCGAATCTCCGGGCTTTCGCCGAGTTCGATGCGGCTGTGCGGTGGTTGAACGCGTAGGCCCTTGTGAACTGGCGATCACGAGAGCCCGCGGCTACCCTCGATTTTGAGCTCGTTTCTTGGCAAACCCCAGGATTGCTCCCAGCACAACAGCCAGAAGTGCAGCGCTGACGACCCGAAACTCCGGAAGTAACAGGAAAGTCACAGTGTGGGCGGGTATCCAGAACCAGACGCAGGCAGCGCCGACGATGCGGAGCATGTTCCCCCAGTCGATTCCGTTGTAAACCTCAACGAGCGGCCAGATGCTGAAGAGTTCACCACGTTCGATGAGAGTGTCCGTCACTCGGTGAAACACCATCATCGGGAAGGCAAAGATGAGGTTCATAAAGAAAGACTTCCAGAAAGCGGCGGCGAGCGCAGAACCGGAGCCTGGAATGAGACCTGTCTCAAGCAGACCGTCCACACCGAATGAGAAGAGGGGAAAGACTGCGGTGAAGACCCAGCCCAGGAAGCCCCAGATCAGCACGCGCTGATGCAGGCGTATGCCGGTGAGTCTCCACGCACCGGTGACGATCTTGCCCCCCAATAGCTCGCCCATGGTGCCGAGGAGGGCGATCTTGAGAAATCCCATTGCGTATGGATACGTACGCGTCATCTCCCTAAAGACTTCACGTGACTCCGGAACCGAGAGTACAGCGACGACGGCACCAAGGACTATGAGCCAACCAAGGGTGATCAGACGGTTCATCAAGGCTCCCAACGCCGATCTGGCGGCTTCAGATCATACATGGGGACCGGCACCGTGTCGTTGACCTGCAAGTTCCGTTTGGTGGTGAAGGTCCGCATCGACCCTGAAGTTGCCGGAGTTCCAGCTGTCGGACCTCGACGGTTCCTCGAGCGGATAAGCGCGACGGCTTAGTGATGTACGCAACATATTGATTCTGAAACGACCATGTAGAATCAATAATGGCGCATTAGGGGCAGCTCATGGTTGAGAAACGGGATTTGACAGATCTGGTTGACATGGAGAGCATTGCCGCTCAGCAAGAGGGCGACCCGATACAGCTGTGCCAATTTGCAGGCCCCGGAGCCGAGCGAGTTTTCAGGATTCTGCCGCTACAGCGGGCGATTATTGGGCGTGGCGAGGCCGCCATCATTCAAATCGAAGAGAAGGGTGTTTCCCGTCGTCATGCTCTAGTCGAACACCAAGATGGGATACCCCGACTTGTCGATCTGGGGAGCACCAACGGGACGTTTGTCAACGCCCAACGCATTGACACATATGACCTTCGAACAGGTGATCAAGTCCAGGTTGGTTCAGCGATCTTCAAGGTTGCGGTCGGCAGAGACGATGAAGAAAAGCCGGCTAAACAAGGGACCGATCCTCAGCTGAGAGAACAAATCGCCCAGATCCATGAGCAGTTGAAGGGCCAGGCCTCAGGATCAGGACAACTTGTAGTTCAAGAGACGATATTGGCGGGTGTCCTTGAGAACATCGGTCTTCCGTCCCTGCTACAAACGCTCGAAGCAAATCAGAATAGTGGCAGCGTGTTGATTCATTTGGAGGAAGGCCAGGGTCATATCTACCTGCAAAAGGGCAGGCCGACCCACGCCAAGCTGGGTCGGACACGCGGCAAGAAAGCTCTGTTTCGGTTGATGGACATCTCAAAGGGCCGCTTCGAATTCGTGAAGCCCGGCTTCGAACCTGATAATCCCACCATCGAAGCCCAGCTGGAAGCGATCATGCTCGCCGCCGTCACGGAGAACGACGAGTTCAGGGAGTATCGCAAGGAGTTACCGCCAAGCGAGGCCGCCCTCACGTTCGCTCCCAATCGAACCTTCATCCTGGACCGCATGCCCCCTGATCTGTTCGAGGTGCTGGCGGCGATCTGTCGTCATCAAACTGTCGGTGCGGTCATAGATGAGTGCAGCCTGTCGGACCTCATGGTCTGTCGAAACCTATTGATGCTGCTGAACGAAAAGATCATCGAGGTCGCTTCGG
>JAAESQ010001348.1 GCA_024229275.1 bacterium | reverse complement strand
CTACTCGTTGGGAACGGTTGCTTATCATCTCGTTACCGGGGTCCCCCCCTTCGTGGGCGACAGCGCCTGGGACATCATCGTGGCCCATCCCTGAAAGAGGCTTGGTTGTCAAGAGGTCGTTTTCCTGGTTTTTTTGGGGGGTAGCGCGTTCTCTCAGCGGCCACAGCCGGTTGCTGCGTTTGTGAAGGATGTAGTGTGCATTGCGTTGGATTGCCTACGGTTCTTTCTCGGGTTCGTTCGCAATCTTCTTTTGGTTTTCCGATTGCACCCCAAACCATCCCTTCGTGGATCCTGCTCCTGCATATGAGGAGTCACCCGACTGGTTGTCGGCACTTAATTGTCGTAGTACGACCGTCCTGCGCGCCATGGTTCGTCTCAATCACACCTACGTCATCGTGCGTTGGCAAAGCCAAACGCCGAGATCCAGTGGGCACACTCAGACTGAACCAAGCGCGCAGGGGCCTCTGCACGGCAGAGACCGATGCAATCAGCATTCGCAAGTGCTTTGTTTCATGGTTTCCGTGTCCTGCCAATCTCAAACATCGTTGAGTTGTTGCAGGGTTGTTCGTTGTGTTTGAAGGCGGGTAACAGAGAAGAGGAACCGGTACTCCGAACCGCCATTGACCAGTGCTAGACTTCTCCTTGGACTATCCTTTGAGTCTGATTCGGAGACTGTCATGCGGCGTCACTCCTCGTGGCTGGAGAATTCAGCTGGCGCAACCGAGGCGGGGGACCGCCGATGGAGTACGCCTCCTGATAAGTTAACATGTGCCAGAAGACGGTCGTGATCCTGCGCATTACGGCTACTCGAGCGATCTTCGAACCGCGACGCTTTTTGATCCGCCGATACCAGGATCGCATTTGCGGATCGTGCTTCAAGAAGTGCAAAACCAGCTGCCCCAAGATGAACCGTGCGATCTTGCTGCCCTCTTTGGTAATGGAACCCAATCGATCGGTCGCTTTGCCCGAGTTACGACATCCTGGCGTCAGCCCGAAGTAGTTCGCCAGGCTCCGAGGACGCGGGAAACGCTCAATGGGACCGATACGACTCGACAACGTCAAGGCGCTATAATGGCTGACTCCAGGCGCGGTCATGAGGATTT
>JAAESQ010001347.1 GCA_024229275.1 bacterium | reverse complement strand
GGCTGGTACCGCAGGCTGGTTGCGCGTAAGTTCGACGGCTCCAAGAGCCGGCGGTCTCCGGGACGACCCCGCGTGGACCACGAGCTCGAGGCACTCGTGGTGCGCATGGCCAAGGAGAATCCTGGCTGGGGCTACGATCGCATCGTCGGGGCGTTGGCCAATCTCGGGTATCCTCTGTCGGACCAGACGGTTGGCAATATCCTCCGTCGCAATGGCATTGTGCCTGCCCCAGAGCGAAAGCACACAACGACTTGGGCAGAGTTCATCCGCGCGCACATGGACGTTTTGGCAGGGACCGACTTCTTCACCGTGGAGGTACTGACGCTGCGTGGGTTGGTCACTTTCTACGTATTGTTCTTCATCCATCTGAAGACGCGTAAGGTTGACGTGGTCGGGATCACTGCCCACCCGAACGAGCGGTGGATGAAGCAGGTGGCCCGAAATGTGACCATGGACGAATGGGGCTTCCTTGAAAACTGTCGATACCTCATCCATGACCGCGACACG
>JAAESQ010001346.1 GCA_024229275.1 bacterium | reverse complement strand
TGTTCAGCCGCAAGATCGTCGGCTGGGAGGTCTATGAATCGGAATCGACCGATCGGGCCGCCGAGGTCTTTCGCAAGGCCTATCTGCGCGAAGGCATCGCCGGTGATGTCCTAGTGCTGCATTCGGACAACGGCTCGCCCATGAAGGGAGCGACCATGCTGGCGACGCTGCAAAAACTTGGGGTCATGCCCTCTTTCAGCCGGCCCTCGGTCAGCGATGACAACCCCTACTCCGAGGCCTTGTTCAAGACGCTGAAGTACCACCCGGGCTTCCCAGACAAGCCCTTCGAAAGCCTTGAGCAGGCCCGTAAGTGGGTGGTCGGGTTCGTGTGCTGGTACAACGAGATCCATCGTCACAGCGCCTTGAGATTCGTGACACCAGGCCAACGCCATCGCGGCGAGGACATCGCTGTCCTGGAGCAGCGTCATGCGCTCTACGAGGTGGTCAAAGTCCAGCATCCCGAACGTTGGTCAGGGTCGACCCGCAACTGGGAGCCCGAGGAAACCGTATATCTGAACCCGGGTAAACCGACGAAAAAGGAGGTGGATCTCAAACAAAAAGTAGCTTAAAAAATGCGACATCTTACTTGACAACGACCGATAGCGACGGCGCCAACGGATCTCCCGC
>JAAESQ010001345.1 GCA_024229275.1 bacterium | reverse complement strand
GCGAGGAGGTAGGAGTATGCGTTCACGTCAGGTTGTGCTCTCGTTGGCTATTGTTTGTGCTGTGGTCGTTTGTACTCCGGCGATCGCCGAGTACTCTGTAACGGATGGCGTCGATGCCGCGCGCCGCGGCGACTATCATGCGGTTCACCGGCTCATCGTTGATGGGGCGGACATCGCGAAGGCGCGGGATGCGTCCGGATACACCGCGTTGCACTGGGCCGGGATTCGAGGTCACTGGCGCAGCTATGCCGAGCTGGTCGAGGCCGGTGCCGATGTCAACGCGGTCGGTGGCGATGGCGGAACGCCCCTGCATTGGGCAAGCCACCATGACAAACCGGATATGGTCAAACTCCTCATAGTGGCTGGTGCTGACGTCAATCTGCAGAACCAATGGGGACGAGCGCCGCTGCATGTCGCGGCACGACGTGGGTGCTCAGCTGTTGCTTCGCTGCTCGTTGCGAGTGGTGCGAATCCCAACGCCGTGACCAAAGAGGGTTGGACTCCGCTCCACGTTGCGTCGATGAGCGGACAGGCCGAACTTGTCGAGTTGTTGCTTCTGCATGGAGCCGATCCGCAGAAGGAAGACAATGAGGGAAAGGCTGCTGCCGATCTCGAGCGATCGAAACCACGTGCTATGAAGAGCGACGCCTCGGCTTGGGATGAATATGTTGGCCTTTTCAGCCTCGGTGGTGCAACGGCAAAGGTCTGGCAAGAGGGAGATAGCCTTCGCTTTCGCGAGTTCGCGCCCGACGATCTCTACCCGATCGGGATTGACCGCTTTGCTACTCGCCAGGAGCCTTGGCAGATTAAGTTCGGCCGTGGTTCAGACGGGCAGGTCGACTCCCTCGAGATTCAGTTTCTCCGGCGCACTGTCAAAGGAAAGAAGAAGCCCTCGCCGCGGTTCGTCGGTTCGGCAGTGTGTATGAGTTGCCACCACGATCCGCCGCGCGACTCAACATCGATGGGCTGGATGAAGAGTCGACACGGTCACGCGTACTGGAATCTCGGTACTGACTGGTCGTTCTTCCTCGCCAAGCTGCGACCCAACTACCAGGACATGACCGATCCGATCAGCGATTCACGCTGTTTGCTGTGCCATACCGCAGGTCAGCAGAGCGAAGATGCACTTTTCGCGGACACCTACCGCAAAGAAGAGGGCGTCAGCTGCGAAGCCTGCCACGGTCCGGGTTCGCTCTACATCGAACCAGAGGTCATGACCGACCACGAAGCTTTCCTCGCCAGCGGCGGCGTCGTTCCGAACGAGGCGACGTGTCGCAGCTGTCACCGAAGGAGCGAAAACTTCAACTGGGACGAGTGGGCGCCGAAAGTGGCGCACAAGGTCTCGGACAAAGACAGCTAGCGCTCAACGATTCTCTGTGCGGCAATCTGCTCCTTCTGGCCAAGCTGGCAGAAGTGGTGGCAGGTGTGCGATGCTCAATTCACACAAGACGGGTGGAATCGCATGTCGGCGTGCCACGTTTCGGATGCCGACGGAGGATTGAGCATGAAGTCGATGAAGGTCCAGGGTGAATCCATCGATCGAGTCGCGGCCGCAGCGCGCAGCTGTGCACTCTTCAAGAGTCTGAACGACGATCAGCTGAGAGAATCTGTCGCCCAGGCAGATCTACTTCAGCTTGAATCGGGAGAGAGTCTGATCAGGAAAGGGGAGCCTGTTGGCGGATTCTTCCTCATCCTGGATGGCGAGTTGCGAGTGCTGATGAGTCGAGGTTCAGGAGGAGAACCTGTAGAAGTGACGCGCTTCGGTCGAGGCGAGATGTTGGGAACCGTTTCCCTGCTCTTGAACAAACCGAGTGAGGCTGAGATGGAGGCCGTCGCGCGCTCGACCGTTGCTCGCTTCGAACCGCATTTCTTCGAAGAAATGGTCAAACGCGTGCCGTCCTTTGGTCTTGAGGTTGCGCGCTCGATGGCCGAACGCGTGGAAATGCTGATCGAGCGTGTGCCGGTGCCGGAGGCTGACCCGGAGATCGAGCCGTCGAGAGATGCGCTTGCATTACTTCCGCACGAGTTCATGGAGCGCCATCGAGTGGTGCCCCTCTCGGTCGAAGGACAGACTGTGACCGTCGGGCTTGCCGATCAGCCGTCCGCCGAGCTCGTCGAGAGGATTCGCACTCATCTACCTGCGATGGAAGTGCGCGTTGTGCATATCGACAGCGCTCGGTTGAGCGATGTGCTCCGGAGCCGGATCGGAGGCGAAGAGCCCTCAGAGTCGGGTCCCGTAGCGGGACCGGACCAGCTCGAACGCCTACTTCGAGCCATGGCCATCGAAGGTGCCTCGGATCTTCATCTGGGAGGAGGGCAGCGACCTCGGTGGCGCATCGATGGTGAGATGCATGAAATCGCCGATGTGCCCCCGCTCGGCGAAGACACCGTACTTGAGCTGCTCGGTGATGCGCTCGCCGAACGGAACAGAACGCAGTTCGCAGAAACGAACGACACAGATTTTGCACTGGCGCTACCGGGCGTTGCCCGTTTTAGAGTCAACCTCTTTCGAGACACGGGTGGCGCTGGCGCCGTCTTTCGACTCATCCCAAGCAATATTCTGAGCCTCGAACAGCTCGGAATGCCGGAGGTAGTGGCGAAGTTCTGCAGGCTTCCCAAGGGTCTTGTTCTAGTGACCGGACCGACGGGAAGTGGCAAGTCGACGACGCTAGCTGCGATGGTTGACCTCATTAACCGGACGCGCAAGGAGCACGTCATCACCCTCGAAGATCCGGTCGAGTTCGTGTACGGATCGCAGTTGGCTTTGGTCAACCAGCGCGAGGTAGGCTCCCACACACGAAGTTTTGCGGCGGCAATTCGAGCCGCCCTTCGGGAGGATCCCGATGTCATTCTGGTCGGCGAGATGCGGGACCATGAAACGGTTTCGTTGGCGCTGGAGGCGGCTAACACCGGACATTTGGTCCTTGCCACGCTGCACACCTCTACTGCAGTTTCAACCATCGAGCGAATTGTCGGTCTCTTCCCGCCCGAAGAGCAAAGCAGAATCCGAGTCACCTTG
>JAAESQ010001344.1 GCA_024229275.1 bacterium | reverse complement strand
GGATTTATCTTCTATGGCAAGGGCGGCGAGATTGCCACCAACTGTCTCGAAGACCAGGAGCTCGCAGTGCTCTCCCTCCACCTGCTCCAGTCGTCTCTGGTCTACATCAACACCCTGATGATCCAACAGGTGTTGGCCGATCCCAGCTGGCTGCAAAAGATGGCGCCCGAGGACTTCCGAGGGTTGTCGCCGCTGATTCACCACTACGTCAATCCCTACGGCATTTTCGAACTGGATATGAGCCAACGATTGCCGATCGAAGAGTCCCCGATGGCCTGGTGATCGGTTGTCTTATACTCTTTACAAAACGGGTGTTTTGTTTAGAGTTGGCACTTCAGGTAGTAATAGAATCAGCCAGTTACAGTTGCTCATAGACATTTGCCAACCGGCGAAAAGTAAAGAGTAACGCCAGATGACCACGTTGGATGTTGTCGATCAGCATGAGAAGCCCAAGAACTTCCTCACCGAAGCGGAGATGGATCATTTTCTCCAGGCGGCCAAGTCCGGACGACACGGCGTTCGGGATCATCTGATGATGCTGTTGATGTACCGGCACGGACTGCGGGAAACGGAACTGTGCCGACTGAGCGTCTCCGCCCTGGACCTGGAGACCGCACGGGTCTGGATCGAGCGACTCAAAGGCAGCCTCTCGACGCATCATCAGCTCGAAGGTGACGAGCTGCGAGCGATCCGACATTACCTGCGAATTCGCGATTCCCGGCTGCCGTGGTTGTTCGTTAGCGAGCGAGGGGAGCCGTTCACCCGACAGGGGGTCTACTACCTGGCCCGGCGTATCGGCGAGCGAGCCAACCTCGGTAAGGTCCACCCCCACATGCTCCGCCATGCCTGTGGCTACGCGCTAGCCAACAAGGGACATGACCTGCGCACGATCCAGGACTACCTGGGGCACCGAGATCCCAAGCACACCGCCATCTACACCCGAACGGCGGCGAAACGGTTCGAGAACCTGTGGCAATGAGATTCATGAGTGAAATTAGACAACAAGCTGAACAGATTCAGCCCCACCACTAGCAATCTGTATTAGCTATCACTTATTTGGCACCTTATGACAGCTACGTGCTTACTGGGCCTTGTTGGAAGCGGACGAAGGGATGTACCGCGTCCGCACGTTGCAGCACGAGCCGAGGAGCTTCCGCTACAAAGAGCTGCGCCAGGAGGTCGAACGCCGCGGGTTCTTCGAGCCGCTGTATCTGTTCTCGCCAATCTGTTCGGGCGATTCGAGTTCACGCAGACCGGGTCGC
>JAAESQ010001343.1 GCA_024229275.1 bacterium | reverse complement strand
GTCCAAAAAAAGGGCAGGAGAAAGGAAAAGGCGAGAAGAGTCCCGCATAAGCAAAGGGACTCTCACGAGTCCCTTACACAATTACACACTAACCATATCAAACCTTATGGAACCGTCAAGCAGAGATGAGCTAAAGGTGGAACTCTTCCGCTGCCTTCGCGCCTCGCGGCGCGAAGAGTCATTACTCTCCCTCAATGCTCTCGCCGAGCTTATCGGCGATAACCTCGACGTGGGGGAGCATCTATTACTCGCTGACCTTCTTGTTGAGTATGAACGTACAAGACTTGCTACCGAAATCGGTGCGGAATGAGCTGCCGCCCCTGGGAGAGACAGAGGAAGAAGCAGACCCCATTGTGCGGGTGAAGTTCTTCTACCCCGATTTCTCATGGACATGGTACGCCATTGAGTTCGACGGCGACGACCTCTTCTTCGGTCTTGTCGACGGCTTTGAGCGTGAGCTTGGCTACTTCCGGCTCTGTGAGCTTCTCGCAAACCGCGGGAAGATGGGCATGGAGATAGAGCGCGATCTCTTCTTCTCCCCGACACCGTTGTCTAAGCTCCTCCCGCGTTGACGCGGGAGGGGTGCTTGGTATGATGGTGTTACTCAGTAACGTATTGAAAACATGGATAAATCAGACAAGCAGGAGATACTTGAAGCAATTCTCGCGATTTCGGAAGACCTCGCGGAGTTCAAAATGGAGTCGCGCGGTCGATTTGACCGTCTAGACGAGCGTCTCGTGTCGCTCGAAGAGAAAGTAGACGGTATCGAGAAATCTCTCGATGAGGTCTTAGAGGGCGACGTACTTGGCAGGAATCACATCACGCTCACGCGCCCTGAGTACGACACCATCGTCGAATCAGTACATCTGCCGAATCGCTTCCAAGACGCGCACTAGCTGCGGCTAGACGTGCAATAGGAAAGGGGGCCTTGACGGCTCCCTTTCTCTATGGTCGGGTTTTTCTTCATGATCCCCCACCCACCCAGGGCGGCCACGTAACGGACGACGACCGCTCGCTTTCGCGCGCACGATGACACACAGAAAAGCGTAAAAACAGAAATACGATTGACGGGAGAGAAAACAAGTATAGTTTACATATCAGGCAGTTATCCGTTCCTTACCATCAAATGGAGGGTGCTTGATATGACACACGAACAATTGGAACTTCCGCTGTTTGACGTCCACGATCCCGATACAGAACGTGAAAAGACGCGACGAGAAGAGCAGGGGATCGTTGAGCACGCCCTCTGCATTCTCACCCGTTGGCATAAACCTGGGGCAGTCATTTCGAGTCCCGAGCAAACCAAAGACTTTCTGCGTATCAAACTTGCAGACGAACGCCACGAGGTCTTTGGCTGCATCTTCCTCGACAACCGCCACCGCGTGATCGCCGTCGAAGATCTCTTCTTCGGCACGATCGACGGCGCCTTCGTCTTTCCGCGCGTCATTGTGCAAAAGGCACTTGCGCATAATGCCGCGGCGATTGTGGCGTACCACAATCACCCTTCGGGTGTTGCAGAACCTTCCACGGCAGACATGCAGATTACGCGGCGCATAAAAGAAGCACTCGCGCTCGTTGACATTCGTCTCATTGACCATCTTGTGGTCTGTGTCGGCGAGTGTACCTCGTTTGCCGAACGTTCATTGCTCTAGGGAGAGAGAGATGGCCTACATCAACTTCAAGAAGCTGAAGAATAGGGTCTCGATCACGGACGTTCTCGACCACTACCACCTTCTCGAAGGACTGCAAGAAACCGCACAGGGTTTTGCGGGCGAGTGTCCGTTCTGCGAAAGCAATGCGTTCAAGGTAAACACGGAGAAGAACGCTTGGTTCTGCTTCGGCGAGTGCAAGACGAAAGCCAAAGAAAAGGAGTCCAACGGCGGCAACATCCTCGACCTCGTTGCGCGCAAGGAAGGGGTGTCTGTAAAGAAGGCGGCGGTGATGATTGCCGGCTGGTTCCCCGCGGAAGCATCAAGAGAATCCAAGCAAGAAAGAGAATCCAAGAAAGATCAGCACGAAGCAAAAGCCAAGAAACCGGAACCGAGCGAGGAATCCGAGAAAACGAAAGAAGAGACGAGTGAAGAACCGACATCGGAAATCCAAGAAACGACCCACGCAGGTGGGGAAGGGGTGAGAAGTGTTGGGGACACTTCAGACGCGCACTCCGCAAAGCCGGCAGAGGTAACCGACAGTACGCAGCCGGATCTCAAAGGCCTTCGGAACAAGCCGCTCGACTTCACCCTGAAGAGTATCGACGTTGAGCATCCCACGCTCGAAACCTTAGGCCTTGCACGGGAGACCCTTACTGCCTTCGGTGTCGGGTATTTTACGGGGAAAGGCGTCATGCATGACAAGGTGGTGCTTCCGTTCCACAATGAGGAAGGCCTCCTGGTTGCCTACGCTGGGTACTCGCCCAAGGATGGATCGATCCGGTATCCGAAACAGTTCGACCGGCGCCTGGAGATCTTCAACTACTGGCGCTCTATGAACAGCGGACTCGTCGAAGATGGGATCGTGCTCGTAACCGACCTTCTGAACGTTCTTCGGTTCTATGAACGTGGGATTCACCGGGTCGTCGCGCTTCCTACGGAAACGCTCCACGCGCCTCAGCTTGCGCATATCCATCGGCTCGTCGGTGACGGAGGACGCGTCGACCTTGTTCCAGGGACGCACGAGTACGTCGACATCCTTGCTGCACTCCTGCCGCACTTCCACGTCCGTCTGCACCGG
>JAAESQ010001342.1 GCA_024229275.1 bacterium | reverse complement strand
GAAGAAGTTGGTGCGGCTGTAGCTGACGAGGACACGGATGTGTCGGCGCTCGCGAATCTGATCTAGATCTCCGGTGAACGGCTCATTGGCGCGTGAGAGAAGGGCCCCGCGGTCGTCTTCTTCGGACGTCGTCGGGGCAACAATCTCTTGGGAAGGATCCTGATCGGCGGTCACGGGAATGCACAGGCAACTCAGAATCGCAAACACCCCGAGTGTCAAACAGACCTGACTCTTTTTCATTGTGCGATATCTCCCTGTCCGCGCCCCTCGAGACCGCTGATCATCTCGAGAACGGTGTCAAGGCCGAGTGCGAGCCGAACGATGGTCTCGAGATCTTCGGTGACCATGTCCTGAGCATGGGCCAATCGATTCCTCAACTTTTCAAGACTGGCCACTCTTTGGCGAGCGACGCGCCGCGAGGTAAAACCTACTTGGTCACGAATCTCTTTTTCTTTGAACAGAATCCAGGCTTTGTCGCCGAATTGCAGGCAATCGACCAAATCTCGGGATTCGTTGCGTCTGCGGCGTTCTTGTTGTAGCTCTTCGGCACGCCCAACGCGTGTGGGTGAGAGCATTGAGCGCCAGTACTCCTCGCGGTATCGGAGGCGAATCGACTCGGTGATCGATTGTTCGATCATGGTGATGAGGCCGAAGAGCCACATGCGCACCGGAGCCTTCTGGAGATCGGCGTAGGTGATGATCCCGGCGATTGAGCCAAGGGCCAAGACGAACAGATGCCCGTGCCTTTCGATTCGTGTCAGCAACTCAGGCACTGGAGCGTACGAGCTGACAATCGCCTCGTCGGGAATCTCTCGAATCCAATCGCCGCAGCGACCGTTGATGAGATCCTCCCTTCGCACCTCTCCAGTGACCACTCCAGCCTGCCGGATTCCGGCGATGTCGAAGTCCCGTTCGCGCAACTCAAGCCGAACTTCTCCAGCATCCCGCTCAGAGTCGAAACTCACGAGCGGCTCGGCCAGACTCTCGGCGGTGATGCCTTGACGGATGAAGCGGTGAAGCTGCAGCTCGTTCACGTTCGGTTTCCTGTACAACTCTCACCAACCTCCCCTGTGTAGCGGCACCCTAGAAAGCAACCGCATCATCGTATCGTGATCCTGCGCGATTACTCCTTGCGCCGAATATGAAGGCCGCCGAGTCGCAGCACAATCACTGCAAGCAACGCCGCCGTCAGTAGGACGCCGCCGAGCAGCTGCGCAGCACGAACAAATGCATAGTCGATAAGGCCCTTGACGGGATCGGTCAGTAACTCATTCGACATCCGCTCGACATCCTGCAGAGCGGCAATTCTCTCCTGGTG
>JAAESQ010001341.1 GCA_024229275.1 bacterium | reverse complement strand
TACCAGGAGAGCGGCGAGAACGAGATCTATCGACCCATCTACCGGTCGGAGATCATTCGCCGCATCTATTTCAAGTACGTCAAGAAAGAGTCGACGCTGGTGCATGGCGACATCGACCTCAACTGGGAGGTCGTTGCTCGCCTGATCGAGCTCAGCTATCGCTGCAATGTTTGTCGGCGCTGCGCTCAGACATGTCCCATCGGCGTTGACAACGCCCTGCTGTCGCGCGAGATTCGCAAGATCGCCAGCCAGGAGATGGGTATCGTTCCCAAAGAGCTGCATGACGATGGTTCGGTCCTTCAGCTGAAGGTCGGCTCGTCGACCGGAATGACGCCGCTCATCGTCAAGGACAATATTGAGTTCATCGACGAGGACACTGCCGAACGAACGGGCTACGTGTACGAGACGCCATGGGACAAGGAAGGCGCCGACATCCTGCTCATCCACAACGCGGGTGAGATCATGGCCTGGCCGGAGAATCCCGGCGCCTTTGCGACGCTCTTCGATGCGGCGGGTCTCAGCTGGACCATGTCATCGGAGATCGTCGCCTACGACGGCATCAACTACGGCGTCTGGTACGACGACATGATGTTCGCCAAGGTCGCCGTGCGACACGCGATGGCGGCGAAGAAGCTTGGTGTCAAAAGAATCGTTCTGGGTGAGTGCGGCCACGCGCACAAGGCGCTGACCGTGATCGCGGACAAGGTGCTCACCGGTGATCTCAACATCCCGCGCGAGAGTTCCATGACGGTACTGCGCGATATCGTAAAATCAGGCAAAATCAAGTTTGACAAGAGCCGCAACGACTTTCCTGTTGTGCTTCATGATCCGTGCAACCTGGTGCGTCTAATGGGCATCGTTTCACCGCAGCGCGAGATCCTCAAAGCGATCGTGCCCGAAGAGCGTTTTCGAGAGATGACTGATCACGGTGTCAATAACTACTGCTGCGGCGGCGGTTCTGGATTCGCCATCATGTCTGGCCATAATTTCGCGGATTGGCGCCATCATCTCACGGGTCGCCGTAAGTTCCGGCAGATCCTTGAGGCATTCCAAGACGAGCCGATGGACATCGATCACCCCAAGTACGTCTGCGCTCCGTGCTCGAACTGCAAGGGTCAGATCCGCGACATCATCGCCTACTACGATGCCTGGGAGAAGGCCGGCATTCACTACGGCGGTCTCGTCGAGCTCATGGTGAACGCCAGGGTCGGCGTGAAACCGGGCTTCATCGGGTGGGAGTGGCACTAGAAGCGGTTTCGGAAATACAGAATTCAACAACTGCCGCCCGCGCCTCGCGCGGGCGGTTTTCTTACCGAATCCTGTGCTTCTTCATCTTGCGCCAAAGAGTGTTGCGCGAGATCCCCAGTTCCTTGGCAGCTCGGGTGCGATTGCCCGAGTTCCTCTCCAGCGCGGACCGGATCGCCGACGCCTCGGCTGCTTCCAAGGGAGGGGCTTCGGGCTCTCTTCTCTGTGCCACCTGACCTACTGCCTTGCCTCGGATGTGGGGTGGGAGATCCTCGAGTTGGAAGGTTGTGCCACTGCAGACGACAAAAGCGTGCTCGATCGCATTCTCGAGTTCCCTCACGTTACCTGGGAATGAGTGCTCCATGAGCGCTGCCATCGCCGTTTGCGAGATGCCGATGATTCGTCGTCCCTGAATGGCGTTGAAGCGTTTGATGAAATGATCAACCAGTAGAGGGATGTCCTCCCAGCGGGATCGCAGGGGAGGCAGAACGACCCGAACCACGTTGAGGCGGAAGAAGAGATCCTGACGGAACCGCCCGTTCAGCGCCTCGTGGGAAAGGTCGCGGTTGGTGGCAGCGAGAATGCGAACGTTAGCTTTCACGGGATCGTTTGCGCCGAGGGGGACATACTCGCGCTCCTGAAGAACTCGTAGGAGCTTCACCTGGACCGCGGCCGAGACGTCTCCGATTTCGTCGAGCAGCAGCGTGCCCCCCTGGGCCATCGCAAATCGTCCTTGGCGTTCGTGCTTCGCGTCGGTGAAGGCGCCCTTGGCATGACCGAAGAGTTCAGCTTCGACGAGGGTGTCGGGCAGGGCGCCGCAGTTGACAGCGACAAATGGGCCGTCGCGCCGTGGTCCCAAGTTGTGGATTGCACGCGCGACGAGCTCTTTCCCGGTGCCCGGCTCGCCTTCTACCAGGACGGTGCTGTCACTCTTCGCGACCAGCGGCAGAAGTTCGCGAACACCCTTCATCGCCCCGGACTTGGAAATGATGTCGCCACAGGTATAGGACGCCTGGAGTTCTTTGCGGAGAGTGACCCGCATGGCGAGATCGCGGAACATCTCGACCCCGCCGATGACTCTGCCGTCATCATCTCGCAGGGCTGCCGTACTGACCGAGACGAGGGCGTCGCTTCCATCCTTGCGCTCGATGGTGACTTCTTGGTCCGTGTGGGGGCCTCGTCCTTCCATGCTCTCGAGGAGGAAACAGCTCTCGTCGCAGTGGCTGGAACGAAAGACCTCGCGACACGGGCGCCCGAGCACCTCGTCGGCCTTCCAGCCGGTGACCTGTTCCGCGGTTTGGTTGAATGACGTAATGCGTCCTGTGCTTCCGACCGTGAAGATTCCATGCGGGATGTTGTCGAAGATGAGGTCGGCGTAGACGGGATTGCGGTGCGACGTCATGAGGACAGTATGTGACATGTGTTCCACGAATACAACACGACTGGAACAGATGTCTCGATTATGGAACGGTATGTTGAGACACTGTCTCCATGTATCCATTGAAACCCATTTGTGTGTAAGTACTTAAGTCAAGTTTGTGAAATGTGGCACATTCGTTGCGCTATGAGTCCCCAGAGACGAGAACTGTCTCGCGGAGGTGACACTACATGGCGATCGAGTGTTCTTACTACCTCGAACCGGTGGATACGCAGGAACTGCCACAACGCTTCTTGGATGCGTTTTCGGCCATCTTGTCCCACTCGAACTACGCAATGATTCTAGATGCAGCGTGTCGGGTGTCGTCACGCTGTGGCAGGTGTTCGGCCACCTGTCCGGTCTATCAAGTCTCGGAAGAAGAAAGGGATATCCCGTGTCATCGTTCCGAACTACTGCTCAAGGTCTATCGCAGGTACTTCACCCCCGGAGGGGCGTTGGCGGCGAGATTCGGTGCCGGGTTCCAGCTCGATGAAGCCCACATCAACCGCCTCGCGGAAGATGTCTATCGGTGCACAGCTTGCCGGCGCTGCAAGCTCGAGTGCCCGATGGGGATCGACCACGGCCTGATCACGCACCTTTCGCGCTGGGTTCTGGCAGAAGTCGGAATCATCCCGAAGGCTCTCGTCGTGGCGACGCGCGAGCAGCTCGAGGGTCAGACGCACAATACGTCGGCAATCCCCAAAGCCGCGCTCATCGATACCTGCGAGTTCCTCGAAGAGGACTGCGTCGATGAGCATGGACTGAAGATCGAGTTCCCGATCGATAAAGAGGGGAAGGAGTATGTCTTCTTCCCGGCGGTCAGTGACTATCTCCTTGAGCCTGACACTCTGACAGGCAACGCCGCGGTGATGACCGCGACCGGTGGCTCCTGGACGATCGGGACGGGTGCTTACGACGGCATCAACTATGGGCTCTTCTACTCCGACAGGATGCTCGATCGAATTGTATCGATGGAAGCGGAGGAGGTTCGTCGACTCAAGGCGAAGAAGGTGCTGATCGGAGAATGCGGACATGCGTCGCGATCGGCCAAGGCCTTCATTCGAACCTTCTGCGGTGCGGACGACGCTCCCGAGGTGGTGAACTTCATTGAGTACACCCATGAGGTTTGGAAGGCCGGGCGGTTGAAGCTGAACCCGGACGTTATCTCGGAACGAACCACTTATCACGATCCCTGCAACATCGCTCGCTCGGGTTGGATCGTCGATCAGCCGCGCGAGATCCTGCGCCACATCTGTAGCGACTTTGTCGAGATGCATCCGCACGGGCGAGACAACTACTGCTGTGGCGGTGGCGGGGGAAGTGTTTCGATCGACGAAATCCGCGACTTCCGAACCAGGGTGGGCGGCAAAACCAAGGCGGATCAGATTCGAGCCACCGGGGCCGAGTTTGTCGTGGCTCCGTGCGCCAACTGCAAGAAGCAGCTTAAAGAGGTCTGTGAAGACAACGGTCTTGAGCATGTCCAGATCGTCGGCCTGCACGACCTGATCTTCAAGGCGCTGGTTCCGACCGAAGAAATGATCGTTTCGGCACCGAACGAGGAAGAGTGAGGACATCCGATGGACGCCTGGATTGAAGTAGCTCGTGGACCCCTGTTCCGAATTTCATTGACCATTTGTATGCTCGGGCTCGGCTATCGCTTCGCCGTGACAGTTGGGCAAATCATTGGTGCCTGGCGCAGAGCGGGAGACCGGAGGGTGCCGGTTGCTGACGTCGCAGCGGCAACACTGAAATGGCTTGTCCCGGTGAGGCTACTCCGGATTCGCCCGCTGACAAGCGTTGCGTCGTTTGCCTTTCACCTTGGCATTCTGATTGTGCCGTTGTTTTTGGCGGGGCATGTCGTGCTACTGAGCGGTGTGCTGCCCGGTTTCTGGCCGACCTTGCCTGCCTCTATTGCGGATGGCTTGACCATTGCAGCTGTCACGGCGTTGGCCGTTTTACTCGGAGCGCGAGTTACGGTCGCTGCGTCTCGCAGTCTCACACGTTTGCACGATGCGCTGATTCTGTTGCTCCTGCTGGCGATGGTCGTCTTCGGCTTTGTTGCGGCGCATCCTACAGTCAGTCCGTTTCCGGCCCGCACGATACTGCTTCTGCACGTGTTGCTCGGCAATCTCGTCCTGGTAGTGATCCCTCTTTCGAAAATTTCGCATTGCGTACTCTATCCGCTAACCCAGCTGGTATTCCAGCTGGGTTGGCACTTCCCGGCTGAGTCGGGACGGCACGTGGCGATAGCGCTGGCAAAGGAGAACGAGCCGGTATGACAACAATGGCGATTCTCACTGACGTGACTCGCTGCATTGGCTGCGAGAATTGTGTGGCGGCCTGCCGCGAAACGAACGAGACCGGTACTGATGCCCCATACCGCTGGCAGGGTCATCCGAACGATCTTTCATCAACCCGCTGGACGACTCTCAAGCCAGCACCCGAAGGTCGGTTCGCTCGGGTTCACTGCCGTCACTGTCTCGATCCCGCGTGTGCCGCAGCCTGTCCGGTGGGCGCGCTCAAAGCGACTGCCGAGGGCCCTGTGACCTACGATCCGGTGATCTGTATGGGATGCCGCTACTGCATGATGGCGTGCCCCTTCCGTATGACGCGTTACGAATGGGAGTCGCCGACTCCGAGAGTGCGCAAGTGCATCCTGTGCTACGACAAGATTAAGGCCGGTGAACTCGAACAGCCGGCCTGCACGTCGGCCTGCCCGACTCAAGCAACCATCTACGGTTCGCGTGATGGGCTCTTGGCCGAAGCGCGGCGCCGAATTCAGGACAATCCCGAGTTGTACATCGATCACATCTGGGGAGAAGAAGAGGTTGGCGGAACCTCTGTCTTGTACATCTCTGACGTCGATCTCGACACCGCCGGGTGGCCCGCCAAGCTTGGCACAAAAGCGAGACCTGAACTGGCGCGCAAAGTACTCCACACAGTTCCCTTTACGTTTGTCGGGGTGGCTATGGCTTGTGCCGCAGTTCAGTGGACGTTCGAACGTCGCAAGAAAGTTGCTGCCGTCAAAGGCCAGGATTCGACCGTGGACAACTGTGAGAGTGGGCAGGAGACGGACAGTGAATAGCCCGAACAACACTCGACTGATCGTAACGAAGACCGTGCTGTGGTTGTTCTTGGGATGCGCGATCGCTGTAGCGCTTGCCCGCTATGTGCGAGGCCTCGGAGCGACAACCGCGTTGACGGATGTGACTCCTTGGGGAATGTGGATTGGTTTCGACGTGCTCTCGGGTGTCGCGCTCGCCGCCGGAGGATTTGTCATCGCAGCCACCGTCTACATTTTCAAACTCGAGAAGTACCATGCCCTCGTCAGACCAGCCGTTCTGACCGCGTTCCTTGGCTATGTCGCGGTGGCCCTTGGCCTGATGGTAGACCTCGGGCGTCCGTGGAACATCTGGCGCATGATTTTCTTCTGGCAGCCGGACTCTCCGCTTTTTGAGGTTGGCTGGTGCGTGATGCTCTACCTCAACGTTTTGGCGCTCGAGTTTGCACCGGTTGTCTTCCAGGGTCTCAAGATGAATCGGGCGTTCATGTTCATGAAGCGCCTCACCCTTCCGTTGGTGATTGCCGGTATCGCTTTGTCGACTCTGCATCAATCATCACTCGGTACGCTCTTCCTGCTCGCCGAGGATCGAATGCATCCGCTGTGGTACTCACCAATTCAGCCGTTGATCTTCTTCATCTCAGCGGTTGGCCTGGGTCTCGCGATGGTGACGTTCGAGAGTAGTGTTACGTCGTGGCTCTACCGCCGAGAAGGGGAGATGAAGGTGCTTGGAGGCCTGACCCGGGCTGCGGCACTGGTCCTCTCGCTGTACTTCGTTGTGCGCATCGGCGATCTGCTGTGGCGTGGCGAGCTGGCTCGCGTATTCGAGGGTGGTTGGATCTCGGCGCTGTTCGTCTTCGAACTTGCGCTCTCCACACTTGTACCGATTATCCTGTTTACCCTGCCTTCGGTGCGTGGCAAGAGTTGGGCCGTGTTCACCGGTGCAACTTGCGGTGTTGCCGGGTTCATTCTTCACCGCGCAGATGTCGGCGGAATCTCGCATATCCCGATTACGGGACAGTCCTACCTTCCGGCTCTGACTGAGGTGATGATCAGCATTGGCCTGGTGTCTGCCATGGCCCTGATTTTCCTCTTCTTCATCGAGCAGTTGCCTGTGTGGGAGGAAACTCCGGCGACCAGGGAGCACTTCACTCCGTCGATGACAGATCCGGTGAGCGGTAGCGTTTTTGGCGGCTACTGGTTTGGCAGATCACATCTGGCGGCCGTTGCTGCCGTCGTCGGGGTAGTGCTCGGGGTCGTACTCTTGGAGGTCACTCAGGCGGACGGCGCAGAGCCGATTCGACAGGAGGTTCGTTCGACGCGAACAGTGGCAGTTGAGAGAGTGCCAGCGTCAATGTCGGGAGTGTCGAGACTTGCCCTGGTAGAGAGCCATACGCCTCAAGCAGAGGGTCGCGTTGAAATCATGTCGGCGCTTCTGATCGACGGTGACCGCGCTGGCACCAGTGTTCTGTTCAACCACAAAGACCACCAAGGTCGCCTCGGTGGCGAAGCATCGTGTGGCAAGTGCCACCATAGAAACTTCCGGCTTGACCGCGCGACTCCCTGCTCAGCCTGTCACCGCGACATGTACCGAACGACGGATACTTTTCAGCATGATCAGCATGTTCAGAAGCTGAAGGGAAATGCCTCCTGCGTGCGCTGTCATGTGGATCCGGGCAGGGGCAAGAGCCGGGACACGGCCACAGAGTGTGCGGAATGTCACTCGAAAGAAACAAGTACTGAGTTTGTCGTGAGACCTTCAGTTGGCGTTGTCCGTGGCGTGGCGCCCGGCTACAGGGAAGCGATGCATAGCCTGTGCATTTCGTGCCATCTCGACCACGAGCAGACAATTCAGGTGGCTGAACCTCAAATAAGTCGATGCGGCAATTGCCATGCTCCTGGCGAGGTCGACGAAACCGACGAGGCGATGCCTACTCGTGATCTCATTGCATCGGTGGTGGAGGTGCCGTGACCTCTCGTGCCGTTGATCGGCGTCCGGTCGTTGCGATCGTGGATGACGAGGAAGACATTCTGATCTTTCTCTGCCTCGCTTTGGAGGACCATGGGTTCGATGTTGTCGTGACTTCTGACCCGGATTCGGCGTTCGCCCTGCTAGTGGAAAAGCAACCGGACCTCATCTGCCTTGATCTACTGATGCCTCGGCATACCGGAGTCGGGCTGTACAGCGAGATTTCGCGCCACCCGGAACTGAGCAAGTGTCCGACGCTGATCATGAGTGGACTCGCTGTGCGCAACGAGTTGCCGGATATGCTGCGCCGGGCGGGAGATTTCCCTGAACCCGCGGGGTTCATCGAGAAACCGATTGTTATCGACGAACTGGTGGCGACGATCAACCGCCTCGTCAGTCGATCAGTGGAGGTCAGCGCATGAGCACCGTGGCGTTGCAGGCCGGCTGGCGCGAGCGAGAACGAGCTCGCCTGTTCGACGAGATGCCATCGGGCGTGATGGTCGTGGACGATTCACTCTCAGTAGTGGACAGCAATCGAGCCTTTTCCCGCATCTTCGGAGACACGCAGGGTCGCGCCTGTTATGAGGTCATCAAGGGACGGGACAGTGTGTGTTCAAAATGTCCTGCATTGGCCACGTTTGAGGATGGCCAGCCGAGGGTAATCGAAGAGACCGGCGCGGACCAGTCGGGTCGAGCAGTGCATTTTCTCGCCCATGTTACGCCGGTGGCGAATGATGAAGGCGATACCGAATTTGTGGCCTCGATCGTGACCGACCTCTCACCGACGCGCAGACTGAAGCACGAATATCAGACGCTATTTGAAACAGTTCCCTGCTTCGTCGCGGTGATCAACCGGGATCATCGTGTCGTGAGGGCAAACGAAGCCTTCCGACGGGTGTTCGGCGAGCCAACCGGGGAGCGGTGCTACAGACTCTACAAGCGCCGTCGCGACCAATGCCCGAATTGCCCCGTCGACCTGACGTTCGAGGAAGGCTCGACTCAGACCAGTCATCAGATGGGAGTCTCCCAGGATGGTCGTCCGACACCATATCTCGTGGTCACGGCGCCGCTTCGTCAAGATGATGGTGAAATCACGCACGTGATCGAGATGGCGCTCGACATGACCGAACATCAGAAGCTCGAGGAGCGCCTCAGTCATGCTGATGTGCTACGTCTTGCTCTGGTTGAAAGCTCACTTGATGCGATCGTTGTCTTTGATCACCAGCAAAAAGTGGTGTTGGCCAATCCTGCAGCAGAGAAGTTGATCGATCTTTCCCGCGAGGAACTCATCGGTGGACGCGCGCCGAACCGCCTAGTGCCGAAGAAGTTGCGTTCGGTGCTCAGCGGTCGACAATCTAGCCTCGAACTACCGGAGACGCATATTACGACTGCGGAAGGGGAGAGAATCCCGGTACGAATGGCGGCGGTGACTCTCGAAGTGCATGGCAAGTTCATTGGTTCGGCGGTCATTGCTCAGGATCTTCGTGAGCTCAAGACGCTCGCCCGCGAGAAACTGGAGGCGGAGCGCTTGGCGGCCGTGGGACAGACGGTGGCTGGATTGGCACACGGCATCAAGAACATCATCACGGGTCTCGAGGGTGGGATGTATGTCACCTCGACCGGACTCAAACGGGGTGACCAGGAGCGGATCGGGCAGGGGTGGGGGATGCTGGTTCGAAATATGAGCCGTATCTCGGAACTGACTAAGAATCTGCTCGCATTTTCCCGCGGTGAAACACCGCGTTTCGAGATCGCCTCGCCAGCGGCTGTGGCGCATGAAGTCGTTGACCTCTATCAAGAGAGTGCGGCTGCGCAAGGGATCAAACTGATCGCCGAGATCGACGAGTCTGTCGCTGAGGCTCTGATCGACCCGGAGGGCATCCACAGTTGTCTTGCCAACCTCGTGTCGAATGCAGTCGATGCGTGTCTCGTGTGTGATGGGGAAAAATGCACGATCACTCTGCGCCTCTTTGAGGCCGATGAGACTATCGTTTTTGAGGTCTCCGACAGTGGCTGCGGAATGGACTATGAGGTTATGCAGAAGGCGTTCACGTCGTTCTTTACGACCAAGGCGAAGGGTGGAACCGGTCTCGGTCTTCTGCTAACCCGGAAGATCGTCCAACAGCATGGCGGATACATCGATCTGGAGTCTGAATCCGAAGTAGGAACCACGTTTCGAATGCGATTTGAACGTGCACGACTCCCGGTTCCTGACACGAAGGAGAACACTGATGACTGATGAATTGATCGGTTCGGAGTTTGAGCGCAAGCCTGAGGATGTCACCGTTCTGGTGGTCGATGATGAGCCGGATATCGCGATCTACCTGGCATCGGTCCTTGAAGACGCCGGGATCAACGTGGTGACCGCAAACGATGGTGAAATGGCCTTGGAGGCGATACAGCGGCAGGTCCCCGATTTGATCTCTCTTGACCTGGTGATGCCTCGAAAGTCAGGCATTCGCCTCATGATGGAACTGCGCAAGAACCGTGAGT
>JAAESQ010001340.1 GCA_024229275.1 bacterium | reverse complement strand
TCTGTATTTCCGAAACCGCTTCTAGTGCCACTCCCACTCGATGAAGCCCGGTTTCGCGTCGACCATGGCGTTCACCATGAGCTCGACGAGACCGCCGTAGTGAATGCCGGCCTTCTCCCAGGCATCGTAGTAGGCGATGATGTCGCGGATCTGACCCTTGCAGTTTGAGCACGGAGCGCAAACATACTTGGGATGATCGATGTCCATCACCTCGTCCTGGAACGCCTCGAGGATCTGGCGGAATTTACGGCGGCCGGTGAGATGATGGCGCCAATCAGCGAAGTTATGACCAGACATGATGGCGAATCCAGAACCGCCACCGCAGCAGTAGTTGTTGACACCGTGTTCGCCCATCTCGCGCATGCGTCCTTCGGGCACGATCGCCTTGAGGATCTCGCGCTGAGGCGACACGATGCCCATCAGACGCACCAGGTTGCACGGATCGTGAAGCACAACTGGGAAGTCGTTGCGACTCTTGTCGAACTTGATCTTGCCCGACTTGACGATGTCGCGCAGAACCGTCATCGAACTCTCGCGCGGAATGTTGAGATCTCCTGTGAGCACCTTGTCGGCGATGACCGTGAGAGCCTTGTGCGCATGCCCGCACTCACCCAGAACAATTCTCTTGACGCCAAGCTTCTTCGCAGCCATCGCGTGCCTCACGGCGACCTTGGCAAACATCATGTCGTCGTACCAGACACCGTAGTTGATGCCGTCGTACGCGACTACCTCCGATGACATGGTCCAGCTGAGGCCTGCGGCTTCAAACAAAGTCCCAAAGGCACCGGGATTCTCCGGCCAAGCCATGATCTCGCCAGCGTTGTGAATGAGCAGGATGTCGGCGCCTTCTTTGTCCCATGGCGTCTCGTACTCGAAGCCAGTCCGCTCGGCAGTGTCCTCGTCGATGAACTCGATGTTGTCTTTGACGATGAGCGGCGTCATGCCCGTTGAAGAGCCCACTTTGAGCTGGAGAACGGACCCATCCGCGTGGAGTTCCTTCGGGACGATGCCCATTTCCTGACTGGCAATCTTACGAATCTCGCGCGATAGCAATGCGTTATCGACGCCGATGGGACATGTCTGAGCGCAGCGCCGACAAACATTGCAGCGATAACTGAGTTCGATCAAGCGAGCAACGACCTCCCAGTTGAGGTCGATGTCGCCATGCACCAGCGTCGACTCTTTCTTGACGTACTTGAAATAGATGCGGCGAATGATCTCCGACCGGTAGATGGGTCGATAGATCTCGTTCTCGCCGCTCTCCTGGTA
>JAAESQ010001339.1 GCA_024229275.1 bacterium | reverse complement strand
GAAGAGCGCGAAGGGAACGCAAAGAAGAGATAGTCGGGCGGCTCATGGAGCCGCAGCAGGGGGCATTGGTGGTTGGGGTGGCGTTGTACATGAGCGTGAAGGGAGTACTCGGGTGAAGGCACGAGAGGAATTTTGAAACACGAAGGTCGCGAAGAGCGCTAAGGGGGGCACAAAGAAGAGTCCGATGGGCGGCTCATGGAGCCGCAGGAAGGGGCATTGGTGGTTGAGGGTTGTTGCATAGGGGTGATCGGTGTACTTGGCTGAAAGTGCGTGAGAATTTTTGAACCGCTAAGAACACGAAGGGAAACATTGGCTATTCGGGGCGAACGGGACGAACGGCTATGCGGCAAGACAGGAACACATTTTGAACCACGAAGAACACGAAGAGCACAAAGAGGGCGCAAAGAGGAGTTAGGTGGGCGGTTCTTCGAACCGCGAAGAATGGGGAATCTGTTGGTCATCGTCGTGCTGTGGGAGCTGTGGGAAACCAGAAGGGTTTTCCGCAGGCGCGTCAGATTCCATAGCCAGAATGTTCAGTCCTGAACTGGGATCAAGAGAAAGGGTTAAATACCACCAGGCTGTCGAAGACCTGTTCGTTTTGGAGATCCTCGGTAGCCAGTCGGGTACACCCTCCCGCGAGTGCTGCCTCGATGATCAGACTGTCCCAAAGAGAGAGCGATGCACTACGGCACCGTGTGATCGCTGCAAGGATCATCTGCGGGTCTGTCTGAACCATGCGAAGCTCAGAAAGATCGCGTATGACTTCCTCCGCTTCATCAAAGGACAGTGGTTCGTCGAACTTGCGAGTTAGGGTTACGAAGGTCTCCTTCAGGACTTGGGTGCTGATAGTCGCCATTCCTGCGGCGGCCTGGTCTTCAAACAGCCTCTGAGCGATTTCTTGCTTCCTTGGAGAGCTGGAATCGAACATGTAGGCGACGACATTGGTATCGAAGAACGTGAGCATCAGTTACGCGAGTGAAGTTCTTCTCTTGTCCAACGAGCTTTCCCGCGCCGTGCGCCGGAATTGCGAGCTCGAGCGAGGAGTCTTGAAACGGCTGTGTTTTGTTCGTGCCGAGTTCCTGCATAGGCTTCCAGCACTTCGCGGAGCACGGCGTTTACGGAAGTTCCCTGTGCTAGAGCCCTAATCCGGGCATGTTTCAGGACTTCATTGTCCACTGTAATGGTGAGGTTGCTCATCTTTTTGGTCTCCGTGTAGCACGTAATCAGTGTAGCACGAGATGAATGGCGGTAAAACGAGACTAACGGGACGGACGGCTATACGGCAGAACAGGAAGGCATTTTGAACCACGAAGAGCGCTAAGAGCACTAAGTGAACGCAAAGAAGATGAGTAGGGGCGGCTCAGAGAGCCGCAGGAGGGGGTATTGGTGGTTGGAGCTTTGTACATAAGGCTGACGGGGGTACTCGAGTGAAGGTACGAGAAGAATTTTGAACCACGAAGAACACGAAGAGCACAAAGAGGACGCGAAGTAGAGTGAGATGGGCGGTTCTGCGAACCGCGGAGAATGAAGAGAGTATTGTTCATCGTCGTCGTGCTGTGGGAGCTGTGGAAAACCCGCTCTGGGATTTTCCAAGTGGCTGTTGGAAACGTTCAGCGTTTTCCGCAGGTGCGTCAGAACCCATAGCAGCTATAGTTATGCTCCGATTTCAATTGGAATGTGAGGACATTCAAGCGATTCATTGAATCGCTCATCATGTTCTTTGTGCCATCGTTGTGATCTTCGTGTGCTTGGTGGCTCAAAGCCTTGGGCCGTTTCAGCATGAGGCGCGCTAGGACTTGTAGTAATCGAGGTACCAGTCGATGAACTTCTTGATTCCCTCTTCGATTGGGGTGCTGGGTTTGAAGCCCACGGCATCGGTGAGGGATTGGACGTCAGCGGCAGTGGCTCGAACGTCTCCGGGCTGCATAGGCAACATGTTCTTAATAGCTTTCTTGCCGAGAGTCTCTTCGATGATCTCGATGAATCGCATGAGTTCGACGGAGTCGCTATTGCCGATGTTGTGAACTCGCCAGGGGGCCTTGCTGGATGAGGGATCGGGTGCGTCGCCGGTCCAAGCAGAGTTTCCTTCGGGGATGTCAGAGATGACGCGCTCGACACCTTCGACGATGTCGTCGATGTAGGTAAAGTCGCGGCGCATCTGGCCTTCACCGAAGACATCGATGGCCTCTCCAGCCAGGATAGCGCGAGTGAACAAGAAAAGAGCCATGTCAGGTCGGCCCCAGGGACCGTAGACGGTGAAAAAGCGCAGGCCCGTCGTCGGTAAACCGTAGAGGTGTGAGTAGGCGTGGGCCATGAGTTCGTTAGATTTCTTCGACGCGGCATAGAGCGACACTGGGTGGTCGACGTTGTGCTGGACGGAAAAGGGATAGGTTGTGTTGGCGCCGTAGACAGAGCTTGATGAGGCGTAAGCGAGGTGCTTGACAGTCTCGCTGTGGCGACATCCTTCGAGGATGTTGAGGAAGCCGACGATGTTGGAGTCGATGTAGGAACGAGGATTTTCCAGGGAGTAGCGCACGCCGGCCTGGGCAGCGAGGTTTACGACATGTGTGAATGAGGTGTCCTCGAAGAGCCGCTTCATGCCTTCTGTATCGGCTAGGTCCAGGCGTGCGAAGGTGAAGTTTGAATTGTCGTTCAGATGGTTCAGGCGTGCCTGTTTGAGCGTCGGGTCGTAGTACGTGTTGAGGTTGTCGAGGCCAGTAACGGCCCAGCCGTTGGCAAGGAGGCGTCGGCTGAGGTGGAAGCCGATGAAACCGGCGGCGCCGGTGACGAGGATTGAACGGGATGGAGTGTCGTTCATGAGGTAGATTCTACCAAGTTGTTTAGCCGTTGCCTGTTTGGGGCGAGGTTGGACGGGACGAACGGGACGAACGGGACGAACGGGACGAACGGCAACACGGCAGGACGGGAAGAGAATTTGAACCGCCAAGAGCGCAAAGAGCACGAAGAGAACGCAAAGAAGAAGTGAGGGAGCGGTTCTTTGAACCGCCGGAAGAGGCTCTGATCGTTGATGGGTTTTGGGTGCTGGGTGAAGGGGCTACCAACCGAAAGGCACGTGAAGTTTTTGAACCACGAAGAGCGCAAAGAACGCGAAGACGGCGCGAAGAAGGAATGTTTGGGCGGCTCAAAGAGCCGCAAGGGCGATTCGCGGAGAACATCATTTCTCGGAGGAGTCTAAAGCAAGCGTAGCGTTGAGGATGGCTCTGGTGAACTCTTCGAGATCGCTGAGGTGATGATCAACTATCGCTGCGAGGATGTCCGGGTCGATCTCGGTGTATCTATGGACCGCAATGTTCCGAAATCCCTGAACAGCCCGCATCTTGGTCTCGAGGTCTTCAGTAAGAATTCCATGGCGTTTGAGAATGGACATGGCGTGACCGGTGTCTCTCGGCAGGTCCCAGCTGTTGGATGCGATCAGGTGATGCGCGAGATCAAGACAGGCTTGAGCGGCGCGCTGAATGTTGAGGACTTCAACGTCACGACGGATCCAGTCGTCTAGGCTTGCATTCGTGTTGGACTCGAGTTCACGGATGGTCGCCAAACAGGATTCCACGATAGAGGCCTTGGCCAGGATGACGTCCTCGTCGAAAGCGATCAAAGTGGTCACACGCTGGTCTCCACGAGGCGTTGCTCGGAAGCGCGACGATCGATCTTCAGGTCGAGATACTCGGAGAGGGTTTTCATCTCGAACAGCGAACGCGTCGCTCTCTCATGGGCGTGGACTAGCGTGCCATTGGCTATCACTTGTCTGCGGATAATTGGATCGGCAGTGGCGAGATCGATAAGATCGACGGTTCGGCCAGTGGTCTGTTCAATCTTGAGGCCGAGGGCGGAGCGCTCTTTCATGTTGAGTCGTTCGTTGCAGAGGACTGCGATGTCGAGGTCGCTGTTGGGACGTTCATAGAGCGTTCCTGCCGAGCCGAACAGGTAGACGAGCAGACAATCGGGTGTAGCCGCTGCGATGGCTTCGATCAGGGATTCGGCATTGCGTTTCATAGGTTTAGTTTAGGGCAAGAAGAGGCTATGCGGGGCGAACGGGACGAACGGCTATACGGCAGAACGGGAAGACGAACGAAAAGAACAATTTGAACCGCGAAGAGCACTAAGGACACAATGGGAACGCGAAGAAGATTGAGAAGGGCGGTTCTTCGAATCGTTCCACCTTCTCTTTGTGTTCTTGGTGGTTCAAAAAGGTGGATTCGGAGTCATCGGTAGACCTTACCTCGGTGTCCGATTCTGACTACCAGAATGACGAGCTCTTCGTGGATGACTTCATAGATGATGCGATAGACG
>JAAESQ010001338.1 GCA_024229275.1 bacterium | reverse complement strand
GCAGTCGCAGGAAACGCGAATTTCATGATCGTCTCGAGCATTTCACCGGCGGTATCACCCGCGCCCACTTCTGCCTGGAGATCCTCGCGCTGCGCCAGTCGATCCAGGTCCTCGATCTGGACGGCCTCGGGTGACAAGGGTCTGCCGGCTTGCTCCGGCCAGTCGATCGTGATCCGGACAGGAAGGTGGAAATCTATGAACACGGGGCCGTCGTACTCGGTCCAACGACAGCCCACCGGATTGCCCACCTCGTCGAGCAAATAGACGAGGTGATCCTCATCATGCGCCGTTACTAGCGTGCACGAGAGATCCGGCCACCGGACGAGATACAGCGTCATGATCACCTCCTAGGTATTTCTATGGGCAACACTGAGAAATCGCGTCGAATTCTCGACCCCGGCGTCGAGCAGCGCCTCATTTGCAGTTTACGTGCTTCAATCATGTTGCTGCCAATCGGGCATTCAACTTCAATGACTCTTTTACAGGGTCGATACCGGTGATTCGCCCATCCAAACATGCAGACCTGCTTGATCTCTAAAAAACTAGCAATGGAAAAGGATCCTCACTGTGGATTGCGCTTGTTTGTCCTCGTCGTGCATCCTACCTGCAACATGCCCTTCCCAAATCGATCTGCGACACGGTCGAGGGTTTCAAGCAGGCGATCGTCTTTTTCCCTTTCCTGAGGCTGATTAAAGAGGTCGGTCTGTACCGACTCGGAGTCGGCCTGCTGCCAGTCGCTGATCCCCACGCCGATGAGCCGTACTGGCTTACGCGGCAGTTTACCGTGAAGAAACAGCGTCCACGCCTCCCTGAGGATCACCCGTTCGTCGTGGGTCGGATGAGGGGCTTTGTGCTGACGGGTGTGGGTCTCGAAGCCCACGAAGCGGATCTTCAGTGTCACTAATGAACCGGACAGCTTCTCCCTGCGTGCCGTCGCGGCGACCTCGGCGGCCAACCCACGCAGAACAGCATGCAGGATGTCCTGGTCCAGGACATCCTCCTCGAAGGTAGTCTCTTTGGAGATGCTTTTTCGGCCCCGGCCGGGTATGACCTCAGCCGAGGCGTTTCCGAGAGCCTGCACGTGGAAGTTTGGCGCGGCCTTG
>JAAESQ010001337.1 GCA_024229275.1 bacterium | reverse complement strand
GAGTTCTGCTCGAACTCACACAACCTGCTGCTGCCACCAATGACTGAAAGCAAAAGGCGATGAGTGAGAATCGATCTTCACAGGATTCCATGCGCCAAGGGACCTCCTCTGTCTCCATCGAAGAAGGAAGCTTAGTGATCGCTTACTTGATGAACCCTAAGGAGCGTATTTGGGGCGTGCTGATTCGGCATGACACCATGGGAATCGTCCTTCGAGGACTCGACCTCAATTCGATCGAAGACTGGATCGCCCAAGAGCGCTCTGGCAGCGAAAAGCTCATCACTCCGTCAACTCAATTTGTGCCAACGCACCGACTTGAACGCATTTACGCTGACGAGCGTTCGGGAAACGTGGACAGCTGTGGTGAGCGCTTCACCGCTCTTTGCAACCGTGACGCTCGAGAAGTTCTCCTCAGCAACGAGGAACGATGAAGCTCGCAGTCATCATAAGCTCTGCCATTCTCAGCTTGGCAACCACCACCTTCGCGCAATACCAGGGCGGGCTGGAAATCAATGCAGTTATCGTCCCGGTCACCGTCCGCGACGACAAAGGACGCATCGTGTCCAACGTTCGTGACGCGAAGTTCAATGTCTACGTTGACGGCATGAAGGTACCGATTCGCGATATCGCTCGAGAACAAGACCTGCCCCTGTCTCTCGGTTTTGTGCTCGACACTTCGGGATCGATGGCTGGCGGCAAAATGAAGGCATGTCACCAGCTGATGATGAGTTTTCTCACCCAACGACGCGACGAGGATCAGATTGCACTGTGGACTTTCTCGGACGAACGGGTACTCGAACGATTCCCATTCGGAACGGCGTGGTATCTATTGCCCAGGGTCCTCGAAGGTGTTCGGCCATGGAGCACAACGGCGCTCTACGATATGGTGCGACGCTTCCCTGATGTCATGGAATTGGCCGACCACCCACGACGAGCGGTCATACTGCTGAGCGACGGCGTTGACAACGCCTCGCTGCTCGGGCCGAGTGAAGCCACTTCCGTCGCACAGAGCATGCGAACCCCAGTCTATGTCCTGGGTGTTGAACCGCCCCCACCTCAACCCGGAGAAGCGGGCGCTTCGTTTGAGGAGGTGTTGCAGATCATCGCCACATCGAGCGGTGGGCTGTATCGCCGCGTTCCCCGCACCCAGGACATGCCCGAAGTTGTGGACATGCTGCTCAAGGAGCTTTCGTCACGCTACATCGTATCCTTCATGACTTCGGGCCTCGGGATCAAGAAATGGCGAAAAATACGCGTAGAGGTTGAGGGCTACCAAGCTGTGACACGCAAGGGGTATTCGGGGACACTTCCCTAGCTTGAAAAGCTAGGGAAGCCTTGCGGCTATACGGGACAGCGGGTCTACGGCAGGAACACACCCATCGCATTTGAAGCGCGCTGGGAGAATGTCGCCTCCGGCGGCACGTGTCCAGGTACATGGTTCTTGAGGGGCAAGGTCACACCTAAGTTGCGACGCATCCAGTCCTCAAAACTATGTACCTGGCAATGCACGGGAAGCGCGACTGCAGAATCTACCACCCGAGTGACCTTGGCCTCCGGTATTCGACAGCTTGCTTCCAGATCAGCTCGGGCAAAGTAGCCTGGTCACAAACGTCGTCCGCATCCTGGTCGGGTCGGTTAAGGGGAAGCATGAAGGCCATACCGTTATCTGGCGGCTCCTAGAACGACGATGCTGGTTCCTTCAGAAACGCTTCCTCCTCGGCTGTCGACTCTCTTCCAAGTATCTCGTTGCGGTGTGGAAAACGGCCGAATCGTTCGATCACGTCGCGATGGCGAACCGCATACTCGACGAATCCACCGAATGCCGGGCGTAACGGTGGTGCAACCTCAGCTTCAAGTTCGAGAAACCGACGGACAGACTGCTGCTGGGCTTCGACATCCTCGGCGTGTTCGAGCGGCAAGAGAAAGAACAATCGCTCAATATAGCGCAATTGGTGATCCATCTTGAATTGCAGCCCTTCTCGGGCCAAACCAAGGGCTTTGTCATCTGTCTCGAATGCGCGAGGAGTTCCGCGGTAGATGGCGCGCGGCAACTGATCGAGCAGTAGGATGAGCGCCAATCGGCCACGCGGAGTCTCCACCCAAGGATCGAGTTCGCCAGCGCCAGCTTGCTCGACCAGCGAACCGAAGCGCTCGCCAAGCTCTCGATCGATGTCAGGGTCATGTTGCCACCACAGTTTGGACTGCTGCTTGGCGACTTCTCCGTCGTCGTCACTGTTGCCAAACCAATAACCGACAATCTCATCGATCGCCACAGTGCCCTCCTCACCCGCCGCAGGGCAGGATCATCACGAGCACGGCAATATTGCCGAAGGGGTTATTCTATCTCAAAAAGTAACTCGAGATTGATGCAGCTCGCTGGGATTACTCTTCGCCCGGGATTCTCATGCTCTTTCCGTCCATTGCAATTCGCAGGGCGAATTGCACGCATTAGCCCCCAGGCACAAAGATCGGATCGCCCGAGTCGTTCGTGACCTGCGACGCAAATATCTCGGTATCACTGGTGGCGCCGTTCGTAATCTCGACCCAACCGCTTTTGCCCTGACCGAGCGCATTTGTTCCAAAGAGGAACTCCAACGACCGTTGGCTCACACTTCGCGGCGCTAGCAGGATCTCTCCGGTTCGAGACACGGTTCCGGTGCTGCGATACAGGCGCAGTGACAGCGTCTTCAGGCCATTGCTGCGGTTTATGAAGCCGACGTTCGTGCGCACATCGTCATCCTCACGCACCCATGGTAGTGATGAAGGAATCCGACGAACACCACTGAGGTCGATTGGAATGATGCGCTGACCCATCGTTCCGGGAAGACTGTTAGGTACAGGCGTCCAAGTTCGTGCTTCGACGGCGATGGAACGCGTCGCGACGATCATTACCGAACCGTTGCCTTGGTCGATCGACCACAGGGTTTTAGGTGCGTTCTGTACGAGTCGAGTCTCACGTGCCGCCAAGAGAATTTGCTTCTTGGGCGTCCCGGTCCGGTTGTCGAGGTCCGCAGCCAGCCACTCAAGCTCGACGGTTGCTGAACTCGAGTTCGGGTTATATAGGACGATGTCGGTGTCCCAAAAAGTACCGAGCTTGCCTGGCGTTCGCCCGATCAATGGTATCTGCCAGGTCTCGGACGGCTTGGTGCCAGTGATGTACACAGGGTCGCCCGATTTCTCGTCGATGACGGCGAGGTAGATCACGGCATCGCCGGTCAGTGTGACTTCAAGGGTCGCGGAGTCAACGCCGCTCAACACCGGTGAGCCCCAGATATCCTCGATACCCCACTGAGCCATGCTGCCGGCGACCATTTGCAAGGTTGGCCCCTGCAACGTACTTGAAGGTAGACGGAGGGTGAGCTTGGCCGACGCCGGCCCGTCCTTGGATACGGCGATGCCGAAATTACTGCGGAAGTCCGGACCTCCGCGCACTCCGGTCAGGTAGTAGGTCCCCGTACTGAACGGTTCTTGCCCTGGGGTTGCATGACCGTAGGTCCCGACTTGCCCAGGAGTGAAAGTCCGGCTCATCACCGACGGCGCTGCACTGCCCGGGTCCAACTCGATCAGGAGTCCTCCCGTCGCTGTCACGCCCATCTCTCCGACGATGTCTTGTTCGGTCACCATGTAGCGCGGCTTGATCGAGAAACGAAGACTTGAAGTGGTTGGGCCAGATCCATTGACGAATCGGATCGTACCGGAAGTTCTCGAGAAACCGGGGTTGACCATCGCCATATTTGTCGACCAGAAAGTACCATTCTTGCCCGTCTTGTGCGCCGACGCGGCAACGATGGGATCGGGCGGCTCGAGAGCGGTGACTGTCTTTGTTACCTCGCCGGACAAGCCTCCAGCCGCAGCTACAAGCTTGACCGAGAAAGTGCCAGCAGCTGCATAGGTGTGGCTTACTTGTTGACCGCTTCCAGATTCACCATCGCCGAATGTCCACAGCCAACTTGAAGGTGTGGGGGTTGCACTACCCGCGAAGCTGACCTTCTGACCGATGCGAACCACGGACGGGCTCCATCTGAAGTCTGGCTTCGGCGCCGTTCCCGTGTTGGGAGGCAAGGTCACACTTGCGGTCGAACTCCAACTCGAGTTCTGGCAACTGCTGGCAGCTCGCACTCGATAGTGATAGGTCTTTCCCTGGAGCACATTGAGGTCTGAGTGGTTCGTGGTTGTACCCGACTTGACCGTCAGGTAGGTGAAAGGCCCGCTATCGGTCGCGCGGTGAATCTCGATAGCTGATGGATCGACGATTCCAATGTCCCAACCGAGATCAACCTGGCTAGGGCCAGGCGTCTCTGCATCGAGGTTGGTCGGTGAAGCAAATGGAGGGCACGACCCATCAGAATAGAGATACTGGGCACACGCTTCATCGAGGATACCCATCTCGTTGCAGCACGAGCCGTACATGAGCGCAAAGGGATATTCGTGGTGACCGAATCCCAAACCATGGCCGAACTCATGAGTGAGTACTTGCTCATAGATAGAGTCGCTGCACGCACTAGTTCCATTGTCCATAACGGCGTACCAGGAAATGGCATTGTTCCACGATTGCCCATCGTAAGAATGGGTATTGGACGAGTACCAAGACCCACCGAAAGCGAGGGTTCCGCTGCAACCGTCGTTCGTATCATGACCGGAAACCGGGTTTGGCGGGTCAATATTTGGAGAGTCCATGTCCCAACACGGGTCGTCCCAGATCACGATGTTCTGCCCATCGGGCGGTGTGTCGGGTCCCCATATGGTGTCGTCGTCGTCGCGACCTCCCGCCCGACAGCCCCCGCTGGTCAGATCAAAGTTCTTTGTGCCTTGGTAGTAGACATTGATAGAACTCGCCGGAACGGCATTCCAGCGACTCAGAGCGTTCTGCAGCAAAGAGAAGGCATTCGGCTTTCCCTCGTCACCGTCGTCTTCGGCATATATTCCAAGACTTCCGCCCGTATCGAATTGGTGGTAGCGATAACTCTTCAGAGCACATTTCGGGTCCGGTGAAGTAGCCTTCAAGGGTATGACTTCGCCTTCACGATCTGACCGAACGCTCTCTCCTTCCCACTCGACTCCAAGCCGAACCACACCACGCAGGTGTTGCACGAGTTTGTCTTGTGCGTAGATCTGAACAGGCTCGTAGGGAGTCTCCGAGAGTAG
>JAAESQ010001336.1 GCA_024229275.1 bacterium | reverse complement strand
TCGTTTTGCATGTCGGTGGCTTCGGATGAGAGCCTGGGATGGGTATTCGAGACGGCCATCGACTTCGCCATCCCCATCGCCATCGAAACTCTGGCGCCGGTGACTCGATGGCGATTGGGATAGGGATTGCGATGGCGATAGGAGGACCAGCTTCTGTCGGATGCTGCTTGCTTCGAAAGAGGTCGCTCAGTCAGGCACTCGCAGTGGCCCTCGTCATCGTCATCCTCATCGTCATCGTGTGGGGAAGGCGCGTGAGAACACGATGACGATGACGATAGCGATGACGATGAGGATAGAGGTGCCCGCTCTTTCTACATGCCGTTGGCTTCGGATGAGAGCCTGGGGTGGGTATTCGCGACGGTCATCGCCTTCGCCATCGAGAAGGAGACGCCCGTGACTCGATGGCGATGGGGGGCCGACTTCTGTCCGATGCCTCTCGCTTCGAAGGAGGGCTCGTGACAGGCACCCGCATTGGCCCTCGTCATCGTCATCGTCATCCTCATCGTGTGAGGTGAGGCGCGTGAGCATACGATGACGATAGCGATGACGATGAGGATAGAGGCGCCCGCTCGTTTTGCATGGCGATGAGGTGATCTACTCCGCCGGCTTTGCCACTCCAACCGCCCGCCAAATGAAGTACAGAGCCGGATAGACGACAAGCTCACCGACAAAGGACGTGACGATCCCGCCAATCATCGGCGCGGCGATGCGGCGCATGACGTCAGATCCAGTGCCGGTGGCCCAGAGGATAGGCAGCAGGGCTATGAAGGTCGTGGTGACGGTCATTGCTTTGGGCCGAATGCGTTGCACCGCGCCGTGATGCACCGCGGCTGCGAGATCGCTGAGATCCGCCATTTGCCCCTTTGTTTTCCAGCGCTCGTAGGCAATGTCGAGATAGAGCAGCATGACGACGCCGGTCTCGGCGTCAAGGCCGGCAAGGGCGATAATGCCGACCCACACGGCAATCGACCAGTTGTAACCGAGGAAATACATCAGCCAGATCGCGCCGACCATAGAGAAGGGCACAGCTGAAAGTACGATCGCTGTCTTGGTGATCGACTTGGTATTGACGTAAAGAATGAGGAAGATCAGGAACAGCGTGATCGGGACGATGACAAGAAGGCGCTTGCGTGCGCGTTCCATATACTCGAACTGACCGGACCAAAAGACTGTGTAGCCCGGCGGGATTTCGACTTCTTCAGCGACTACCTGCCGTGCATGCTTGATCCAGGTGCCGACATCGATGCCGCGAAGGTCCACATAGACCCAAGCATTCGGGCGCGCGCCTTCGGTCTTGATCATCGGCGGACCTTGCCGCACGTGCAGAGTCGCGAGCTGGTTGAGAGGGATCTGCGCTCCGCCGGGTGTGGGCACACCAACTTCCGCCAGGGCAGTGACGTTGTCGCGCAGTTCGCGCGGGAAGCGTATGTTGATTGGGTATCGCTCCAGGCCCTCGATGGTCGACGAGACATTCATGCCCCCGATCGCCGAGGAAATGATGTCCTGTACGTCACCAACAGTCAGGCCATGTCGGGCCGAAGCTTCGCGGTTGATCTCGATATCGAGATAGGTCCCGCCCATGACCCTTTCCGCATAGGCGGACAGTGTGCCATCGAGTGGTTTGACGACTGCCTCCACCTCCTTTGCGATGCGTTCAAGTTCTTCGAGGTCTGGACCGCCGACCTTGATCCCCACAGGCGTCTTGATGCCGGTCGATAGCATGTCAATGCGGGTCTTGATCGGCATGGTCCAGGCATTGGTGAGACCTGGGAATTGGATTGCCTCGTCGAGTTCCTGAATCAACTTCTCTTTGGTCATACCCTCGCGCCATTCGGAGGGATCTTTGAGAACGATGGTTGTCTCGATCATCGACAGTGGCGCCGGGTCGGTGGCTGTTTCGGCGCGGCCGATCTTGCCCAGCACCGATTCAACCTCCGGGAACGAAGCGATGATCTTGTCTGTCTGCTGCAGTAGCTCGCGAGCCTTGGTGATCGAAATGCCGGGGAAGGTCGTCGGCATGTAGAGCAAGTCGCCCTCCCATAACGGCGGCATGAACTCCGAGCCGATGTGCTGGAGCGGGATGATAAGCGATGCCAACGTAGCGATGGCCAACACTACGACGATCCAGCGAAAGCGGAGGGTGGCCTTGAGGACGGGTGTGTAGAGTCCACGCAGGATCCGAGATATCGGGTGACGCTCTTCAGAGTGAATCTTTCCACGCACGAACCAGAACATGAGCATCGGGATGATGGTCACGGCGACGATGGCCGACGCCCCCATGACATAAGTCTTGGTGAAGGCAAGGGGTTTGAAGAGTCGACCTTCTTGGGCCTGCAGGGTGAAGACCGGCATGAAG
>JAAESQ010001335.1 GCA_024229275.1 bacterium | reverse complement strand
CGTTCTTGTAGACCACCGGTTCGGCTGCCATGTCGCCGAAAGCGGTTTCCGGGGACCACCAAAAGGGGATAAATTTGTTCGACCAGATGCCGTCGTAGACGAAAATGTCGATCCTGCTGCAGCTCTCCAGGAGGTCCACGGCCTCTCTGGTCAGTACGTTGGCGATTCCCGGGCCGGACCCCGCCTTGGTGAGGCAGGCGAGCCCCGCATCTTTGAACTCCTGATCTCTTCCGAACTGCCTCTTCACGGCATCGACAAAACCCATATCACTGACCGGACCTGAAGCCATGTCCTGGTAGTGGGCGCCCACCCGCAGAGCTGTGTCCATTACCTTCATGTTGAATTCCGGGGCAAGACCGTTGACGATGAGTTCGCACCCGTACCCGGCCTCGGCAATGGCGTCCACATCCGTGGCATCCACGGTCACCGCCTTCGCCTTATTCAGCGTCCTCTCCAGCTCTTCTACGGCTTTTCTGTCGTAGTCCGCACATACGATCTGCTCGACCGACGGCTCCTCATCGAGTCTCTTGGCAATGGTACTTCCCTGGGCACCGCATCCCATGACGAGAATCTTCTTCAATTTAACTGCTCCTTCCCGTACTTCAAGCTACGTGGATTCTGTTTCTTTGTGTACGGTGATACCCCACTCTTTGATGCCCTGGTAGAGGATCTCCACTTCTTTCCGGGTGAAAACCTCAGGAGGGAACACCCCGGTATGGCCGACCTGGCCCCGGAGCAGCATCAGCGAGAAGACCGATGCCGGGATGGATGTCATCCAGGAAACGTCGTTGGTTCCGGGAATCCTCCTGCACGCCTCCGCCCCGTCAGGGCTGTTGGTCCACATCTTGATAGTCTTTTCTATTCCGTCCTTCTTGCCGATGACATCGCAGGTGAGCATCAGCCTGCTCGAAAGTCTGCCGCTTTCATACAGCTCGATCTGTTTCTTGGGGGAGACGGTATCGGGGATCAATTTGAAGAGCATGTCCCTGGGGCTCACCCTGCAGCCGTCGCCGAAATCGATCTTCTCCTCGTCCATCAGGCCCAGATCCAGGATGAGAAACTTCCACACATCGCTTCCCGGTTCCCCCAGCTTGAAGTCACAGTACTTCATGGGAGTTCCGCAGAAAAGTGGAATGGTCACCGCCTCTTCGTGATCGTGAAAATAACACCGGCCGGTGAGATCCAGTGGCGGAGGAAAATGGTAGTCCTCTTGACCGGCGAAAGGGGCCACCTTCTTGGGCTTCCCGTCCTCCCAGATCGTGGCTGGAAGGAAGCTGTCTTCCAGATAGGTCCGCATGGACCAGAGGGCCACCAGCTCGTCGCAATCGGCAATACCGTAGTCCTTGATTGACATGTAGTCGATCTCATCCAGATCCAGGGCGGCGTCCTTGGCCATAACATTCGTGAGCCCCGGATCGCCTCCGCCGCCGGTGAGGCACATGAGGCCCGCCTTCTCCCACTCATCTGCGTAAAGAAACTGTTCCACCGGAACGTCCGGCTTCGGGTAGATCTCGTTTGACGCCATATCGATGTAGTCGATCCTTGCAGACAGACTGGCCTTCATCACCTGATGAACGAACATCGGAATGGTCGCATTGACTACCAGGTCGAATTCTCCCGCTTTCATCCGTGCTGCCATGGCATCGATGTCCGATGCATCGATCTTTTCGGCAATCACTTTCTCTGATCCGTTCACCTCCGCGAGTTCCCTTGCACGGACCTCATCGATATCGGTGACCAGGATCTGCGAGATGTCGGATGCCCGGGAGAGCACCCCTGCGATCACAGTGGCCTGGGCACCGGCACCGATGAGAATGACCTTCTTCATGTTCTGGCTCCTTCTGGTTCGATTTCGATCACAAAACGTAGCGACTACAAATAACCCAAAACCAGGTAACCCAATACTGAAATGAACGCGGCGATGAGGGCATACGGTATCTGTGTCAGTGCATGCTGCATCGGGGTGCACCCGGTGGCCTGCGCAGTCAGCACGGTGGCATCCGAGTAGAAGCAGGCATGGCTCCCGAATGTGCTGGCCGAAAGAGTTGCACCGATGACCAGCGTCATGTCCGCGCCGAGGTTCGATGCCAGCGTCGTGACGATCGGCAGAATGATGACGAACACACCCCAGTTCGAACCCGTCATGAACGACACCAGACCCATCGAGGCAAAAATGACTGTCGGCAGCAGTTCGGGCGTCAGTAACGGCTCCATTGACTCAACCACGTAGTTCGCCAAGCCGAGCGAATCATTGACATCTTTCAGGATGAATGCCGCCACCAGCACGGCCAGCGGTTCAACCATTGTCTTGAAGCCGTCGATGATCGTGTCGAACGTGTCGCTCAAGTCAAGAATGCGGGTCACCAGAATCACCGTCGCCATTCCGGCGAGCGTGATGTAGATGCCGATCAGGAAATCGTTGTCGAAGTAAAGTGTTGCGAAGATCAGTACCACCATCGGCACCACGAACATTGAAATTCTCGGAGTGACACCCGGTTTCGGCTCGATGGCCTTGTTCGCGTCTTCGATATGGGTTGCATCCGGCGGCACTGTTTCACCGGTGGTCCGCGCCCTATGCTCGGCGGCTTTCATACTGCCCAGGGCCGGGATGGCGCCGGAAATCACCACCGGCACCAGCAACACCGCCGCCCAGGCGTAGAGCATGTAGGGAATCGCCCCTATATAGGTGCTCAGCCCCTCTCCTTCCGGCGCGATCCCGTTGGCCACAATCAGACCTGAGAAGAACACGGACCAGGTCGAAAACGGGATAATCACGCTGATGGGTGCCGCGGTCGAATCCACGACATAGGCGAGTTTTTCTCTCGATATTCTGTATGTGTCCGTCAGGTTGCGCATCGCCGATCCGACCGCCAACGAGTTGAGGTAGTCGTCGACGAACATGATGATGCCCAGCACCCAACTGGCCATCAGCGCGCCCTTGGCCGACTTGACGTACTGCGCGATCTTCTCGGTGAAGGCACTCGTCGCTCCAGTCCGAATCAGGAGTCCGATCAGACTCCCCATGAAGCCGCAGACCAGAATCACCCATGCCACGTCTTTGTCGGTCATCACCCGAAGGGAGG
>JAAESQ010001334.1 GCA_024229275.1 bacterium | reverse complement strand
TGATCTTGTGAGCCGGCTTGCCACGCATCATCCTCTCGCGCGCAAACTCCTGACCACAGTCAGGACAGGCAAGGTCACCGTTGGTTCGATCTTCAAGGATCCTATCCACGTAGCATTTCACCAGGCCTCCGGTGCCACGCTTCTGGTACTTGTAGAGTAACGTCCGGCACTTGGAACAGAAAATCGAGATTGTCCGCGGATGAGGCATGAGGGCCAATGTAGCAGGTGGCAGGAGAGGAAGGCAGCTCTACGGGACGAACGGCTGTGCGGCACGACGGCAGTACGTAGGCACTGAGTCGCAGGTTGCGGGTCGCACGAAACAGAATGACAACGATTCTGGAAGGTGCTGCGCTGGAAGTGTTGGCCAGTGGAGGATGGTTGCGATAAAGAGCCAAGGCCGGTCTCCGAGTTGGAGACCGGCCTCACGAATCTTCGATGGCAAGTCTCAGTCGCCGTAGAGGCGAACACCAACGGAGTAGGAGGCATGCTCCACCATGGATACGCTGCCTCGGACACCAAAGGTGACCTTGATGGGTTTCTTGAAGAATTTCTTAATCACTGATGCTGGGAGACCGTAGGTGTCTCGAAGTGCTCGAACATTGACTAGACCACCGGTACACGAACGGGTGGTCGCCCGGAACTGGAAGTCGGTTTCGTTTGGATCAAGAGTGCGCATCTGAAGAAATGTGCTGATTGTGGAATCGAGCAAGACACCGTTGAAGGGCAATCCGGTGCCGGGGTCGATGAGGGCCGGATCGTTGAGCACTTCACTTTCGATTCTTACCGAAGGGCGAAGGAACATCTGAGCAGTCTGTGTCGACCCTGTGTAGTTGGACCACTGCCAATTGGCAAAAGGCGTGAAAGTGAAACAGAGGAGGGACTTTGTTGATTTGCGCGGCAACTCAATCGAGCCGAGATCGGTTTCGTCGATGCTTGTGGTCGCGGGAGCCGGCAGTGGCTCGATGCACCTTCCGTAGTCTGTCGGGTAGGTGCTGCAATCCGCTTGAAATACGACCTGCTCGGTTTGGGCCACGCCAAGATAGGTCTTGTGCCTGCCGAATGAATAGGGATCACCAACAGTTTCTTCGGTAACTCTGGGTCTCTTTGCCGTTGCAGAATCATCGTAAACGAATGAATCCGCCAATGAGGGCTCAGTTGTGTGGTAGGAAACATCCATCGACTGTTCAGCGATCTCGATGGGAACCGGCGGCTCGGCAAATGCTCCAACCGCACACATGGACATCACGGCAACTCCGAGAATCTTCTTCTTCATGATCCCTCCTCGTGTTCATATCCGGAGACTCTGACCGCGCGCTGAAAGCACCTATGTTCCGAGTTCGCGTCATCTCCCTGGTGTTGTTGTGTTCGTTGATCAAGGTACACGGGATAGGATTGTTTTGCAACCAAGTCTCAGTCCTGACTTGGGAGTTCGGAGGCAGGGACAGAGTGACGAGGATTTAGGCGCCAAGGGTAGGGGAAGGGTAGATTCTCCCATCGTGCTGCCCGTGCATTGCCAGGCTTGTGGTTTTGAGGATTTAGAGCGTTGAGTCGTTGAGGCTATGTTGCGCCTCAAAACCAGCAAAGCCTGGACACGTGCCGATAGAGGGTAGTTTCTGCAGAGGGCCTTTGGGTCGCCATAGGCAAGATGCTTCTGAACAGAGATGATGATTGCTGACCTTCACTTGCGATGGATGAGACGTCAGGTCATGGCGCGAACGCGGTCGAAGAGTTCGATGGCTGTCTTTGCTTTACCCTTGTTGATGGCGTCCGCCTCAATGAGCAATCGAAGAAAGGTGTCAACCTCTTTGGCTGAGCCGTAGGCAATCCGGTAGTGGTATTTACGATCCTTGCCGAACCTTCCATGACCTTCTGAGAGGTTTGCAGGAACGGAGCTGCCAGATCGGACGACTTGGTCGGCAAGGGATTTTAGTGGGCTTGGCACCTGACGTACAAGCGCGATGGCGATGCCGGCGGCTTCGAGAGCAGTTGAGTCAACGTCGAGCGGTTGATGCATGGTCACCTCCTGGTCGTTCATGGATCTCTCAATGCCGGAAAGGCAGACGGTGTCAAGGATCGCGAAGCGACCTTTGGATTGCCTGGACACCGTCTGTCTTTCCGGCTACTTGGTAACTACTGAACGACCAGGAGTGACAATGCTGCACTGCCGCTGAATCCGGTCTCGGTCTCGGTCTCGGCCACGGCCACGGCTCCGGTTCTTGTTCCCGCCCCCTGACCTATTCCGTTGGCTGATCGGCAATCCGAATGCTCAGCGGCTCCCCGAGGAAACCCTCAAGTGGTAGTGAACCAAAATTGATCTTTTGGGCATGGCCGACAGCTTCATCCAGCGACAATCCTCGGTTGCGATGGAGGTAGGTCGCATAGAGATGGCTTGCCCGCCAGGCGACGGTGCAATGCAGCAAGACTCTCCCGTTGGCACCCCGCAGGGCTTCGGCAAACTCCTCGACCATCTCTGGGATGTACGGTGTGTCGGGTCCGCCGGAAGGAATATGGACGTACTGCATCTTCAGTTCCTCGACCAACATGGCCTCGTCAAAAGGCACCCGTTCGCGAGAGTCCATCTCTTTCTGAGTGCGGAGGTTAATAACAGTCGTAACGCCGAGTTCTTGCATCCATTTCAGGCCAGCCTGTGAAGGCTGCCCGGCTATGTAAAGATCTTCGCCAACCTTCACGAGAACGCTTTGAAACTCTTCGGTTTCTATCGATTCTGGGAGCGGCATTTGGTCAGCAGCCAAACCAGTCAAAGGCGTCATAAGCGCAACTGTAAGAATCAGCTTCTTCATAGGAATACTCCGTTCTGCAACGGGTAACGCGTATGGAAACCG
>JAAESQ010001333.1 GCA_024229275.1 bacterium | reverse complement strand
TTGTGGGCCCATTCAAAGTGAGTTGAGAGTTCAGTTCGGTCGCTCTTGCTGTTGGATCTCTCAAGAGAGGCCAATCGGGCAGGGTAGTAGGCGTGGGTGTAGTTGCCGGCGCCTACACCAAGAACAGGTGAGTTGCGAAGCATCTCTAGCCCTGCACTCCATCCATCTGTACGGGCCGAAAGTGCGTCGTACACATTCCCCTGTGAGACTCTTCCTACAATGTCTTGAGTACGCTGTACGACTCCGGTCGAGCCAGCAATGACGAGGAGGACAAGAAACGACCCTGCTGCCATGATCCACGCCTGCCGTGAGTGCCGATAACCGATGAGGACTACGAGCCAGAACGCCAGTAGAGCAGCTACTCCGGTCATGCTCTGAGTGGAAAGAACAGCGACCGAAAGGATGCCGGCAAAGACCCAATCGGGCTTTCTGTTGCGTACGGCATCACCACCGCCAAAGAGGAGAAGTGGAAGCAGGAGGACCGCGGCCATTGCAAGGTCGGATGGGTTACCGCTCAGGCCGGTCAGACTAGAACGTCCTTTCGCAGCCACCGCGAATGGAGAGGAATCGAAAAACTGCAAGGCTGCTACAAAACTCGAGACAGTGACACCGCTGGCGGCGAACCGAACGAGCGTGTGGCGCTGTCGGAAGCTAAATGTTGAGAGCCACAGGGTCGTCAGCACTATCCCGAGCGAAACGAGCGCCGCTGTAAGCGCCCATCGTGGCAGGGCGCTCCAGAAGGTGGAGATAGCCAGTAGAGCAGGATAGGTCAGGAGGCAGAGGGCAATTTTCGAACGCGGCCAGACTCGGCCAGTGCGGTAAACCTGATTAGCAAGGGCAACGCCGGCAAGTGCGGCAACAACTCCCGTCAGAAGCGCCATCTTTGGAAGGCGAAATGGGCTCGTCAGGCCTGGGAGCAAGGCGCACTCAATGACTAAGAGCAGAACACCGACGATGAGCACTAGGCGTTGCGGAACAACATCCTTGGGAGTCTCAGCATGAGTTCGTTTTCGTTTTGCCACGAGGAGATCGTACCTGATCCTTGTCGTCGTCCTTCCCTTTCAGGCGTGGACCACTCACAGGGCGCTGCTATATGGAGCATTGTGCATTGGGCGCTGACAACGGAACGTCCCACTCAGATACCATAGGGCCATGTGTGGGATCTGCGGTTGGATCGATTGGGATGGAAGCGCAACGACCGGTGTTGTCGAGCGGATGGCCGCTCGTCTTGTACACCGTGGTCCGGACGGAGAGGGGTTCTGGCGTGATCCTGATGGAATTGCAGCTCTGGGTCATCGCCGGCTGAGGATCCTTGACGTAAGTGATCGTGCCCATCAACCCATGGTCGATCCTTCGGGCTCTGTGCTGACCTACAACGGGGAGGTCTACAACTTCCCCAGCATTCGCGCCCGCCTTGAGGCGGAGGGCCGACCTGTCGAATCGACCGGTGACACAGAAGTCGTACTGGCGGCCCTCTCGCGCTGGGGTGAAGACGCGCTTGAGCATTTCAACGGAATGTTCGCTCTTGCCCTGTGGGATAGTCAGAAACGGCGACTTCTGTTAGCGCGCGACCGACTTGGAATCAAACCGTTGTTCTGGGCACGAACTGCACGAGGGATCGCCTTCGCATCGGAAATGCCATCCCTGCTCGCGCATTCTGAAGTTCCGCGGGACATCCGGCGCGAGGACCTCGCTCGCTGGCTCCAACTTGGCTACACGACCGGGGAACAGACGCTTGCTCGAGGTGTGCAACGACTACTGCCGGGGCATGTGCTCGAGGCGCAGGACGGATCAGTGCGAGTGAGGCCGTGGTATGACCTCACACAACGCCTGAACCAGCGACTCGTCACTCATCAAGCCGAACAACTCGAAAGTGAGCTCGAAACCACTCTGCGTGATGCGGTTCGACTGCGCTTGGTGAGTGATGTTCCCCTTGGGTGTTTCCTCTCGGGTGGGGTCGACTCATCAGTTGTTGCTGCGGCAGCGGCAGCAGAGGGAGTGGTGCCGGAGACGCTGACGATGGCTTTCGAGGGCGGAGAGGATGAGACGCCGGCCGCTCAGAAGACGGCTGATGCGCTGGGCCTGCCCCACAGAATAGGCAAATGCACCGCTGGAGTGGCGACCGAGATCCTCGCGAGGTGGTCGACCTTGGGCTCGGACCCAATAGCCGATCCTTCGCTGGTTCCAACGTGGCTGATCTCAAAACATGCGCGCCAACGCTGGACCGTTGCGCTTTCTGGGGATGGAGGCGATGAGTTACTCGGTGGTTACCCGAGACTCAAAACGATGCCGATGCTCGAGCGGATACTGGCTCTGCCACGGCCGATTCGTCGTGGGCTTTTACCGGTGGCTCCGGCTTCCAGATGGGCCACCAAACTCCGCGCGGCTTTAGCGACTTCTGATGCGTGGCAGGCGTACCAATGTCTGCAGGGTGTTTGGCCGGCGAACGACGTTGCAGGTTTACTGGGAATGAGAGCTGTTCCCTCGCCATGGCCAGACAGTGTCATTGCGTCAGCTCGCAATCTGCCTGCCGGAACCAGATATCGTTTTCTCGATGCAATAACCTTTCTGCCAGACCGTGTCCTCGCCAAGGTCGATCGTGCAAGTATGGCGTGTTCACTGGAGGTTCGCGTCCCATTACTCGATCACCGCTTGGTTGAGCGCCTGTTGGTGCTGCCTGCTCACTTGGCGCGTGGTAAGCGCCCTCTGAGGAAGGTGCTTTCGGCGCTCCATGCGCCTGATCCGCCAGCGGCAAAACGTGGGTTCGAAGTCCCCTTGGCCGAGTGGTTGCGCGGTCCTTTGAAAGACGCCGTAGAAGCGAAGATCATGGGACGTGGAGCACAGGATCTTGGTCTTCGAAAGACCGATATCGATCGTGCATGGCGTCGTCATCAGCGCGGCGGAGAGGGTTTGGCAGAACGGTTGTTGGCTGCCGCCATTCTCGTCGGGTGGGTCGAAGAATGGATGTCATGAAGGACAACGTTCATTGATCTGAAGGCGCGACGTGTGACATTTTGGGCAGCGGTGGTGAGACTCCGTGACCGAACACTTCACGCCTTGCTACCTGGTGCAGGAATAGAGTGGCAACTCGCCGAGGGTGGACCCCAGAGTGGTTGCGATCGCACCTGATGGCCGGATAGGGTAGGATCGGCCGAACACGGCGAGCCCGATTCGTGGGACTGATGCTACGGCGGGTGCCGAAATTCGAAAGCTGCGAGGGAGAAATTTATGGCTCTGGGACACCCGAAGGGACTCTTCGCCCTATTCTTCACAGAGATGTGGGAGCGCCTCGCGTTCTACACGATGGTTGGAATCCTGCTGCTGTACGTAACCGATGCCGAACGCGGGGGTCTCGGATTGCCCGACGCTCAGGGCAACGAAATCTATGGCCTCTATCTCGCATTTGTTTACTTCACGCCGTTTCTTGGCGGCATGATCGCGGACCGCTACCTTGGATACCGCAAAGCAGTCTTCCTTGGTGGTTTGATGATGGCGGCCGGTCTCTTCCTCATGGGAACACCGGGATTCCTGCCATTCACATTGGGCATCATCGGCCTGATCGTTGGCAATGGGTTCTTCAAGCCCAACATCTCAGTAATGGTCGGCAATCTTTACGAGCCGGGAGATCCGAAACGCGATGCCGGATTCAACATCTTCTATATGGGCATCAACATTGGAGCATTCGCCGCGACCTTCTACGTTGCACCGATCGTCCGTAACGTTCTTGGCTGGCTGTGGACTTTCCGAGCTGCGGGCATTGGACTGCTGATCTCGGTCATCATTCTGTCGATTAGCTGGAAGTCCCTCGCCAAAGCAGACCGGACTCCTGAGAGCGATCCCGAGGACACAAGCTTCGGGGCAGTTTTCGGCAAAATACTGTTGCCGGCATTTATCGTCGGAGCTGCGGGATACTTCCTTGCCAAGGCCTACCTGCCGCCGTCGATCCCTCTTCGGCCTGCGGTGTGTGGTTTTCTTGCTGGCATGATTCCGGTGATCATCTTCTTCATCCGAATGGGCACCACAGCGAAGAAGGAAGAGAAGCCAGGATTGCTTTCGCTACTCCCGATTTATGTGGCTGGCGGCGCGTTTTTCATGATTCTTCATCTCAACGGTTCGGCCATGACACAGTGGGCGCGCGATGACACCGATCGTGAAGTCAGAGGATCAAACAAGGCGATTTCGCTGCTCAACCCGTGGGCTGAACAGGAAGGTCTGCCTGACTACTACGTCAACGCCAGTGAGAGCACGCTCAGGCCCGATCCGCGCAGCCTTCTTGTTGTCGACGAATTCTGGCAGCCGGTTGCCCTCCAAACTGAGGAGCTGGCAGCTGCGGAACCCGAGACGGTTGAGGTTGAAGCTGCCGAAGCCGTAGCGATCGAATCGGAGGTGCTTGCTCCACCCGATGTTGATCCATCGACCGTGGCCCGAATGTACGGTCAGCAACGAATGGACCAGGAGGTCGTTGAGTTCCTGACAGCCGCGGCCCGCGATGGCCTATCGGTCAGGAGTTATGAGCCACAGGAAGCCATCCCTGAACAATGGGCGGCACGTGCGGCCAATGTTTTCGAAGCCGGCTTGGTGAGCGTTCAGACTAGGCGCGATAGCCACGGTGCTCCGATCATCACCGTCGAGGTGCCGGATGATGCTCAGCCGATCTCTCGTGTGGTCTTCCTGCGCGATATTGAAGACACTACGATTGCCACATTCCTGGTGGATCAGTCGGCAATAACTCACATCTATGACGATTATCGAGAGCGTTTCGGGCGCGAGCCAGATTTGCTTCCGCCTGGTGAATTCGTACCGGTTATCAACTCCGAGGTCTACCAGTCGTGGAATCCGATCTTCGTGATTCTATTGACACCCGTTGTTGTGGCCTTCTTCCAATGGAAGGTTGTACGCAACAAGGCCGTGCCGACGGCGCACAAGCTGTTCTACGGCATGCTGATGACGACAGGTGCATTGCTGCTGATGGCGCTAGCGGGATCGATGACCGATGGAGGCACGATGAAGGTGTCCGGGTTGTGGCTCGCCGGATTCTACATGATCGTGACCGTCGGTGAGTTGTGTCTGTCGCCCATGGGGCTTTCGCTGGTGACCAAGTTGTCACCGAAGCGGCTGGTGGGTCTGACGATGGGTGGTTGGTTTATGGCGGTTGCCTTCGGCAACAATCTGTCAGGATTCCTCGGTGGTATTCAGGGCTCGATGTCGCCGGTCGGATTCTTCCTACTGTTGGCAGGCCTGGCCGGGTTGGTGGCGCTGTTCATCTTGGCCCTGCTGCCGAAGCTCGACGCCGCGATCAAGCAATACGGCGCTTAGTAAGCAACTACCTCGCAATCAACAGCCGCAGGACTCCGGTCCTGCGGCTGTGTCTTTGTTGATCGACCCGCCCCAGCTCAACTGGGAAAGCCGACCGCTATTTGTGTGGCGAAGTGAATTCAGATCTCCGCATTGTTCTCTTTCACAATTCCCATCCCTTGCACCTTCATGTAGGTCAGCGAGCGCCACAGCCACTCGAACGGGCCGAATCGGAAATGGCGCATCCAGATTGGACATCCAATCAGAAGAAGGACCCATATGCCGATCATGATCCCAACCTGACCTACGCGATCGACATGGCCGAATAGCCCGAGTCCGTGGCCGTAGAAAATTGCGGTGCAGAGGATTGTTTGCAGTAGATACGCGGTCAGCGCCATCTGGCCGACTGAGGCCAATCGCTGGGTCAACGCTTCTAATCGGCTGGATTTGCAGAGCAGCATGACCACGGCGATCCAAGCCAATGCCACCGGAATGCTTGCCCAGTAGTTGAACTGATCCCCGAGGAAGAATGCGGAAGTGATGTCCCATCCCGAGGCATCCCTGAAGTGAAGTCCATAGAGAACGCCCGGTAAGCCGACGAATACACCCAAACCGAGAATCCACCAGTAGGTCTTTCGGGAGAGTGCAGCGCTGAACAAACCCAACTTGAAAAGGGCCATGCCGATGAGCATGAGACCGCCGGCACGCCACAATGTCTCTGACAGGAGGTGCTCAGTCTGCATGTAGAGCGTACTGCCAGCGCGCATTGATTGCTGTTCAGTCCAGCCGCCTCGATAAGCCGTAAGTTGTTCGCTGACGATTTCCTCGGATGGTTTCCACCAGGTCTGCTCAACATCGGCGAGAGTTCCGTCTGGCCAGTACGGAATAGTCACCTGCCAAAACATAGTCAATGCAGACGCAATGCCGACGACAAGGGTTCCCGTGATCAGTAGTGTTTTTGGTGATCGCTTACGCATGAAGAACACGAGAACGCCGCACACGGCATAAGCGTGGAGAATATCTCCGTACCAGAGTAGGAATCCGTGCAATACACCGAAACCCAGTAACAACACCATGCGGCGCATGTGTAGCCACGTCGCTGGCCTGCCTTTCGACTCTCGCCGCATAGTCATCAGGAGGACTCCAGCGCCGAAGAGCATGCTGAAGACCGTCATGAACTTGCGGTCGGCGATGATGTGGCTGATGACCCAAACGAGGCGATTGGCGCCGCTCATGTCGCCGTAGGCATAGGGGTTCAAATATGCGGCGCCGATCATCGAGAACGACTGAATGTTCATGATCAAGATGCCAAGCACTGCAAATCCGCGCAGAACGTCGAGCGATTGAATCCGCTCCGAAACACTGACCGGACCGTTGGCGTGAGGAACGTTCATGAATACTCCCCGTCAGGAACAGAGTCGAGAGGTCTGTTGGTTCATTCAGGTCCTACGAGGATACGAGCGTTCTGGTTCTTCGATAGATTCTGAGCTAGAAATGCGAATCACGCCGGATGGGGTTGAGCTCTGGAGCCGGTCTTTGAGGAGCGCGGACCTGCTCGTTGTCATTGGTCTTCATTTTGAAGACTCTCGATCAACGAGTGGCGTACTTCGCGGTGTGGTCGCTGATGTGAGTGAGCGCACCGATCGCGCCCCGACCCGGTATCATGTCTCTCGTGCCTCGGATTCAGGTTCTCCCCGACGCTCTGGTCAACCGCATTGCTGCGGGTGAGGTCGTTGAACGTCCGGCGTCAGTGGTGAAGGAGCTGATCGAAAACAGCCTCGATGCAGGGGCGACGCGGATCGAAGTTGAACTGGTGCAGGGCGGGCGTAGCCTGATTCGCGTCTCTGATGATGGGCGGGGGATGGATGCTGACGATGCTCTACTCTGTCTCGAGCGCCATGCGACATCGAAAATCAGTGTTGCTGAAGACCTTGAGCGTATCGGAACCCTAGGGTTTCGTGGCGAGGCGCTGCCATCGATTGCTGCGGTGTCGTCCTTCACTCTGACGTCTTGTTCAGATCCTCAGAGCGGAGGTGCCAGGGTTACGGTCGAGAATGGCCGCATTCTCGGAGTCGAGGGCGTTGCGCGGGCGCGCGGAACCACCGTCGAAGTTAGTGAACTTTTCCGAGGATTGCCGGCACGACGTAAGTTCCTGCACGCGCCAGAAACCGAACTGAGGCACGCTCAGGAAGTCATCGTTGCTGCAGCTTTGGCTCGGATCGAAGTTGCATTCACGCTGCGTCACGGCGGGCGAGTCTTGATCGATGTTGCGCCTGCCACTGATCATGCTTCGCGTTTCGAAGGACTGTTTCGGCGGCGAATCACGGGTTCACCACGACGCTTTGAGGCCACGAGTGGCTCGTCAAACG
>JAAESQ010001332.1 GCA_024229275.1 bacterium | reverse complement strand
GCTGGTCCATCGAAATGAAGAGTCGATCCAGCGCCGGTATCTTCGTGCTGGATGCTTTGACGATTTCGTGGATCGCCGTCTTGTCCTGCTTGGCCCAGGGGCAGACCATGTAGCAGACACTGCAATAGCTTCCAGACTGGTACCAGTACTCGTAGCACTTCACGCTGTCTTCGAACCAAGCTTCATGACCAAGATTGCTGTAGGGGCCGAGCGGTACGAAATCTGGATTTGTCTTTGTCGAAATCGCCTTGGATGGACATGACTCGGCACAGCGACCGCAGACGCGGCAGAATTCTTTCAGTCCGAAGCTGATCGGTTTGTCGGTAGCCAGAGGCATGTCGGTGAGGATCTTGCCGAGCTGGACACAGGGGCCATAGATAGGAGAGATGAAGCGGTTTGTACGCCCAAGCTCACCAAGGCCGGCCTCAACAGCCAAGGCGATACTGGATCCGAGGCCGTTGACGCTCGGGATGGCGATGTAGCCGAGATTGCGGATGAATTCCGCCAGCGTCGCGGCGGTGAACTCGAGTCGGCTGTATCCGATAGAGGTGGTCGCGTCGCAAAGTTGCGATGGGGCTCGAGAGGACAGCTCCGGCGACATCCGAACGACAAGCGCTATGGCGTACTTGCACGAGGTTGGTATTGTCGCGGTTTCCTCGTCGATCTGAGGGACCGGTACATCAGCAAAAACGATCTCTTTGCCGTAGCTGCGTGAATAGATGTGGCGGACGTCGAGTGGGGCGATGCCAGCGTCGCAGGCGCCGTAGAAGCGAGCTGCTCGCTTGATGATCTTTGCTGCATCCTGAGGACTGCCCTGCCACCGCTTGGTAGGGGTTTCGCGCGGTATCCACTCGTCGAACTTGTGATCCAGCCCGCCCTTGCCACGCCAGAGCCATCCGGCGCGTTCGAGCGCCTGGTCCTCGATTCTGTAACCGGGGACACCGTCCTCTCCGAACTTCTCGAGGAGATCGGCTTGACCGGTTTCCAGCTCCTTCATGCGCTCCTCGCCAACGTAGCGCGTCATGGCCCTCAGGACGTTGTCGTCCTGATTGAAACGACCGTATGTGGCATCGTCAATCGCGAGAACAGGTTCTTCGGCTGGGTTTGACCACCAGGGGCGTGGCAAAGGGCCGCCCTTTTCGCTCGAGCGCTCGAGTGAACAGCCGAGGGATGCGCCGGCTGCGAGCGCGCCGCCGGCTGCGGCTTTCAGAAGGGTGCGCCGCTCAATCTTAGTAGTCATCAGCAGTTCTCCCAGATGAAGTTTCTTGTATTGAACTTTGACATCACTTGAAGGCCTTCTTGACAGCCTCGCTAACCAGATTCTCAGCCGCGTCTGCTGGCAGCGTGACCTCCATTCCGGGTTCTGCTTCCATGGCTTTTCGGGAGGCATATTGAGCGCCGTCGTTGCCGGCCCAGGCTCGTCTGGCAAGGCCATTGGCAACGTCCCAACTGAGCATGCGTCGGGCGCGTCCTGCCGCTTCCGTTGTGCCGTCGAGGACCAGTCCGAAGCCACCGTTGATGACCTCGCCCCATCCAACGCCACCGCCGTTGTGCAGCGACACCCAGGTCGCACCTCGGAAACTATCGCCGACGAAGTTCTGCACCGCCATATCAGCGCAGAACATCGAACCGTCGCGAATGTTGGCGGTCTCTCTGTACGGCGAATCTGTTCCGGAGACATCGTGGTGGTCTCGTCCAAGCACGACTGGCGCGCTAACGCGGCCTTCTCGGATTGCATCGTTGAAGGCGACTGCGATGTCGATCCGACCCTGTCGATCGGCGTAGAGAATTCGTGCTTGCGATCCGACGACCATCTGGTTCTTGCCCGCCTCGCGGATCCAGCGCTCGTTGTCGAGCATCTGCTGTCGGATCTCTGGTTCAGATTGTTGGGCCTGCGCGCTCAAAAGGTCGGCAGCGATGGTGTCCGTCGTTTGCAGGTCAGCCGGATCGCACGAGGTACACACCCAGCGGAAGGGGCCGAAACCATAGTCAAAGCACATTGGGCCCATGATGTCCTCGACGTATGATGGGTAGGAGAAGGTACCGTCAGCTTTGAGAATTCCAGGAGCGCCGGCGCGCGAAGCCTCGAGAAGGAACGCGTTGCCATAGTCCCAGAAATGCATTCCCCGATCGGACAACGAGTTGATCGATCGAACCTGCTGGCGCAGTGAATCGTGGACCCGTTCTTTGAAGCCTTTAGGGTCGTCGACCATCATCTGATTCGCCTCGTCAAAGCTGAGGCCGGCAGGGTAGTAGCCGCCGAGGAATGGGTTGTGGAGCGAAGTCTGGTCGCTGCCCAGCTCGACGGGAATGCCGGCTCGCTTGAGACCTGCCCACAGATCGACCACGTTGCCGAGATAGCCGATTGAGATCGGCTTCTTGTCGCGGCGGGCGCTGTCTATGCGTTTGAGGAGTGCGTCAATGTCCTCCTCGTACTCGTCGATCCAACCCTGGTCGTAGCGCGTCCTGAGTGCCTTTGGATTGACCTCTGCGATTACTCCGATGGCACCCGCGATCACCGAAGCCTTGCCCTGGGCGCCGCTCATGCCGCCGAGGCCCGACGTCACGTAGAGCTTGCCTTCGAGGCCCTGTCCCGGCTCGAGATTGAGATAGCGTCGCCCTGCGTTGAGCAGAGTGATCGTCGTTCCATGCACGATGCCCTGAGGACCGATGTACATGAAACTGCCGGCGGTCATCTGGCCGTACGAGGTGACGCCGAGAGCCGACATGCGCGTGTAGTCGTCTTGGCTCGAGTAGTTGGGTATCACCATCCCATTGGTGACCACCACCCTCGGAGCCTCGGGGTGGGAAGGGAAGAGACCAAGCGGGTGTCCGGAGTACATCACCAAAGTTTGCTCGTCGGTCATCTTGGACAGATACTGCATGGTCAGTAGGTATTGCGCCCAGTTCTGGAACACGGTGCCGTTGCCGCCATAGGTGATGAGTTCGCACGGGTGTTGCGCAACCTCCTTGTGCAGGTTGTTCTGAATCATGACCATGATCGCGGCCGCCTGGTGACAGCGCGCCGGATACTCTGAGATCGGTCGTGCCTTCATCTCGTAGGTGGGACGGAAGCGGCGCATGTAGATGCGACCGTCGGCCGCGAGTTCTGCGGCGAACTCGCCTGCCAGCTCGGCATGCATCTCCTCTGGGAAGTAGCGCAGCGCGTTCCTGACAGCCAGCTCTTTCTCTTGGTCGTTGAGAAGCATCGACCGTGCGGGGGCATGGTTGATGCCGGGTTCCTCAATCGGCATTGGTGGGATTTCAGTGGGAATGCCGGCGGTGACCTGGTCTTTGAAGCTAGTCATCGTATCCTCCACGTTTTCTACGATACCCCGCCAGCTGCACCTTGAGCGCAAGGCGCGAGAAAGACGGAGTCTTGACAGTGTTGGAGGTTCGAGTGGGAGTCGGGGACGAACTGATAGGCGACATCTTGAACCTCCTGGCAATATGCTGCGGGTTGGCGCGTCATGACTGAGCGATAACCCGAAACATCGGGCTGTTCGCTCCCACCCACCCCGCTGCAACCGAAGGTCCGGTCCGCGTAGCTCGATTATTAGGTTCAATATTGCCCGAAGTCAAGAGAAAGCAGGTGGAATCCAGGTTGACTGGATTCCACCTGCGATATCCACTAGCGAAGTGCGGTTGCGGGGTCGATCCGCATTGCCCGTCGCGTCGGCAGCCAGCATGCGGCAATTGTCGCCAGGATCAGGATCACCGAAACACTGAGATAGGTCATCGGGTCCACAGGGCTGATCTCGAAGAGAACGCTTCCCATCAAACGTGAGAGCGCCGCGGCAGCACCAAGACCCAGGATCACACCAAAGCCTGAACCCAGAAGCCCCTCTCCGACGATCATCCGCATGATGTCTGCACGGCGTGCGCCGAGAGCCATTCGAGTTCCGATCTCCTGAACCTGGTTGCTGACTGAGTAGGAGATGACGCCGTAGATGCCCGCCGCCGCCATCGCGAGGCCCAGGCTCCCGAAGATACCGAGCAGGAGCATTGCAAAGCGATACGTGGCCACCGAACCCGAAAGGTGCTCGCTCAGCGTACCGACATCGTAGATTGGTGAGGAAGGGAAGAGTTCAGATACCGTTGAGCGGATCGTGTCCATCATCGAGTGAGGATCGCCGCCGCATCGAATCACGACGCTGACACTGTCCCACGGGTGTTGCGCAATGGGGATGTAGAAGTACGGCGAGCGCGTTTCGGCAAGACCCCACTGACGCACATCTCCGATGATGCCTATGATCTCGTACCACTCCGGTTCACCAATCCCGAAGCCGAGGCCAGTGTTGATACGTTGGCCGATCGGGTCCTCTCCGGGCCAATCGCGTGCTGCAATCTCCTGGCTGATCAGTGCCACCCCGGGACCTTCGAAGCGGTCGTCGGCGTCGAATCCCCGTCCGCGAACGATGGTCATCCCCATGCTCTCGAAGAAGCCGGGAGAAACGGCTGCGTAGTAGCCATCGGATTCTTGGCCGGGCGGCGGCTCTGGGCGGCCTTCGATCTCGAAGCTGGCTCCGATCGCGCCCACGATCGGTAGGTTCGAAGTCACAGCGACACTCTCAACATCGGTCAGAGACTCCAGGCGACTGATCAGTGAGTCGTGTTGTGATTGGACCGCGTCAGGCGCGAGATCGGCTTCATAGTCCAGCCTGAAGGTCAGCACACCGGTCGGGTCGTAGCCGGGGTCAACATCGAGCAGATGAAGAAAACCGCGCAGCGTGAGTAGTGAGCCAACGAGGAGAACGACTGCCAGCGAGACCTCGGCGATGAGGACGAGCCGGCCGGTTCTGCGGCTTCGTCGGTCGGGAGTGCTGCGGCCACAGTTCTTGAGTGACGCCATGAGATTGAGTTTGGAAGCGCGCAGTGCTGGGATGAGCCCGAAGGCTACGCCCGCTATCAGAGCAACCAGGAAGTTGAAGCTAAGCACGGTGATGTTGATCCCGATCGAGCCGACACGAGGAAGGTCGCGAGGCACGATCGAGGCGACCAGTTCGACTCCCGCGAATGCGATCGCAAAACCAAGAACTCCTGCAACACTTGCCAAAAGGACGCTTTCGACGAGCAACTGTCGGATGACCTGTCCGCGAGCGGCGCCGAGGGCGCCGCGAAGTGCCATCTCGCGGCGGCGAGAAAGCCCGCGCGCGAGAGCCATGTTGGCAACGTTGGCGCATGCGGTCAGGAGCATGATGGCGACAGCTCCCTGAAGGAGGAGCATCGGAGCACGGACGTCGCCGAGAACTTCATCAGCGAACGACGTGGCAATCACGCTCTCTCCTTCATTCTCATCGGGATACTGTTCAGCCAGACCAGCTGCTATCGCGGTCATTTCATCCTGCGCCTGGCGCAACGTGGCGTTCGCTGCAAGCCTGCTGAAGCAGTGATAGACGTGGCTACTGCGTTGGTCATGCCAGTTGGTGTCTGTGCCGACGGGAAGGTACACGTCTGGAGTTCCTCTGATCTCGAGCGGAGATGGGTCGAACTTGGCACCGACGACACCAACAACGGTGTAGGGTTCACGGTCCAACTGGATGGTGGTTCCGAGAATCGATGAACTCGAACCGAAGTTGCGTTGCCAGAAAGAGTGACTCAAGACCACCGTGCGAGGTACGGCGTCAGCGTTCTCCTCTTCGGTAAAGAATCTGCCGGCGGCGGGATTCTGGCGAAGAAGCGAAAAGAACGATGACGAGCAGTACACGCCCTGCAGCATCCGGGCAGCGACTCCGGAATCCGTGTGAACGAACTCACTCCGTCGGTAGATGGCAATGTCTTCGAGTTGTTGGCTTTGGGATTTCCAGTCGAGCCAGTTGGGATAGGTCGCTCCTCGGTGGTCGTCGGGCTCTTCGAGAACGGTGTCCCAGAGCACGACAAGGCGATCGGCTTCTTGGTAGGGAAGGGGACGTAGCACAACGCCGTCTACGACGCTGAACATGACTGTATTGGCACTGATCCCAACGGCAAGGATCAGAACTGCGGTGATCGTGAATCCGGGCTTCCGTGACAACACCCTGAACGCGTGCTTGAGGTCGTTGAGCAATCCGTCCATGTGCGACTCCTTCGCCGCCTTCGAGAATTCACTCCGTGAGAGTTGAAAAGGCAGCACCTGGGTATAGGACGGACGAAATGCGAAAACGACCTACGGATTGAAATGATGAATGATGAAAGCGAAGTGATGAAATAGAAGTCCGCGCATCCGAGAGACCCTTGTAAATAAAACTGTGTAGGAGGCTGACCGAATGGTGCGGGGGGTGAATGAAAGACCTTCGCAGAATCTACCGTGCGGCGGCACGTGCCGGGTACGTAGTTCTTGAGGTGCAGGATCGTTCCACAGTCGCAGAACCTCGAATCCTCAAAACTTCGTACCGGGCAATGCACGGGTAGCGCGCAGGGAGAATCTGACGCTCGACGGTCCTTGGCCTATGCCGTAGTCGATGACGATGACGATGACGATGACGATGACGATGGGGACCTGTCACGGCGAAACGGAACGCGAAGACGGATGACGATGAGGATAGGGAGTCCTGCTTGTCAAAGCCCTCGGCTTCGGAGAAGGGCGCTTGCGGGGCACCCGCGCTGGCCATCGACTTCGCCATCGCAATCGCCATCGAAAACTCTGGCG
>JAAESQ010001331.1 GCA_024229275.1 bacterium | reverse complement strand
GTATACGAGAGTTCATTCGAAAGGCACGTTCGATCACGACGGTGGAGTTCATCCGCGCACTGAACCGCAAGGTGCGGGGCTGGGCGCATGCTTTCCGCCATCTGGTATCGAGCGACATCTTCAAGTCCCTTGACGCCGCCATCTTCAAGAGCCTCTTGCGCTGGATCCGCAGACGGCATCCGCACAAGGGGTGGCGTTGGCTTCGGAAGAAGTACTTCCGCAGCCATCGAGGCCAGCGGTGGATCTTCACCGCCAAGACTCGCAGTGCAGACGGGATCGGCAGCGACGTCGATCTCTTCCGGGCGAGTAGCCTACGCATTCGTAGACACATCAAGATACGCGCGGAGGCGACGGTCTTCGACCCTGACTATGCGAGCTACTTTCGCGAGCGCAAGCAGCGAAAAGGTTCGACGGCCAGGCACAGGTCCGTCGTCCAACCCGCTTTCTAGAATCGAGGATGCGGCAGATGGCGACAGATTCTGTACACTCCACAGCTGGATCAATTGAGGAACTGGCCTTTGATTAGACTTCAGCCGTATGAAGGGAAACCTTCACGTACGGTTCTGATGGGGACCCTGGGCTGGTAACAGCCCGGGCCTACCCGGTTGTGGCTACGGACGTATGAGTTTGAGCGATGAGCAGCTAAGAGACCTCTTGCGGCGGGCACAGTCTATCCTCGACACCGCGGAGTGCAACGACGCGTGGTCGCACCTGAGTCACGGAGAGTTTCGCCAGCTGCTGGCAGAGAGCATCGCCGCTCTGGAAATAGGCAAGCTCAACTCCGAGAAGGCGAATTCTCTCTGGCTGGCGTTCGCGCCCACTTCCGACTGGGACGATATGATCGGCAACGTG
>JAAESQ010001330.1 GCA_024229275.1 bacterium | reverse complement strand
TCCGACTTCGACCTCGACCATCTCTTGCCGAGCATCGGCGCCGGCCTGCGCTATATACTCTCTGTCGACAACCGTCTCAACATTGGCATCGACTACGCTGTCGGAAAGGGTTCGGATGCGGTCTATTTCTTCGTCGGGGAGTCCTTCTGAGATCATCACCCAACCACAGGCATCAGAACTCAAAACCGATTGACGTCACCAGTCGATAGTCATCCTGGAGGGGCACCAGGCCGTCTGCGTCCTCCTGGGGATTCTCGATGCGATCCCAAATGAGGGTGATGTCTAGATCCAGAATTTTAGTGAGCTCGAACTCGAGGCCCGTGACGAGGTGGTGGGTGTAGGTTCCAGATTCCTCGTTGACGAAGTTGAAACGCCAGTCGAAGTTGAAGTCCAACCATCCCGTCAGTTCGTGATCGTAGGTTGTGGAGAACACCAGACCCGGAGTGCTCGCCGTCGTCGGTTCGCCATCGGCAACGCTGTCGAACTGGGTTTCCTGATAGGACAGGCCACCTTCAATTTTCCAGGTGATTTGGGGCGTGTCGACGAGTTCATATCCGAGTCCGGCGCCGAGGCTCCACTTGTTGCCGATATTCGAGAAGGGATCGCGATACCATTCGCCGAAGAGCGGCGTCCAGAACGTTTTCCTCGATACGTAGCGGTTCCATCCCATTGTCAACCGTTGGTCGTCGGCAGTCTTGATCCCTTCAGTTTGGTTGAACGACGCCAGATAGTCGAAGTTGACCCGGTTTACGGCTGACCGCCGAATGATCACAACCCTCGTGGTGGCCTCGGTCTGTTCACTGTTTCCCTTCCGAAGGTTCGCTCCAAGGCTAGCCTTGACCGTCCAGTTTTCGATTTCGCGAGGCGCACCGGTAATGATGCTGAGAATCTCCGACCTCGGCATCTGCCTCTCCTCGTCGCCCAGGAAGCGAATGGTCTGACCATCGACGAGGATCTGTCCCCTCTCAATATCACCGTCTTCGAATGCAACTCGCATCCTACCGGCGGATCGAAGCTGCTTGATGTCCTTCCACTTGATACTCTGCAGGTCGAGTTTGTCGCTGTCGAACTCAAGCTTCTCCTCGTACATGGCGATGATCTCTCCCTTGAGCCACTCACCAGAAGTCAGCTGTACCCAGTCAAACTCGTCGGGCATTGGCGGTGGAGGTTGCCAGTCGGCCGCACTCTCCGCTGCGTATACTGAACTCGCCAAGAGGGCAACTACAACAGGTAGTGCCAAGATCAGCCAGATGGCAGGTTGTCGACTCACACAGTCAGTCATTCAGGGGTTTCTCCCTCGGGGCCAGGGCGGCCTATCTAGAATCTGCCAGTTATTCTAGCCCGGACTTGCTAGCGGCCTCCTGCTGGAGTCCTCGATCCAACACCCTCTCGCAAGGTCCTCTTTGCAGTCTTCCTTTCCGTACCTACTGCAACACAATTGCGTGTGCTTCGCGGACGAAGAACGCTTTGCATTCCTTCCAGTCGAAGGGTTCGAGCATCGTCGGCATGGGCTCTCGTTCTGCATCCTCGAAATAGGTGAGGCTCTTCAGCACATGGTAGGTGTTGACTCTCCCCTCGCCGTATTTCTGTGGCAGCCAATCGAAGCACTGTGTGAGAGACAGTCCTCCACGTAGGATGGTGTGAAGGTCGATGAAGTCCTTGCGACTCCCCCTTCCAGAGACAGCCGCCAGCTTCATGAGGGCAACGTCACGAGAATCGGCAACCTGAAAAAAAAGATAGGGCTGTCCCGGAAACAGGAAAGGGTCAGGTACTGAGAAGAAGGAAATCTTGGTCGCAGCTACGATGACCGTCAGTGTTCGGTCCTCTTCCTGTAGCGTTTCAACATTGCCGACGTCACGCAGGATCTCGTGAAGCTTTGCGGTGGAGAATGCATCCTTGCGGAAGAAGTCGAAATCCACGGAGACTCGGTGACCGATCTTCAACGCCAATCCAGTGCCGCCGGCCAACGTCCAGCCCTCGAGCTCAGGGGCATTCAGCTTCTGGAGCTTCGCCAGGATGTCGCGACTTCCCTGCGGGAGAACTTTCTCGTGCATGTCATCCCCTCCTTTCTGAGTACGTGCTCCCAAAACACCCGAGTTCTGTCCGATGAGAACCGCGCTTCGCTGACGCGATGGAGAAAAGCCTCGCGACCGAGCAGCCCGACCAAGCTCGCGATATCGTCGAGGTTGCCGTACTCGAGCACCCTCTCGACGACCCACAGCGTGTTCTTCTCCAGGTGCCCGGATTCCAGAGGCCGATCCCAAAACAGGCGCCCGATCTTCCTTGCGACTTCCGCTATTCGGGGTCTACTTTCCGAGCGATGCTTCGGCACAAGCTTCACGTCAAGTTCGCAGTCGAGGGCGGTTGCCAGCTTGCGCAGGGTATAGACCTCGAAACGAGTCCAACCGTTCTCATACCGCGACAAGGTGGCCGCAGATGTATCTGTACGCCGCGCGAGCTGCCTCAACGAGAGACCGAGATCCAGGCGACGCTCACGCAATTGTTGTGAAAGGTCAGTTTCCGAACTCATACTGTTATCATAAATGATAACTTACTGAAGATCCAGAACATTCTGGTAGGCGAATTTCACACGTATCAAGGCGACGAAAGGCCGTTCCACCTGCCCGAACCCTGCAGCACCACCACCTGGCACAGACTCGGACATCGCGGTGCTATCCTCGAGTTCCAGAACGAGAGGTCGAGGCTATGAGACGCAAGATCCTTATCGGCATCGCCATCGTGGCGGCAATCCCACTCCTGGCGGCAGCCATAGCT
>JAAESQ010001329.1 GCA_024229275.1 bacterium | reverse complement strand
TATTGAGACAGTACCTGGCCTTGAGCCAGTTGAGCCGCGTCTTGCCCAACCGCGGCACCTCCTCCACTGGATCGCATCTTTCAGCAAGCACGTGCATGTCGGTCACTCTCTTCCTCAGTCCGACCACTCGCAGGCCGGCCGTAGCCAAAGCCAATCGAAGGGTCCGCGGAGTGAAGTAGAGTTGATGTACCAATGAGATCCGCCGACGCAGATTGATGTTCATGGCGGGCGATTCATTGTGGGTGTAAATGTAAAGCAGGCTGCCGTGGCCCATGAACTTGCGACAGGCCTCCAGATCGGACTTCGGGTCGCTGAGATGCTCTAGAACGCCAATGAGTGCAACCAGATCAAACGTTCCCAATCGCCCAGGCTCGAAATCCGAGACAACTCCGTTGACGACGTCGAATGAGAAGTGGTCGTTCTGCGCGATGCTCTCGCATCGTTGCCCGGAGGGCTCGATGCCCATGACAGATTTGGGGTTCTGATTGGCTGTGACCGCCAAGAACCATCCGGCCCCGCAGCCCACGTCGAGTATCCGACGACCCCGAATGCCTACACCGTATCGCGCTAGGAACCGGAAATGCTTGGTGTAGTACCGGTTCTTGCGAGCCAAGATCACATCATGCGCCTCAGGGGCAACAGGTGGATCAACAGATCGAGATTTGTAGGTCTCTACGTAGAGTGCGCGGTAGTACTGCCTCAGCGCGTCCGCAGTCAGGAGGGGTTTGCGATAGAGCATCCCACAACGCAGGCAGAGGTCCGTATTCATGCGCTCGGTCAACTGAGATTCCGACTCCAGCGAAGCGTAAGTCCTTCTAGTGTTAGCCAGTCTGCCCTTGTTGAAGAGCGTCTCAGAATCGGCCGCGCCACACAGGGGGCATCGATTCTCTCGCGCCTCCGGCGCCGGCACAGAGTCACCTGCACGGACGTCGGGCGGACAAGCAGGAACGGCGTCAACGGCTGACATCGTTCTGGCTCCTGGCGATCAGGAACTCGAGAATCTCGAAGTCGAGTTCGTTCTCGAGATCTATCGCCCGCTCCAGGGGGACGACGTAGAGCTTGGTTCTATC
>JAAESQ010001328.1 GCA_024229275.1 bacterium | reverse complement strand
TGGCGGGGCGATGGCTTGCGGGACAGATACGGATTTGGGCCCAGCTTCAGTTTCACCACAATGTTCGGTCTAGCCTCGGAAGCTCTAGCCGCCGCGCCAGCGGCTTAGTTCAAGATCGGAAATGTGGAACTACACATTTCGTGGCCTGGGGAGAAGAGCGCATTGCCCACGAGCTCCTCATCAAGCTAGGCCTCCGAGTCTCACCTCGGACGGTGAGAAAGTACATGCCGGCTCGCGGCGACAAAGGCCGGGGGCCTCGGGTGTCGTCCCAGCGCTGGGCGGCGTTCGTTCGAAACCATGCCAAGGCGATCATCGCTGCGGACTTTTTGACCATCGCCACGGCGCGGTTCCAATTGCTCTACGTCTTGGTCGTTATGGAAATCGGGACCCGGAAGATTGTTCACGTGAACGTGACCCCTCACCCGACCGCGGAGTGGACGCTGCAGCAGTTCCGGGAGGCGATACCCTGCGAGCATAGCTACCGCTTCCTCATCGTCGACCGGGATAGCAAGTTCTCGGAAGACCTACGGAAGTCCGTTCGAGCGATGGGCGTCCGGGTCTTGAGAACGACGCCAATGGCGCCGCAAGTGAATTCCTATTGTGAAAGGCTGCTCGGTACCACACGCCGGGAGTGCATGGACTTTCTCATCCCGCTCTCGGAGGATCATCTCCGACGGATCCTTCAATCGTGGGTGACCTACTACAATCGAGCACGACCGCATTCGTCTCTCGGTCCCAATGTCCCCGACCGCGGCAGCGATTTACCCGTCGCGCCAGGTCCTGACCGTCACCAGATTCCCACCGGACGCCGGGTCGTGTCGACGCCCGTTTTGGGTGGTCTTCATCACGATTACCGGCTCGACGCTGCGGCTTGAGCGAGGTATTCGCCCACAGCGACGCGCCGCTGTGTCTCCGGGTTACTCTTGTGTTCCTAGAACCAGCGAGAAACAAGTTCGCCTCGGACGGTGCCTCGCGGTGGATTCGCTGACAGTTGACTGTGGTCAACGTTCTCTGGAAAAACCGCGATCTATGTTTTTGCGGACGACAAGCGGGTGGACGGGATGATCCTTGGGACAAAGAGCGGACTGATGGTAGGATCAGCGTGAGCCGGCATCGTTCTCGTTGTTGAAAGGGTTGAAATGCTGTTGTTGAGCTCGCTGGTTCTATC
>JAAESQ010001327.1 GCA_024229275.1 bacterium | reverse complement strand
TCGGCATCGCCGGGAAAGTGAAGGGCACGATCCAGTTGAATCACTCCCCACCCCTGATCCGGTGATGGAATATGTCGGGCAGAACTGCAGCCGAGTTCGCGAACACCTACTGCAGACGCAATCAACGTCGCTTTGACGAGTGCGGCACTCGGCAGCATTCTGTCCGAGAGGTGAGGTGTACCTGTCGGATAGAATCCGTCAACGAAGTACTGTCGCACCAGCGCCGCCAAGCCTGCGGCCGTCGGAGTTGCCATCGAGGTTCCTGATGAGATTTGGTCATCACAGTTATTGGTTGAGATTGACCCATCGCTCCGAGCGGACCAGATCGAGGTGCCCGGCGCGAGCACATCCGGCTTGATGCGCCCGTCATGCGTCCAGCCACGCGACGAGAAACTGATCGGACACAGCGGATCTGAGTTACCACGTTCGGTTGCCCCCACGGCGACAACGTTCTTCCCTGTCGCCGGCGAGATAACCGACCCGTCCCCCTCGCTTCCTGCATTTCCTGCGGCAAAGAAAGTGAGAAAGTCTTTGTGGTTCCATGTGAATCGATCGACATCCGCCGTGCGCTCGGTGTAACGCCCACGAGGATAGAAGTTCTCCTCGTCTCCCCAGGAGTTCGTATGTATCCGAGCACCCTGCAAGTAGGTCTGCTCCAACACAGGCTCGAGAGGCCGCAAGGGACAACCCAAGCCCGGTAGATCGGCACAATCATCCCGTGCCGCTCCACCATCCTGAATGACGAGTTTCGCCGCTGGAGCCATCCCGTCAGTTCCATCGTGCTGTCCGAGGATTCCGCCGTCGCTCGCAACGCTACCGGCCACATGTGTCCCGTGGCCAGCATCATCCCATGCAAATTCATCCGGATTCGGCCAGTCAAGCTCCCAGAAGAAATTGACAGCCAGGACTTTGCGATGCAAAGGATTTATGGCTATCGACGTATCGTCGTTGACGACGGGGAGTCCATACTCATCGTCCCAAAAGTAGCAATTATCAGCATCGAGGCCGGTGTCGAGCACGGCTACGACCTGACCTTCACCGTGTAACCCATTGTCGAAAACCGATGTTTGAAAGGGAAAGCCAGACTGACAGCGCCAGACCGAAGCGCTGTTCTGCAGACGCACTGCGGGCTGAACGTCTGCCCATGCAAGACCTTGACTCTGCTCGAGCACACGAGTTGTAGATGCCATTTGATCACGCCTAACCCTAAGGCCGACCTCCACCGTGGTATCCCTCTGTTCGACCCAACTGATCTCCGCCCCGGATTCCTCAAGCTGTCGACGAATCTCGGTCAGATCCATATGCGCTACGAATGCCGCCACGACGCCTACTCGACGATTCGACTCTTCGACTGTTCTTCTGGAGAGGTATTTCAACTCTGGCGTGAGGGCCACATTGCCGGCCCATTGACGAACATCGCCGATTCCTTCCAGTGCCTCCAGGTCAGCTTCCCCTCCTGTGACCAATACACCTTCAGGAGAGATCACTTTGACAACAGAGACTCCGCGTTGATTAAGTTTTGCGATCGTTTCATCGAGGTGTTCGGGCTCTGTCCGAACCATCTTGAGGAGACTCTCTGCAGTGGCCCGAGGCAGCGTATGATTTAACCCTCGAATGGGTAAGCGCTCCAAATCTCCTTCAGATTCATTTGAAAATGCAACCGGAGCGGCACACATCGACACCAGGGCAAGGGTCCCCAGAATTGAACGGTACGAACGACTACAGCATCTCCCCAGATGCATTTTCGATACAGTCATCATCCCCATCATACAATTTGCCTTTGAGGCCTGAGCACGTGTTCAGAACGAACTCGTCAGAACAATGCCGAGCCTGTGACCGTGACCACATAGCCACTCCCGTCATCCGGGAATGCCACTTCTACGCGAGCCAGTTTTGAGAGGCTGAGACTCGTCAAGTCAAGCAACAACCCTATTCCGGCGTCGGCACGAACTCCATCAGTCGTCCTACCAACCCGAGCACCCCAGGTCTGACCGGCATCTACGAAGACAACCGCACCAATCGAAAACAGTTGAAGGAAATCGCGTTTCACCAGCGTCCGCCATTGCAGATTGGCGACCGCCCGGCGGGTTCCGTCGAAGGTATCCGGATTCCAGCCGCGGAGACCGTTGTCAGCCCCGAGAGTCAATTGCAGCTCACGATCGAGTTGGTAGCTATCTTCGTACAGTACTCGGAACTGCCAACCGCGGGTGCCGAGTTGCGACAAGGCAAACTGAACACCGCCAACCACATTGCGGGCTTTGCGCTCGTCTAGCCGACCGGACAGCCACACATCTCCGAGCATCAGCCACTGACCAGAAAGGCGCCTAGCCCTAACCTCACCGTCGAACAACATGCGCTCTATGTCTCCGCCAAATCCCGGTCGCGAATAGCCAACCCCAACGCGGTAGTTGGGTCCCATCTCAACATCTTCCTGCGCGGACCATGCGCGAAAACCCTTCAGCACTTCAAAGCGCTCAACGATTCTTTCAAACTCCACATAGGGCCCTCGAATGTACCGCGACTCCGGCTGTTGATAGTTGGCACCATCTTCTGACCACGACCAATTCGAGAACTCGACCTGCTGCTGCTGCAAGCCAAAGGTCAATCTGTGAGTCACACCCTCTCGTCCCGGCAAACGGAACCCCGCCCACGCTCGCCACGTCTCACTCTCTTGCTGCCCCTCGACAACGCTTTCCCCATCGGCGTACAGATGCGCGATTTGTTGATTTCGCTTCCATTCACCGCCATACGCCCTGCGGCTCGCCAACGCAAAGAACGGTAACTCGACCAACACTTCATCGGTGTACCCATCGCTCGCATCTCTATGAATCAAACGCCCACGCCAGCGAGTACCGAAGAGAGCTGGATCGCCGTACAAGTAGTTCCAGGTTGTTCGTTCCTGATCTGACTTGTACTCCACCTCGACCGTTCGGCCCCAACCAAGGAAGTTCGTTTCCGCAAAGACGATGCCGAACTTCGACCGATTTCCAAACAGACCAAACTGGCCACCGACTTCCAATGTCCACTGATCGTGGGTGTCAATAGTGACCCTGACACCCCCTTCACATCTCTCTGCAGTGATGTAGACCGGGTTTATGAAGCCCAGGGAACGCAGAATTCGTTCACTCTCGGCAGCATCATTCGCTGCGAAAAGGTCACCCTCTTCGAACAAAACGACTGAGCGCAAAAAGCGTTCGCGAGAAACGATATGTATCGCGTTAGCTGCGCGATACGGCCACGAGTCGCTCTCCGGTTTCGTCGTGTCGAAGACGTTGTTGCGGATGAAGACCATCTCGACGATCGGAAGCCCGTCTAGTTCTTTGCCGAGGGATCTCTCTTCCGCAGTGCTGATCGTCCCCACGCCAAGGAGAAGCACTACCGCCCAAGCGACGATTCGCAGAGTGCGCGAAACGTGCAGACGCCGGCACGCATCGGGCATTTGCGGATTGTTCGTCACTTCGAGCGCCGGTCGCGTTCCTGCTCCCGTTCGCGGACCATCTCGGCGACTTCTCGGACGCGCTTTTGCTCACGAGCGTCCTTGACCTTGTCCGACCGTTTCTGCACTTTCCTAAAGAGTTGGCTGAATCGCAGGATCACATGCCAGTGAGCCATCGAACGTGGCAGCTTCGTCTTGCGCGTGATGGCGCCCCAAAGTCGAGTGCGGTTCAAATTCGACTTGCTCAGAACGGCATGTCGGAGATCGGCCCAGCGCAGATCAGCACCCTCAAGGTCGATGCCTACGGCATCCGCAAAACGAAAATCTGCACGAATCAACGAAGCTCCCTTCGCGACCGCAAGGATGAGGTTTGTCCCGGAGAGATCGGCATCTGCTCCCTTCACATCGCGGAGGCTCGCTTGCTTCAGGTTAGCCTGTCTCAGCTTAGTCTTGTTGAGCCGAGCACCGTCGAACTGAGCCCCCTCCAGGTACGCCTCACGAAGGTCCGCACCTGACAGATCTGAGTTTCTGAAGTCAGCGTTCCGTAGTTGGCATTTAGTGAAGATCGCGGCCTTGAGGTCCGCCGCTGCAAAAGAAATCTTGCCGAGTGTTGGAGATCTGAAATCCACTTTCTCCAATCGAGCACTGGCAAGCACACACCCCTCCATCTTGGCGTTGATCAAGAGCGCACCACGCAGATCTGCTCGGGCAAGATTAGTGCCGTTGAGACTTGCGCCTTCGAGGTTTGTTTGCGACAAACTCGCCCCCTCGCACTGAGCATCGTCGAGAATCGCTCCGGCCAGATTCGCCCCGTGGAGGTTTGCGCCACGTAGGATAGTGCCTCGCAGAATCGCTCGTTCAAACTTCGCACCGACAAATTGAGCATTTTCGGCTTTCGCTTTCGCTAAGCTCGCCCCTGAGAGGTCTACGCCCGGCAACTCAACCGTGTCTAGAATCGCATCGTTGGCGTTAATCCCCCGCATCAACGTTCCGTCAAATCGTGCACCACGCAGACTTGCACCGACGAGAACGGCACTCGTTAAGTTTGCTTTATCCAGGATCGCGCTCTCCAGCTGAGCTCGAGAGAGATCGGCTGAGCGAAGATCAGCACCTGTGAGGTTGGTTCCACGAAACGTAGCGAACTGAAATGAAGCCTCAACGAGATTGACGCCGGTAAGGTCAAGGAAGTCGAGTTGACAGTAGTCCAGAGTTGCGCCTTCCAGGGTGGCGCCCGAAAACTGGGCCGCTTCGACGGTTGCGCGGGTCAGGTTCGCACTTTTAAGGGATGCACCGCGCAGATCCGCCCCGCGCATGTGGGCCTTGCTGAAATCAAGGCCATTCAGATTTGCGTCGCGTATGTCGGCGTCGATCAAATCTGGCGCTATCCCAGGGTTCTCCTGCCGCCAATCGTTCCATCGGCCTGCCTTCAACTGTGCCAGGTGATTGGGGTTTGCCATACAGCTATTATCACGAAAACTCGATCCGATTGCGACCGCACCGCTCGAGAATGTTGATAGCTCCTTTGTTAGTGACCAAGCCAATCAGAGTAGAGTTCAGGTCGCCGATCCCTGAGAAACAGCTGCTGGGCGTGGGATGTGCTTACCTGTTCCAAATCGAGATCGGCGTAGAGAATCTCCTCTGTTCGGGATCCTGCCCTTGCGTGTACCCTGCCGTCGGGAGCGCACACAAAAGACTCCCCGGCGAACTCGAGACACTCTTCTTTACCAACTCGGTTGCAGAGTGCTGTGAAGTAGCCATTCTGAAATGCAGAGACCCGCATTTCCGCTTCATACAAACCATCCGGCCACTCGCCGATCGCGCCAGCCTGCGGCACCACGACCACCTCAGCGCCGTTGAGCGCGAGCGCCCGCATGTACTCCGGATAGTGGCGGTCATAGCAAATGGACACACCAATACGACCGACCTTTGTTTCGAAAACCCGGGCACCCTTGTCTCCAGGACTGTAGTAACCCTTTTCGTGAAAACACGGATAGTCTGTGATGTGGACCATTCTAGTACGGCCTAAGAGACGCCCATCGGTGTCGAGCACCGGCGATGTATCGAAACACTGGTCGCCGTCGCGTTCAAAAAGGTTCAACACCATCGCAACGCTAAGATCTCGTGCTAGATCCGAGAAGACGTCCGTCGTGGGGCCGGGAATAGGCTCGGCAAGTTCCGCAACCTTTCCCTCTGCAGGTCGCTGCGGATAGAAGGGCTCGAACGCCAGCTCTGCAAAGCAGATGAGTTCAGCGCCCATGGTGGCGGCCTCACTCGCTGCTTGAAGCCCTCGATTCATGTTTGCGGACTTGTCCTCAGAAGCTGCCTGCTGAATCAGCGCGATCTTCATACGTCCCCCTCATCGAAAGAGATTCTATCTCTTCTCTCCACCTTTCTATCACCAACAGGTGGCTACCTCATCTTGTCTACAGAACATCAGCCTGGAGATCTTGCAGGTTGCAGACCGAAGACGCGCCCCTTAATGTAGGATCGAGGGAGAGCCGAGGAGGGACGTATGAAGAAAGAAAAGAACCGCAACGAGAACGATTCCGGTATGAAACGACGCGATGTGCTCAAGCTCGGCGGTGCAGCCGCAGCAGGCTTCGTAGCTCGAGCGGCAATGGCGGATGAGAAACCGATATCAGTTCCCGGTTTGCCTGAAAATCCTCACACTTCAGATGCGATGCCGACACGCAACCTGGGAAAGACCGGATTCAAGGTGGGCATCTTTTCGCTCGGTGGCCAGGCCGCTCTCGAGAAAGCTGACAACTTTGACGTTGCTGTCCCACTGATCGAGCGCGCTCTCGACCTAGGGGTCAACTATGTCGACACCTCCGCACGATACGGTGGCGTTGAGCATCGATGGAGTGAGCAGTACTTTGGCGAGGTCATGCCTCGGCGACGGAATGAAGCTTTTCTTGCCACCAAATCTCACGACCGGACACGAGATGGTTCGCTTGAACTCCTTGAACGCTCGCTCAAACTCCTCAAGACAGACCATATCGACCTGTGGCAACTACACGCCCTCTCCCGAATGGAACAGCTCGACACGATCTTCAGTAAGGGCGGTGCCATCGAGGCCTTTACCGAGATGCGTGACCAAGGCGTTGTGAGATGCCTAGGAATCAGTGGACATACCGAACCCGAAGTGCTCATCGAGGCGATCAACCGCTTTCCATTCGACTCGCTGCTCCTGGCTCTGAACGCGGCCGATCCGCACCATAAAAGCTTCAAGGCCAAATTGTTGCCGACCGCCGTCGAAAAGGAGATGGCCATCATCGGCATGAAGATCCCGGCGCGAGGCCTGATCCTCAAGTCCTGGAAGCCGCCGACAGATCTCGAATCCCGCTACGCCAACACAGTTCCTGGAACACTGACGATGCCAGAGGCAATGCGTTATGTATTGTCACTGCCGGTCAGCACGGTGATCGTTGGCTGTGATTCCATCGCCCAACTTGAAGAGAACGTCAAGATCGCGCAAGCGTTCAGACCCATGAGTGACACTCAGCTTGTCAAACTCGAGACCCGAGCTGAGCCGGTGCACAAGCAGGCATTGTTCTTCCATCGTTGGACATAGACAGATCTGATTCATACGATCAACGGGCAGGCCATGCGCCTGCCCGTTTTCGTTGCACGAGGGAATCTCGCGATTAGAGTCGACTACAACCTGGTTCACTTGCCAGCCTGCGAAGCCTGCACTGCAGCCAGTAGTCTATTTGCACCTCGAGTTTCAGACGCCATCAGACTGTGCAGCAGTCTTAAGACCTGGGTTCGTGTCCCTTTCGCAAGGGAGGGATCTTTCTTCAGATCAAGAATCAAGTTGTAACCAGACCGGAAGGTGTGGGCCGATTCGCGAAACGAAATCGCTGCACCGACAAGATGTTGATTGTTAGTAATGGATGCCTGACCTGCCAAAAAGGCTGCCGCTTCTCGTCTAAAGCCCGTTCCGAGATAAAAAAGACCCTCAAGCTGATACAGGAAGGCCGCGAGTTCTTTGTCACTCGCAAAGGACTTTGTGTTCAAATCACCGATGAGTACAGCCAGACCGTCGATGCCATAGTGAGCGGGATACGGATCCTTGATCTTTCCTAGAGTCTTGCTAGCGTTCTTAGTCCAGATCACCCGCCAGTCGATGGGCTTCTTCTTGTCAGCGGGTTTCAGGACCAGGCAAAGGTACCCAAACTCTCCCCACAGGAAAGGCGGTTGATCCCAGGTTGCGACCCTCGACTGACTCGAGGCAGCTGAGAATTCAACTCCAGCCCCGTCGTCCTTGAGATTGACCTTCGGATCTGTGGGATCGTGGTAGATGATGACATCTCCACCTTCCTCATACCCGATAGCAAGAACTGTATGCCCGATCCACTGGATGATGACCGGATTCCCCAACGCAAGCTGAGTGACAAGTGTCTTTCTCGCCGCGTCCAGGTTTTGGTGATGATGGAGTTTAGCTTCATATCCCAACTGCTCGGCAGCGAACACAATCTCCTCTACAGGACTTGTGTTCGGGTATGCCCAGTACTGCTCTTCGGTGGGCCAAACAAAAAACCCATAGCTCCAACCCATGTTGAGTAGCTGAGCATGCGCTACAGAGTGATCCAAATGTCCAAGATTCATTCCAAGTGAAGACATGGCGCAGAAGCCGTCGAGCATTGCTCGATAGGGCACATCGTCGATTGATACAGCCTCTGGAGTGTCCTGCGCCGCCAATCCTCCTGCAACAAGCAGTCCGACAATAAAGGTCAAGGTCACGCTTTTCGATATAGCTTTCATCTATCCCTCCACGGATGTGATCGATGTTGTTGAATCGTCTTTGGTGAGACCGGAGATGAGCATCTCAACCATCGCGTCAATGGATTCATCACTGCCCAGCGTTGGGTGGTTGGGGTAGGTCACGCTGAGCGAGATGAAACCATGCATGGCGCTCCAGATCAGAGAGAACAATCGCCCTATTGTGCCGTCTTTGAGAAATCCGTTCTCAATGCACTCCTCTAGAAGCGCCAACCACGAATGGAAAACAGGAAACCTGTCGTCGCCAATCCTCGCGAAAATTCTGTCACCATCGAACTCTAGCCTGCTGAATCGAAACCAAAGCTCATAGCGATTCGGATTCTCGAGGCTGTACTTGACGTAATCGCGACATATGAGCTTGAGAGCCATGAGCGGATCTGAGCCTTCGGCATCTATAGTCGCGCTGATGATCTCAGCAAGCTCACCATGACCCTCGGCTGTTAAGGCCTGCATCATCTCCTGTTTGTTTCTGAAGTAGAGGTAAATCGTCGTCGGTGAGTATTCGATCTCGGCCGCGACCTTCCGCATGGAGACACTCTCGTAACCCTCTGTAAGAAAGAGTCGCTCAGCCGCTTCCAAAATTCGCTCTCTGAGTTCGGTCCGCTCCCTACTGCGTCTGTCTGAACTTCCGATGGTGTGCCT
>JAAESQ010001326.1 GCA_024229275.1 bacterium | reverse complement strand
CTGGGGCGCCAAGAAGCAGGGATGCACTGCCGTCCACACCGCAGAGGCCGAGGTGGTGAGCCTGGCGACGTGCGCTCGCAACGCCCTCATCCCGATGCAGATCCTGCTGCAGCGCATCCTCCGGGAACCATTGGATTGTGAGGTGATGGAAGACAACGCGGCGGCCATCGTTGCCATCACCAAGGGGTATTCGCCCGCGATGAGACACATCCCGCGCACCCAGCGAGTGTCTCTCGGCATGCTCCACGAGATCTTCCACGACGAGCCGGAGGAGGGCGAGGGCCGAATCGGACTCATGAATGCGGATACGGATGAGCATCGTGGGGACGCCTTCACCAAGGAGCTTGACCCCCAGAAGTTCCATGCCGCGATTGACATGATCCGAATGAAGCGCCACGTGGATGGCGCCGAGGGGGAGGACGATAAGGCCGACGAGAAGGGCAAGAAGGACGGCGAGTGAACAACCGCGTGATCGACGGAGGATGGCGGGAAGATGTTCATCGTTATCCTTGATCGTCGAGTGAGTACGAAGCGCACGGCTGAATTCTTTGATAACTTCGGGTGCTCCTGTCTAGCATAACGCTGATCAGGGGAGCGTCAGTGTTGAGCACCCGTTTGCTTCAGGAGACGTTGGGGAGTTCGTGTCCTATCCGGTGTGCGACTTTTCACTGTCCTCCACAGTGAGTTGAGGTCCGCACTCCTAGATCAGTTCTGAGATCTTCCGTGTTAGTGTTCGCTGGTGGGGACTCTTGCGATTCACGGTTGGTCTCGTTCTTAGCCAGTCTTTTACCCTCACGCCGGAGCAGTCATCGAGGGGAGTGTGGTTTTCTAGG
>JAAESQ010001325.1 GCA_024229275.1 bacterium | reverse complement strand
TTCAGCTTTGATCACACAGGAGACCGCTTTGGCTGGACTCAAAGTGAAGACGGCAAGTCGCACTTGACCCTGGCCATTCCCAACGGTCGCGTAGAAGATCGTGGAGACAACCAGTGGATGACAGGCCTCCGAGAACTGGCCCAGATTCACCGAGGCAGCTTTCGCCTGACTCCCAACCAAAACCTCATCGTTTCCGGTGTCAGCAAGAGCGCGCAGACCAGAATTGACCGCATCATCTCCGCGTATGAACTCGACAACCACAGATCGGCCACCCCGGTCCGATTGAATGCCCTTGCATGCGTTGCGCTTCCCACCTGCAGCCAAGCTATGACCGATGCCGAGAGGATCATGCCGGATCTCATGACCCGCCTCGAAGAGCTCCTTTCGAAACACGGGATACAGGACGAACCGATCGTTGTGCGCGTCACCGGATGCCCCAACGGATGCGCTCGATCCACACTCGCCGAGATCGGCCTCGTCGGCAAGGGACCGGGTCGCTACAATCTCCACCTTGGTGCGAGCCATTCTGGGGATCGGCTGAACAGCATGTACCGCGAGAACGAGGATCTTGCCGGCATTGTCGCTGCCCTCGATCCCGTGCTTGCTCGCTTCGCGTCAGAGCGCTTCGCAGGTGAACGCTTCGGTGATTTCGTCGTTCGAGCGGGGTTCGTCCCTTCTGTTGTTACAGGTCGCGAGATCCGAGAATTGCCGCTTCTCGCGGGAGGGTCCGGATGACACCCCTCAACCATCAGGCTACTAGCCACGAGTTCACCCGTTCAGATACTGACCTCAACCGATATCTGATTGGACTCAAAGCCGCAAATCGTGTCGCGTGGGCTCTCACTCACCTTCCGGGTGAGCACGTGATGACGTCGAGCTTTGGCGCCCAAGCCGCTGTCAGTCTGCACATGATCACGAGGCTTCAGCCCGAGACTCCGGTCGTATTGATCGATACGGGCTATCTGTTCCCAGAGACCTATCGCTTCATCGACGAGCTCACTCAGCGACTCGACCTCAACCTGCACGTCTTTCGCAGTCGTCTCAGCCCAGCCTGGCAAGAGGCAAGGTACGGTAAGAGATGGCTCCACGGCTTGGAGGGAATCAACAGCTACAACAACGAAAACAAGGTAGAACCGATGCGCCGCGCTCTCAGCCAGCTCGGCGCCGGGACCTGGTTTGCAGGTTTGAGGAGAGATCAGGCAAGTTCAAGGTCTGAGCTGTCGGTTGTTCAACCTGCAAAGGGAAAAGGATGGAAGGTTCATCCAATTGTCGATTGGAGCGATCAGGACGTACACCGCTATCTCGACCGCCATCGGCTACCGCATCACCCTCTGTGGAGTCGCGGTTACCTGTCCATCGGAGACACCCACACAACAAAGCCGATCGACGAGTACACACCGGCGGAGCAGGCTCGCTTCTTTGGCCTCAAGAGGGAGTGCGGGCTGCACGAGATCGACATCGGCAACCTCTGATGCAAGTCACGTCTTGCGATCCGTCTCCCCCACTCAGACGATGGACTGATCGATGGAGAGGCGGTCAGAGTTTCCCGGGCACGCGGCATGATTTTGCCTGAGCGCCAATCAATGGCAACAACGGTTTGCCCAACGAATCGTTCAAGCCATCCGCAACGTCGCCGGCAAGCTTGCGACGAAGGTCAGCCTCGCTCACCAATGGTGCCACCAGCTGCATGAAATGCACGAGATAACCCCGCAGCAGCGTATCCCGGCGCAGCGCGATGCATGTAGTGACGGGAGGAAACAGCGATGATGCATCAAAAACCTCGAGTCCTTCCTCGTCTTCGCTCACCGCCATCGCAGCGAGCACTCCAACGCCGAGGCCCATGCGAACGTGAGTCTTGATCACATCAGGATCTCGAGCAGTGAATACCACGGTCGGCTCAAGCCCAATCTCGGCAAACGCGCAATTGAGTTGGCAGCTGCGGTTGTTGCTTAGGTTGTACGTCAGCAAAGGGTAGCGCGCGAGTATCTCGAGCGTGAGCGGTCGATCCTCAAGTGTCAACGGGTGCCCCGTCGGCACTACCACCACCCGTGACCAGCGAAAGCAGGGCAACACCAGAAGCTCTTCGGGCAAGTCGCAGGCGCAGCTGACGATGGCCAGATCCACAGAGCGACAGTCGGCCATCGCGAGAATCTGATCCGACGATCCTTGATGGAGGTCAATCGTGACCTTTGGAAACCGTGACCGAAACTGACGAATCACTTCAGGGAGTACATAGCGAGCCTGGGTGATTGTTGTCGCGATTGAAAGCACTCCACACTCCGAGTCATAGCGGACGCGGGAAAGATCGTTGATCGATTCGACCTCTCGCAGAATGGCGCGGGCGCTGCGCAACACGTCGTCACCCTCCGGTGTGAGCCGGGCAAGGCTCTTGCCCTTGCGTTCGAAAAGCGTGACCTTCAGCTCCCGTTCCAAAAGCTTGAGTTGACGGCTCATCCCCGGCTGCGATGTATAGAGCCGCTCCGAGGCCGCGGTTATGTTGAGGCCGTTTTCGACGATCGCCACCAAGTATCGGAGCTGTTGCAACGTCATACTCATCTCCCAACAACGAAAAAGCCCGCAACGGAGGACCGCTGCGGGCTGGAAGGCTCTAAACACTTTTCAAGTCGTGGACTTAGGCGCTCCCTCCCCGCAGGTGGCTGTTCGACATCATGCAACAGGTGACCAGCGAGAAAATGCAACTAAGTCTCATAACTTCTTAGTTCTAGCAGGCGGTGACCGCAACTGTCAAGTCTGGAGTAAGCCACATGTACCATGACGCGGGGAGGCTGAAAGGCTATACGGGACGAACGGGACGAACAGCTCTACGGCAGAACGGCGGGGAAGGGCAAAGAACTTGAACCGCCAAGCTCACCAAGAGCACGAAGATGACACGAAGAAAGGAAGAAGTTTAGAGGTGAGTCGACGGTGGCATGGATGGCGAGGGAAAAATGAGTGATGCTTGAAGAAGACTCAGGGTCATCGTGTGCCCTCTCATGATTCCGCATTCATCATCACTACTGTCCCAACGTTTTTCGAAAGAATCGTCGTAACGTCTTTTTCTTCAGAAGAATACGAGGAGAAATGACCTGCATCGACTTCAGAATCCACCTATCATCGAGGTCACC
>JAAESQ010001324.1 GCA_024229275.1 bacterium | reverse complement strand
GACGACATGTCCATCGTCCGCTAGTGTCCAGACCAGAGCTACCTCATCACGCTTCCCGGGTTGACGAGCCAGTCATCATTGGACTTGTCTAAGGAGCCGGAAACTAATAATCCAGCCTATTCGACAGAGGGCGTGATCGTGTAATTCCATTCACCATGAAATCCGTCTCTCTGGATTTGAAGGCCCTCAAAGACATCGTCGGAGACCTTGAGTCCTGTTGGATAGATACCGGGATCCAGCTCGGCATGGATGCGCAGTCCTGTGGTTGTCGTGGTGTTGGCGATCAGCTGGATCATGACCTCGCGACTGGTCAGAGGACGGCCGCGCCAGTTCCCACTAATCCGCGAGAACATCCTGTGCTCAATCTTATTCCACTTGCTGGTTCCGGGAGGATAATGGCATACCGAAACCTCAAGCTGAGTCTCGTCGGCAAACTCCTGCAGAACCGTCGGCCAGAGGCGGGAGCGAGAGCTGTTACTGCCACCCGAATCAGCAGTAATGAGCAGCTTGGTCGCCTCTGGATACGCGACCGAGCCGATGGTTTTCCACCAACGGCGGATGGTCTCCATAGCAAACTCCGCAGTGTCGTGGTCCACTCCGACACTCACCCAGCCCTCGTTTCGCCCCTCATCGTACACGCCGTAGGGAATGCCCTTGCCCAACTGCTTGTCGGGAAAGTCATGAGTCCGCACTGGCTCAGGCTGTCCCTTCGGCTGGTACTCACGCCCCCCGTTGTGGAAATCCCCGATCAGCTCCTTCTTCTTGGTATCCACCGAGATGACCGGCTGCCCCTGGCCCATGAACTCTTCCACCTTCGAATTCAGATGCTCAAACTGCGCGTTACGGTCCCGATGAGACGTCCCTTCCCTCATCTTGCGGGGACTTTGAAGGCTATAGTCCAGCTCTCGCAACAAGGTGCCCACAGTCACATGAGACACGTCGTGGCCTCGGGCCTTCAACTCCTTGGCCAGCGTACGAGTACTCTTGCACGTCCAACGAAGTGGAGACTCCGGATCGCCTCGCGTCTGCGGGTCCACCAGCGCCTCAAGGTCCTCGCTCAAGCCCGGGAAACGGTCCAAGATCGACGGTCTCCCTGCTCCTGGGCGTCGGATCCGCTGTCGCTCTGGCGGCAACGTCAGAGGGTTGGCACGGAGTTCTCGGATCTCCTTCACGCCGTTCTGGACGGTCGACCGGGCCAGTCCGGTCGCCTCAGAGACCAGTTGGATTCCTCCCCACCCAAGAGCCTCCGCCTCCGCCCCGGCCCACAGTCGGCAAACTCTCTCGTCCATCACCGGTCGCAAAGCATCGAATCGCATTCGAACCTTCTCTGCGTGGATGCGGCGTTCTTCGTCTTTCATCCCGAGCCACCGTACAAGAACGGCCCGGTAAAGTCCAGCCCTCTGTTGAGCTCGAGTGCAAATACCAGCGGTTGGCGCTCGCCTGGAGACTCGATAGTGTGGGCTCACCGCCTTCGAGTAGCATGGTGTATTCATGCTCGTGAGCCGTGCGTCAGCCGAAGCGGGCTTGGCACGTCCAGGGCGTCGCCGCCGCTCGCCGGGCGATCGCTTTGCCATGGCAGCCATAGACAAGTGCCATGGACAAGAGCTCAACACTTCCATTTGCACGCGTCAAGTTTGGACTGGATTATTAATTTCCGGCTCCTTAGGCTTTTCCGCCCCAAAGAAGGACGCGATCACAAGATCGCCAGCTAATCGTGAAACTCGCAAGGCGCCTTCGGCCTCATGCCAGGCTTCCTTCTTGTGCCCGTAGTCTCCCTCTTCGATTTCTTGGATTCGCCTCCGAATGGAGCTTGCCTCACGCAAGGAGATCTTAACGTCCTGAAGTAGATCAAAAATCGGCCCTTCGAGCTTCTT
>JAAESQ010001323.1 GCA_024229275.1 bacterium | reverse complement strand
GCAACGGACTTCAAGACTCGATCGAGCACGTCGGGTCCACCCTTGATGTCGAACTTGATTCCGACGTCGCTGTTCGCCAGCTCAGCCAGCGCGTCCTCGTAGATGAGCCATTCTTCATTTGGCAGGACGGGCGTTGTTTCAAAGGAGTCGTGACGGAGGATGAGTTCACCCGCCGGGTCGTGGCGTACATCGATCTCGGCCCAGAGCACACCCGAGGCAATGAACTGCCGCAGGTTGGCCGGATCGTTGACCCCGTGCCACACCAGTTGGACGCGCCGGGGCAGCGCCTCTTCGCCGGGTACCAGTTCAGCCAACGCATAGTCTCTGCCCTGGATGACGCGGCGCGGCATAGTTGAACTGCGAGACTCGAAAATCGTGTCGGCATGGAGAAGCAGCAGGTCTGCCTCGTCCGCTTCATCGGTCAGCGCTTCGAGTATGCGCGGCTCATTGTCGATCACGGCAAAGACGTGATATCCCATCTCCCGAAATCGCCTCAACCCGGCGATTTTGGCGTGTTCGACATCCTGCTCCCAGTCTCGAGGGTTCATCAGCAGCACATCGTCAGCGAAGACCACCCTGTGGGCTTCACCGATGCTGTTCAACGACCGGAGAGTCGCGTTGCGCAGCGACTCGGGCCTGCCCGTGAGCAAGCCGACGGTCGTGTTTGGCTGCAATTGGAACCATCGGATCATCGGTAGGACCCCCGGATAGGGGCGGTGGGCGTCCAGAATCATGTCTTCTCGCCAGCGCCGGTCCAGGTACCAATGCATCACCTCTCGACGTTCTGTCACCGGGATATCTAGCCGCTCGAGGAGGTGCTCGACTTCGTTTTCGTGCACGTCGATATCGGCGGGTTGGAGACGTGTGAAATACGCGGTGCCATGCGCCAGGTCATAAGCCTGGAGTACCGACATCACCAAGTGGCGCATGTCGATGATGGTGCCATCAATATCAGAGACCAACATCAACTTCTCGCCCGGATGGCGCTCACAGGCAGTGTGATAGGCGTCCGCAAGAGCCTTCATCCAGCTCGGTCGATTGAGTTCCGCGTCCATCATTGTGAATACCCGCTCCTTGCAAGAGGCAGCATCCGTGCCGGCCAGTTGGTGGTGATTGAGGCAACGCCCATGTCCAGCAGTTTGAGAGCCTGCGACTCGTCATCGACGGTGAAGGTCCAAACACCGATTCCCGCGTCCCGGGCCAGCTCAACGAGGCCGGCGTCGACCAGAATGTGCGGCACGTTGATTGCGACTGCACCCAGCTCAGCTGCGATGTCGACGCCGTCGCGCGTTACCTTGCGAGCATCGGCGGGGTTGATCCCCAGTAGTAACTCGTCCAGATTGAAGAGGGTGGCGATATCGCCCGTCATGTCCCCAACCGTCTGCACGCACTTCGCAGTACATCCACTGATGACGACGTTTGCGGATACGCCTGCCCGGGTCGCCGCGATGACGGTTGGCTCAGTAGCTTCGGGCGCCTTGAGATCAAGATTCAGCGCAACGCGGCCGCGAGTCACCTCGAGTATTTCGTCAAGAGCTCGTACCGGCTCATTGGCGAACTGCGCGCCACGCCAACTTCCCGCATCAAGAGTTCTCAGTTCGTCCCATGTGATGTCCGTTACCAGGCCGGCACCGGACGTCGTGCCGTCGATCCGATCATGGTGCATCAGGATCGGGACACCGTCCTTGGTCAGCCTGATGTCGACTTCGACCATGTCAACTCCAAGGCTGATTGCGCTCTCGACGGCAACCAGGGTGTTCTCCGGAAACGGCCCGGAGTTGCCTCTATGGGCAACAACCTGCGTCCATGAAGGTGTCTCGTACGGCATGTGCGAGCTGGGTTCTCCGGTGTTAAGCGGGCCAAGAACTGTCACGGTCGATGTTGCTCACGACCACAGCAGGGACTTCTCGCTCGCCGGATCGAAGAATTGAGCCTTAGCTGTGTTGACCGCGAGTTCGAGGTTTTCACCGACTCTGGTCTGCCGGTGCTTGTCCACCAGAAGCCGCACCTCCTTACCTGCGATGTCGACCAGGACAAGATCCTCTCGACCGAGGGGTTCGACAACGAGTGCCTCGCCGGCCACGCCTGCAATGTGCTGGTCCGCTTCCGAGGTGTCCACCTCGTCACGAAGGTTCACATCCTCGGGTCGGATGCCCAGGATGACTTTTCCCTTGTGGGCAGCCGCGGCCGCGCCTCTGTCGGCCGGAATGCCGATGTCAGTTGCATCGCTGCGGGCCCGGTATTCCCCTTCGACCTGTGAGACCTCGACTTCGAGGAGATTCATCGGAGGGTTGCCCACAAAGCCGGCCACAAACAACGTTTTGGGACGGTCGTACAGATCTTCTGGCGGGTCGAACGCCTGGAGAACACCACCCGCCATGACAGCGATCCGGTCGGCCATCGTCATTGCTTCCACCTGGTCGTGAGTGACGTAGATCGAGGTGATACCCATCTCACCCTGGAGACGTTTGATCTCTCCGCGCATCGTCAGCCGCAGACGGGCATCGAGATTCGACAGTGGCTCATCGAAAAGCAGAAGACTCGGCTCTTTGACCAGAGCCCGACCAAGAGCGACTCGCTGTTGCTGACCGCCTGAGAGCTGGCCGATTTTGCGGTCCAGCAACTCGCCGATACCCATCATGTCGGCGACTCGCTGCGTCCGTTCCTTCATCTCGGTCTTGTCGGTCTTTTGAAGCTTCAACGGATAGCTGATGTTGCGGAAGACGGACATGTGCGGGTACAAAGCGTAGCTCTGGAACACCATGCCGATGCCACGGTTCTTCGGAGGTACTCGGTTCATTACCTGGCCATCAAACTGGATGGTGCCTTCCGTCGGCGCGTAGATCCCGGCAACCATGAGCAGTGTCGTCGTCTTGCCACATCCGGATGGGCCGAGGAAGGCGACAAACTCACCGTCCTTGATATCGAGCGAGATCTCGTCGGCCCCGATGACGTCGTCCCACCGTTTGGACAGTTTGTCGAGTACAACCTGCATCAGTTACCACCTTTCGAGCCACCGGCATAGATGTTCAGCAACAGTTCCTGAGTGAAGATGAAGAAAATGAGTAGTGGTATCAGCTGGAGCATGCCGACGGCGGCGATCTGGTTCCAGTTCACCGGTGCCGTGTCACTCACGAGCTGGTTGAGGAACACCGGCATGTTTGCGACCTTGGTGCCGACAGTGAAGGTGAAGGGGACCAGATAGGCATTCCAACCGGCGATGAACGTGAACAAGCTCAATGCCGCGATGCCAGGGCGAATCTGCGGCAACATGATCTCCCACCACACCCGGAAGCGTGACGCGCCGTCGATCATGGCTGCTCGTTCCATGTCCCACGCCAGGCCGTCAAAGAAGCCCTTCATCAGCCAGATGCCAAGCGGCAGCTCGAGCGCAATCATCACGAGGGCCACTCCACCGACCGTGTTGAAGCCGATGATGCTCCCGATGACTGGCCATTTTCCGATAGTCAGGAGCACAAAGAAGATGGAAATAAGCAGCATCTCAGCCTTGAAGGCATGGAGGACCAGAGTCATCGACAAGAAGCCCTTCCGACCGACGAACTTCATGCGGGCCAGCGCATAGCCGGCCGTGGTTGAAACGAAGCCCACTCCGATGACCATGGCCACCGCAATGAGGAACGAGTTCAGCATCGCCGACCACACGGCTCCGTCGCTGAGGAAGTCCCAGTTGCTGAGCGTGAGCCCACCGACGCCGCCTTCGGCGTTCACCGGCAGCAGGCCTTGGGTCCGGTAGGAGAAACTGGCGATGACCAGCCAGGCGTATCCAATGACGATCGGCGAGATCGACAAGATGAGGAACGCATACGCAAGACGCCGGCCGTTGCGTTGGCGAGCTTCGAAGCGCTCCACGGTTTCGGGGCTGTATTCGGGTGGCGAGAGTTTTGTTGTAGCCGTCATATCAGAGGTTCTCGATCTTTGGTTCTTCGATGAGTTCGTTGAACTTGAACAACTTCACATATACGACGGCCAGCACGAGCCCGACCATCACGATCACGAAGGCCCAGGCGGCGCCGTAGCCCCACTGGCTATTCCCGAAGTATGTGGCGAACGCCCGCTTGTAGGCAGTCAGTGCCCAGACCTCCGTGGTGAACAGGCCGGGACCGCCTTCGGTGAGCAGCAGGATGTACTCGAACGAGGTAAGCAGCGACAACGTCTGGTACGTGGCGATGAACAAGAGCGGCCACTTGATCATCGGTAGCTTGATGTCCCGAATGAGTCGCCACGCGTTCGCCCCGTCCACCTTGGCGGCGGTGATCATGTCTTTCGGTATCGACTCGAGGGCCGATGTGAAGATGATCATGCCGAACGAGGCTCCGACAAAGCCGTTGACCAGGATCACAAACAGCCATGGGTTGCCACCGAGTATTAGGTTTCCGCCGGACGCTCCGAGTGCTTCCGGGACGAGCTGATTGATGATCCCGAACGGTTCTGCCGCGCCCATGCGCTGCCACATCATGATGTAGATCACCGACGGTGTGATCCTTGGGAGCAGCCAAACGAGCCGGAAGAAGAAACCCGCCTTGCGCGGGATGCTGGTGGTGATGAGGGCGAGCACAAGGGCAAGCCCGAGATTGAAGAAGATCAGAGTGGTGAAGGTATAGAAGAAAGTGTTTCGCAAGATCTTCGGGAAGAACGCATCGCTGAACAGTCGCGAGAAGTTGTCGAATTGAATGAACTCCCATGCCGCAGAGAAGTTCGCCGACGAAAGGCTGGTCGTGCTGAGGATCAGGAGAAGGACCCCCGGTACCACGAAGAACGTGATGACCAGCACAATCGCCGGGCTCATGAACCCGTAGGCCGTCAAGGTGGCGCGGAGTGCGGCCCCCAGAGTTCGTCGTTGTGGTGGTGGATCTTGCTGCTCGGGCAATCGTTCCGCTGCCTGCTGGGTCATACGACGATTACTTCCCTTTC
>JAAESQ010001322.1 GCA_024229275.1 bacterium | reverse complement strand
TCACAGTACGGACCGGTGATGATGCCGTCGCAGAAAAGGGCCCTTTCGGATATCGCGGCCTGTTGTACCAGGGAACTGGGCGGACGGTTGTACCGTTGCGACGACTGCCGCGAGACGTTCTGGCGTTTTCATTGTTGCCGCAACCGGTCCTGTCCGAAATGCCATGGAAAACAGACGCAAGCGTGGCTCCAAAAGCGTGGAGCCGAGCTGCTACCATGCGATTATTTTCATGCCGTGGCGACCGTACCGTCGGAGTTACATGAGATGTTCCGGCGTCAGCAGAAGTACATGTACGGCCTTCTCATGAAGGTCTCGTCTGAAGCCGTCAAGGAACTCTGTGCGAAGAAACGTCACCTCGGCGCGCTGCCTGGCATTCTGTCCGTGCTGCATACGTGGAATGGCGAACTTCGCTTTCACCCTCACGTCCATATGCTGATTACCGGCGGCGGGATAACCAAGGACGGCGAGCACTTTGAGCCGGCCCGAGGGGAGTTCCTGATTCCTGTGGCGGTGCTTTCGAGAAAGATCGCCGCCAAGTTCCGCGATGCCTTGAGGAAAGAGAAGCCAAGCCTGTTTGCCGAGATTCCCGCTACGGTTTGGCAACGTGAGTGGGTCTCATTCTGCAAGCATTACGGCCACGGTAACGACGCCGTGCTGAACTACCTGTCACGCTATGTATTCCGAACCGCCATCACCAATGCGCGGATTCTCGGCATGGACGACACCCACGTGGCGTTTCGCTATAAGGACCGAAGCACCGACAGTTGGCAAACGATTCGGCTGCCCGGCGTTGAGTTTCTGCGGCGTTTTCTACAGCACGTCTTGCCGCGTGGTTTTCACAAGGTCCGCTACTACGGACTGTGGCACCATTCCAAGCGAGACTTGTCGAGTCGGGCGTGGCTGCTCTTGATACTGGACAAGTCAACCGACCTGGCAAGCCCGGTGAAGATCGCGGACCTGCTCGAAACGTTGAGCCAACTCGGGGAGAGCGAGGATGATCAATACACGGGCGACGAGCATGACGCCGACGCCCCGTGTTGCCCCCACTGCGGCAGCGCTCGGACCAGGCTTCTCGGTGAGTGGCCTCGATTCAGCGTGCCGTAGCCGTCGGGTCACGTAACCTGACACCTGAACGCCAATCCTCTGAAGCTGCGTTTTCAGACAATTGAGGACGCGGCCTCTTTCATGCTGCGCGCTTCTGGACAAAAACTCCTACTCACGCCAACCGCACCATTGCGTCCATCGACCTTAACGTCGCTTCCATCCCAAATCCCACCTCCACGCTCCCCCTCCCGCGACGCAGCGCTCCGTCCAAGAGACTTTTCTCATCGGCTCCGCGATGAGAAAAGTCTTGTCTATTCTAGGTCCCGTCGAAACCATCCAGGTTATGATCGCAGAACTCCTTGGCAACCTGCTACCGGGCAGCTGGCCAACTCGTTTCAACGCGTCGAACCTGTGCGAAGTCGTATGGCCCG
>JAAESQ010001321.1 GCA_024229275.1 bacterium | reverse complement strand
TGGCACAGCCCTTGCTCTACTTCCTCCCGACTGGGAGGTGGAATATGAGGAAAACCCTCATCACAACACTGTTGGCACTGATCGCAACCGGAGGTGCAGTGGCCTCCACCGAGGACGAGCTGACCTCCCTGAGCTACATCTCATATCTTGAGCGCTATGCGACCGTACAGCCTGGCGATCAAGAGCAGAGCCTCGAAGCCATCATCAACATGCCAGTGGTTAGCGGTGATCGAATCGACACTGCTCGTGAAGCTCGCGTCGAGGTTCAACTCTCCGACGGCAGCATCGTCTGGCTCGACCAGTACAGCGCCGTCTCGTTTGACGCCGTCGCCTACAGCCGCGATGCTGCGAGCGATCGTACGGTTTTATACCTTGTCGAGGGCGCGATCATGGTGGAGATTCCCGAAAATGCTCTCCCCAGCCAACCCATGAGAATTGACGGATCGTCAGCGACAGTCCATTTGCCGTCGGCAGGACTTTATCTTGTCGAGGCTCTGCGTCCCGGGGGCCTCCGTGTCGAGGCATGGGAAGGACTCGCCGAGATTTCGACGACATCAGGCGGCGTGCTGGTCCGGGCTGAGTCGTCCGCCGAAGTCCGTGATGGACAACTCCTGAACAATGAGTTTGCACTCACAGTCGAGAGTAGTTTTGCCCAATGGGTTCAGCTGCGGCGACAGTTTCCTCAGGGCGATAGCTCACAGCACCTGGATATGCGTTACAACAGACAAGCCGCACAACTCGACAACTACGGTGAGTGGGTGTACCTGGAGAACAATGACACCTGGGCTTGGAGACCAGCCGTATCCTCAGGTTGGCAGCCCTATTCCGCCGGTCGTTGGTACTGGACCAACACCGGGTGGGCATGGATCTCCTACGAACCGTGGGGATGGTTGCCGTACCACTACGGGTCTTGGAGCCTCTCGGCCGGTTTTGGGTGGGTCTGGTCCTGGGGATCATGCTGGGGCCCAGCGTGGGTGAGCTGGATCTCATGGCCCGGTTACATCGGGTGGTGTCCGATGGGATACCACAGTTCCTGGTACTGGAACAACTGGGGATATCGCCCCGGCTACCCTGGTTATCCTGGAGGACCTGGCGGAGGAAGTGGCTACTATCGGCCCCCGCGCAGTGACGTGGTACCACCCAGGAGCGGTGCAGTGGCCGATGGATCGGGAGGCGGTTCGGGCGCCGTGCCACGCACCGTCGGGACTAGTAAGGACAGCATTTCCGTACGTGGAGATTCACCAAGAGCCATTCCTGCTTCAGAAGTCGCCCTGGATCTTCGGGGGAGTTCCCGACTCGACCAGATCGACCCGAGGGGCTGGTCTGTCGCTGCAGTGGAGGACTTCAACAGCCCACACCTGTCTCGCCTCGCGCGGTCCGGCGAGAAGGTGTTTCCAGTGAGCAGTGGCACCGATGGGGTCGTGTACAGCGGTCCCCTGGTGACCAGATCACCAAACAGTTCAGATCCGCGACGCGAGTTGGAAGGCTTGTTCAACGATGTCGGTCGATCTCATCAGGTTGATGTCACACCCATCTTGAGCCGAAGAAACGATCTGTCGGCGGCCGAGGTTTCTCGTCTGGCTGCGCCGATAAGCCAGGTCGAGATGAGTCGACGGAGCAGTCCATCGCAACAATCCTCAACCAGAAGCACAGCGGTTTCGGCGTCTCCAATCCTGGCGCGTGGCGCCTTCCAGACCGGTACCGACAGCAGAGGCGTGGACACGCTACGCAGCAGTCCTGATCGGCAACACAATCGACCGAATCTTTATCGCCCGTCTTCTCGGACAAACGTCTATTCCGGATCGCCTACGGCGCAGTCTTTGGACGGAAACAGTTCCCTCAGCGGCCGGCGCCCGGTACTACGGCAGCCGACCGGCTCCAGCGCCGGTCGAGGTTCGCTGAACGCGCCCAGGCAACGTAGCATCGGAACTCGACAACCTACTCTTGCACCTCGGAGTTCAACTGGGCCTCGAGTCAGTTCTCCTCGATCCTCCGGGCCCGTTTTGGTACCGCGCACCTCAATGTCGCGACCGAGTCGACAGATGTCAGGCGGCTCTCCTTCGACGCGATCGTCACGCTCACGGGGATCGTCCATCAAGTCCAGTCCTTCAAGCAGCAGTTCACGGGGAAGTTCCGCATCTCCGGGCCGGTCCCGCGCCCCCTCTCCATCGGCAGCGGGATCGGGCCGGTCCTCTTCTCCACAGAGTCGCAGCTCAGCGTCGCCTAAACAGCGGCGCTGAGCGGCGGGCTCCCTTCCCCAAGCGAGAATATCTCCAGCCTGTTTCCTCCAACAGGCTGGAGATCACGCTATGATCGAGCAGGGGGAACGATGCCAGCATCTGACCCAGTCGTCTACTCGATGACCAGAGCCGCAGCAGCCGCACGTGAAAACGCCTACGCTCCATACTCCGATTTCTCAGTCGGGGCGGCTGCCCTCGCTCGAGATGGTCGAGTCTTCACTGGGTGCAACGTCGAGAACGTATCCTACGGACTCTCGACATGCGCCGAACGTAATGCGATCGCCGCTGCAGTGTGTCAAGGCGGTCACGACCTCACGACCATTGCTGTAGTGACGTCTGCCTCACCACCAGCCTCGCCCTGCGGCGCCTGCCGTCAGGTCATGGCCGAGTTCGGAATTGAGCGCGTTATCCTCGCAAACCTTGCCGGTGAACGTTTCGATCTCCAGATGCATGACCTGCTTCCTGCGGCTTTCGACAGGACATCGTTGGAGACAGACTGAAAAAAAATGAAACTGGCCCTTGACAGAGGAACTCAGCGAACCACATATTCAAAGTGTCTGCACAGACCGCGGGTTGTTGACGGACCTAACAGCCGCGATACCCACTGAAAAGGTCCGGGCGGGCACACCCGCCGCGACGAAATCCCGCACCAGCGGGATTTCGTTTATTTGGGGGCTATGCGGCTATACGGGGCAACGGGTTGACGGCTCATCGCCAGGCAGCAACAGCTTTCCTCACCGCCACGTCTGCCATATCTTCATGATTCACACAAACTGCCGACGAAACAACGCAGTACAAATCAGGGCGCCCCGTCCTGCCGCTGTCCCGTTGACCCGCACAGCCGTTCGTCCCGCATAGCCGTCTCGCTTTCTAGCTTCCCAGCTTCTCAGCCATTCCTGTACCATTCCACCTGTGCGGAGGATCGACTTGAACCATGAACTGAAAGAGCGATTCAGAGAACAGCGGCGCGAGGAGAGGCGTGCGAGACGGCGTGCTGAGTACCGAGCTGGGCTGCGTCCGGCTGCCGTCGCCGCATGGGAGATCACCAAAGAGCACAACATGGGCGGCTTGGTAAGAACTGCTCATGCGGCCGCACTCGAGGAGGTTGTATTTGCCGGCACACGCGACTGGAACGTCGAAGCGGCGAAGACCTCAGAACTCTATACATCTGTGACTCAAGTCGGTGATGCTGCAGCACTCCTCGAACACTGTCGTCAACGTAGTTGGACTCTTGTTGCCGTGGAACTCGATCCTCGGTCAGTCAGTGTCTTCGACGCCACATACCCAAGCCGGCCATGCTTTCTTCTGGGTGCAGAGCTTCACGGTCTTCCTGAAGAGCTTCTCGACGCTTCAGAACTGATCGTCCAGATCCCGCAATGGGGTCTCGTGCCGAGTCTCAACCTGGCGATCGCAGGTTCGATCGTGATTTACGACTTCCTTGCGAAGCTGAAGCGGGCCGGAAAACTCAACCGTCCAGACGGCGGGCTAGTGGAAGGCATACCTGAGCCGCAAGGCACGTGAAAAATGAACCACAAAGAGCACGAAGAACGCTAAGGAGACGCGAAGAAGGGAGCCCGCTCAGGAATGGCTGCTGTGACCTCGCCTGTCGGCACGAGCTAACCAATGGGTATAGCAGTGCAGCAATTCGCGAAACGAATTGCTGCACACAAAACCGTTGTATAGCTGACGTCGAAGGGGGCGAGCACAGCTATCGCACTCCGAGCGGAACCTCTTTGCGTTCTCTTTGCGCGCTTGGCGTCCTTCGCGGTTCAAAAAACTCATAGCCATTCGGTAGTCGACAACTCACCCAGCAACGCATATCACAGCAGTTCGAGGATGTTCTCTGGTGGGCGACCAAGCGCGGCTTTGTCGCCTGCAACAACTATCGGGCGTTCGATCAAGCGTGGATTTTCGACCATTGCCTGAATCAGTTCCGATCGGTCCTTGCTCTCGTCGGCTAAGTCCAAATCCTTGTATTCATTTTCTTTGCGCCGCATGAGCTCGCGCGGCTCGAGTCCGAGCAACTTCAGGATTCGGTCCATCTCTTCCACACTCGGTGGAGTCTTCAGGTACTCGATAATCTCGGCTTTGATACCGCGGTCATGCAATAGTTGAAGCCCCTGACGCGACTTGCTGCATCTCGGATTGTGGTAAATCGTGAAACTCAAACTCGTCCTTTCAGCCTTGGTGTGGTCATTCTGTCAGAGACTCCGGCATCATGGCGACTGCACTTCGACACTTTCACCCCGTTCTTCGATCACACCCCTTCGAGTGAGTTCTGCAACAACGACATCGACAGGAACTCTGTCACTGACATGGCCGTCGAAGCCTGTCACGGCGGTCGCTGCAAACATAGAGTTCAGCACTGCCTCCTCTGTCGCCTCGACCACAGCGGCAAAAAGCGGTGACAGCCCTCGGTCGGGGAGGCGCGGAACCAGTTGGGCTTCTTTCTGGGAGGCTTCAACACGACACTGTGGGTTCGTTGAAAAGGCGATGGCGTAGTCGCCACTACCGTTGCTCGCTGAACCTCCGACTCGCGCGAGTCCCATCGGCGTCCGAGCCGCAACCCTCTCGAGCTGTCGTGCGTTGAGCGGCGCGTCGACCGCAACAACAACCATGCACGACCCTCGTTCTTCCGTAAGACCGAACGGCACCGTTCCGAGCCCTTTGCACATCGGCACCCCGGCGACCGTCAGACAACCACCAAAGTTCGTTTGAACCAGGACACCGATTGAAAATCCACCGAGGCGATCGGGCAACACTCTCGAGGCGGTACCGATGCCGCCTTTGAATCCGAGACACGTAGTCCCTGTGCCTGCGCCGACTGTTCCCTCTCTGATCGCACCACTCGAGGCGGACGCCAGCGCATGCCGAACGTGTTTCCTCCCCACTGGACGTCGTCGAATATCGGACAAATAGCCATCGTTGCACTCACCCACGACCGGATTGACCGATCGAATCCCGGCATTGCCATCCTGCTCGAGCACCCATTCCGCGAGGGCATCGGCCACATTCCAGGCACTCAGGGTGCCGGTCAGTGCAATCGGAGTTTCCAACGTTCCCAACTCGCGCACCTGACTGATACCGGTCAGCTTTCCGAATCCGTTGGCAACGAAGACACCGGCAGGGACTTTTCGTTGAAAGAGATTCCCAGGGTGCGGCACCACTACCGTGACACCAGTACGGAGATCCTCACCTTCGATGAGCGTGGAGTGGCCGACCGTGACGCCTTCAACATCGGTGATCGAGTTGAGTGGGCCGGTCGCGAACAGTCCAATCTCGATACCGAGATCACGCGCCCGTGCCGTGTCAGTGTCAGCCGTTTCAGTCCCGGCCAGTGCGAACCCGAAAGTGAAAAGGCCGAGAGCGAAGATAGTTGCCCGCATGGCAAACCTCCGCTCTCAGCCTAAACTATCGCCGCCCTCCGAGGAGAGACGAATCCTATCAGTTGGTGTGAATTTTCACGCCGCCCGACGATGTGTCGACACTCACCTTGACTGCCGGTCCGTCGGCACGCAGCTTCAAACGGTGGCCTCGATCTGAGTACTCGCCGGGGAAATCGGAATCAATTCCACCCGATGAAGTATCGACCAGCCCTTTGAGTTGGGTCCCTTCAGGGAAGGTCAAAGTTACGCCGCCTGACGAAGTGTCAGCTCGAACAAAGCTACCCGCAGGCGCCTCATCCCAGCTCGCCTGGACGCTGCCGGATGAGGTGTCGAAGTTGCCGTCACCGAGAAGTCCGTGTGCTTTGATGCTCCCCGACGAAGTGTCAGCACTGACATCAGCAGCTGGCCCCTCGATGAAGACGCTACCCGAGGACGTGTCGGCCCATACCACTTCAGCACGGCGGGTTAAGTTGACACGCACCGTTCCAGATGAGGTGTCCGCGCGCACCTCGTTCGCGCCGCCGGCAAACTCAACTGATCCAGAAGATGTATCGCAGACGACGGTGGCATCACCGAAGTCACCATCGACTTCAGCTTTGCCAGAGGAACTGTCGACGACGAGGTCGATTCCACTCGGCAGATAGAGCTGAACCTTGCCCTTCTTGCGCGAAGAACTGAACCAATTCCAGCTGCTTCTTCCTTCGCGAGTTGACTTAATGGTCAACGTTCCGTTGACTACTTTGAAAGTCGGTTCATACTCCGCGAGCAAACGCTCGGCCTTGGAACTCGAACCGCCGAACTCGAGGTCGATAGTGACGTCAATGTTGCTTCCGGCAACAGCGTCGACGTTCACCGAATGGAATGAGACATCGACGACAACCTTGTCGATATCTGAAGCATCAAAGGTTCGTTCAGTATGGGATGTTTTATTAGCTGCGGCAGCCACACCCGACGCGAGCAGAACTCCGACAACAGCGATCGCACAAATGACCGTCCGGTTTGAAAAACGCATGTACCCTCCTGAGGGACGAGTGGTCCCTTTAGAGAAAACGCACCGCAAGCCTTAAAGTTCCAAGATTTCCCTGCTGGACGCCCGATTAAGCTCCATAAAAGGGAATCTTTGGGTCGAGATCGGTGGCATTCTCGAAATATCCGGGAATTTGAGTGCCATTTGCTCAGGTTTTCAGAGATGATACGTACCCAATGGGTGCGAACCGGCATAGCACAGAGCACGAGCAACCGCGATCAATCGCAGACAAGGGAGTTCATTCCGATGACCGAAACCACCACACTGCCCGTCATTCCTCTCCGCGAGGCGGTTCTCTTTCCTGGGGTGACATCGCCGATTGCCGCCGGCAGAAAGGGAACCCTCCACGCTATCGAGGCCGCCCTCAAAACTGAGTCAAAGATGATCTTCGTGGTGTCACAGCGAGAGAACCGCGAGGAAGTCAGTCCAGAAATCCTCCACGGCATGGGCACAGTCGCGACTATCGGACCCGTTCAGCGTGGCCCGTCAGGAATGCGACTTCTGCTCAACGGCCTCTACAGAGGCATTGTCGTACGCTACGAAGATTCAGAAGGCTACATGATCGCCAGCACACGCGAGGCTGAGGAAATGAGTCCTCTTGACGAAGCGTCTCCTACTTTCCAGGCTCTGTATCGAGAGACTCGCGAGCGTGCCGCCGAACTGGGCCGAAGGGCAGGAATGCCGAAAGAGGCGGTACAGCAGTTCCTCGCAGAGAACACCGACCCGGGTCGTTTTGCAGACATGGTGTCCGGACACCTTGAATTGAAACTGAGCGAGGCACAGGAACTTCTCGAGTCCCTCTCCGTGGAGGAAAGATTACGGGTCGTGCTGCTTCGCATTCAGCGTCAGATCAGCATTCTCGACGCACAGGAACAAATCAAATCCCAAGTACAGGAAGAGATCGGTGATCGGCAACGCGAGATGTTCCTCCGTCAGCAGATGAAGGCTATTCAGAAGGAGCTTGGCGAAGATACGGCACGAGACGACCTCGATGAGCTACGGGAGAACCTCGCCAAGCTCGATCTTTCGGAGAATGTTCGCAAGGAGGTGGACCGCGAGTTTGGCCGCCTTGAACGAATGGGGCCGGAGGGCATGGAAGCTCAGGTCATCAGAACCTACCTCGAGACGATCGCGGAACTACCATGGACCGAAAAGAGCGAGGAACGGCTCGACATCGACCGCGCATCGGAGATTCTCGAGGAAGACCACTACGCTCTCGGCGACGTCAAAGACCGGATCCTCGAGTTCCTTTCAGTCAAACTGCTTCAACAGCGAAGTGAATCGGAAGAAGAACAAGCAGCGACCGACGCACAATCAGAAACCATTGAAGACGAGCAAGAGGCCAAACCAAGCGAGCCGACAGAGTCCCCGTCTCCAACCCTCGCGCGCGACACCACTGGTCGCAATCCCATCCTGCTTTTCTCCGGCCCCCCTGGAGTCGGTAAGACCTCCGTTGCGCAGTCGATCGCCCGAGCGATGGGTCGAGAGTACATCCGAATCTCGCTTGGCGGAGTCAGAGATGAGGCCGATATTCGAGGTCATCGTAGGACCTACGTTGGTGCAATGCCTGGCCGCATTATCCAAGGCATGAAACAGGCAGGCACTCTGAATCCAGTCTTTCTGCTCGACGAGGTGGACAAACTCGGATCATCGTTTCAGGGAGATCCAGGATCGGCCCTACTTGAGGTCTTGGACCCGGCCCAAAACAACAGCTTCACCGATCACTACCTCGGCGTTCCATTCGACCTCAGTGAAGTGCAGTTCATCTGCACTGCCAACTACCTGGAGAACATCCCAGGACCACTGCGCGACCGTATGGAGATGGTGGAGTTCGCCGGTTACACGGAGCGTGAAAAGCTCGAAATCGCCCGACGATACCTCACTCCCCGCCAGATCAAGCAAGCAGGGCTGAACGAAGACCAGATCAGCTTCTCGGAAGCTGCGGTTCACGAGGTCGTCAGCCGGTACACCCGCGAATCCGGCGTGCGTCAACTCGAACGGGAACTCGGACGCCTCGCGCGCAAAGTCGCACGCAAGATTGCCTCAGGGAAGATCGAGAAGTTGGACATTGACACGGATGAAATCGCCGATCTTCTTGGTCGACCCAAAGTCCATCCCGAGCACGCCGCCGAAGAAGACCAGATCGGCGTGGCAACCGGTATGTACTACACACCTGTCGGTGGAGACATCATGTTCGTAGAGGCCACTCCAATGCCGGGCAAGGGTGAATTGGTGCTCACAGGCCAACTCGGCGACGTCATGAAAGAATCGGCCCGCGCGGCGTGGAGCTACGCCCGCGCTCACTCAACCGATCTCTACATCGACCAGGAAGCCTTCAAGAACGAGGTCCACGTCCATGTGCCTGCGGGCTCAATCCCCAAAGAAGGTCCATCGGCCGGAGTGGCCATGGCTACCGCGTTGGTTTCTGCCCTGTCAAAACGACCCGCCCGCTACGACGTCGCAATGACTGGAGAAATCACGCTGTCCGGACGCGTATTGCCGATCGGTGGCGTCAAGGAGAAAGTCTTAGGCGCCGTAAGGGCCGGCATCAGTGCGATCGTGATCCCGAAAGCCAACGAAGCCGACTTGGACGACGTTCCCGAAGAAGTGCTGAGCCAGCTTGAGGTGCATCTTGTCAGCGAATTAGGTGAGGCGCTCGCCCACACCCTTCGCGGAGGCGTCTATCGCCACGGTCAGCTGCACTTCAAGACAGGTCCTGGTGGCGGACCTGCGGCGAGCGACCTGCAGCACTGAGCCGACTCCGAGTCCAAGAACAGCGATAGCGGCCAGCCCGGAAGCGGGCTGGCCGGTTTCTTTTCGTTGTTAGGGACGAATCAGAGACAGAGGCCGTGACCGTGACTGTATCTGTGCCAGTTTCAGTGACGGTGACGGTGACCGTGACGGTTTCAGTGTCGGTGACCGTATCTGTGACTGTGACTAATTCTGGATCTGGATCTGTTGCCTGACTCTGTATCTGAATCTGTCTCCGCCTTCTGAATCTGTTACCACCGCCTCGGCGCCATATTCGATGGCGATGACGATGGCGATGCCCATCGAAAGTGCTCGCATCCATCGGTGTCATACGATGCGTGTGGTCTCTGAGACGCGAGACACCTCCTGTCTTTGTATCTGCTTCTGTCTCTGCCGCTGCCACTGTCAAATGTGGGATGATTCTCCCGAACCATATCGCGCATAGGAGACGCCAAGCCCCCATGGTCCGTATCAAAGACATGCCGCTGACACTCAAGCTCTTCATGAAGGCCTACCCTTGGCGAAATGTCGGCAAGATCACCTCCACACAGCTCACAAAGTCCCTGTCTGAATGCACCGTCGCGATTGTTAGTTCCGCAGGCATGATCACGCCGGGTGATGAGCCCTTCGACGGCAAGGTCAAAGGCGGCGATTGGACTTGGCGCACCATACCCTCCGACACTGATGTCCAGACGCTTGAAGAACATCACAACTCCGATTCGTTCGACCACACGGGCATTGCCGCCGACGGCAACATGGGAATCCCTTTGGACCGACTCAATGAACTGGCGCATGAAGGAGTGATTGGTGCAGGGGCACCTCGCCACTTTTCACTCATGGGTTCAATCACTGCGCCGGGTCGCCTCCAGCGGCGCACAGCACCCGAGATTGCAGAACAGCTCGCAGACGACAACGTCGACGTCGCTTTAATGGTTCCGGTTTGACCCGTGTGTCACCAGACCGTCGGTCTGGTTCAGGCGGAGATTGAACGCCGTGGCATCGTCACAACTGGAATCACCGCAATACCGGAGGTCACTGCGAAGGTGGGCCTTCCCCGAGCCCTCGAAGTGCCGTATCCCCTCGGTTTTCAGCTCGGCACACCACACAATTCAAAGCTTCAGCGTTCGATCATACTGGCAGCACTCAGCTTGACATCGAGATCCGATGTTCCTTTGATTGAGGCCTTCAAAGAGGAGCAGGGATGACTCACTTGCGTGGCAGGAAACGAACAGCAAGCAACCACCTCTTCACATGCGTCGCCGTCGCAGTATTAACGCTCGTCGCCTGTTCAGGGGGCCCCGACCGTGTCTTGAGCAACGCCCCAATAGTCTGTTTCGGCGACAGCCTTACGGCGGGAACCGGAGCCCCACGAGAGGAATCCTATCCTAGCCAGCTCGCACGGCGCATCGGCCGCGAAGTGATCAACGCCGGCGTCCCAGGCGACACAACCGAAATGGCAATGCGACGGCTCGAGCGAGATGTTCTCGCGCATTCACCTTCAGCCGTACTTATTACGCTCGGTGGGAATGACTACATGCGCAGCGTGCCGAAGGACGTTGCGTTCAACAACCTCGAAGAGATCGTCAATCGCATTCAGAACCAGGGAGCGCTAGTCATCGTGGGCGGTTTTGACGTTCCGTTCTTCGGCAAGGGCTATGACCAGGAATACAAGCGAGTCGCGCATGCTACGGGGTGTGAGCTGATACCCAACGTCTACAAAGGCATCTTTGGCAAATCAAAGCTGATGTCCGACCGAATTCACCCAAACGAGGATGGCTACGCGATCATGATGGAGCATTTTCACGATGCCCTGCGTCCCTATTTGGAGTAGTGGCGCAACTGAACTTAGCAACTCAACAGCAGGAAAACAGAGCATAATCGGTGAAGTTGATCGTCACCCCTCGTACCAGACACGATAGATCGCATCGGCGAAGTCATCGGAGACGAGCATAGAACCATCCGGCATCACTTCGATGTCGACCGGTCGCCCCCACACTTCCTCATCCTGCAACCACCCGTCTATGAACGGTTCAATCTCCACCGGCACACCTTGCTCGAAGCGAACAGAGACGACACGGTAACCCACCTTTGAGGTCCGGTTCCAGGAACCGTGTTCCGCGACGAACGCCCTGCCTGAGTAGGTGTCGGGAAACTGATTCTCCGTGTAGAACCGCATGCCCAGCGCCGCTACGTGAGCGCCGAACTCGAGCACTGGTGTTTCGAACTCCTCACTCAGTCGCTTGTACGCAAAATCCGGATCTGGAATGTTTCCCCCGTGATAATACGGAAACCCAAAGTGCAGTCCCTTTGTCGGCGCCAGATTGAGTTCATCCGGCGGCACATCATCCCCGAGATGGTCACGTCCGTTGTCCGTAAAGTACAGATGATTCGTACCCGGATGCCAGTCGAATCCCACAGTGTTGCGAACTCCGCTGGCAAATACTTCTGGTTCCATCCCTGGCTTATCGACATCTATACGGAGAATCGAAGCATATCGAGGATTTCCTCGCTCGCACACATTGCAGGGTGCACCAATTGGGAAGTACAAAAGGCCGTCGGGTCCAAAGCGAACGAACTTCCATCCGTGGTGAGCTTCTGTCGGTAGGTCATCGACCAGAACAACAGGATCAGGTGGGTCGTTGAGTCGCCCCTCAATCCCGTCGAATCGAATAATGCGCGGAATCTCAGCAACAAAGAGCGATCCGTCACGAAACGCCACACCGTTGGGAGTCGTCAATCCAGAGGCTATTTCAATCACTCGATCGGCTTTCCAATCGCCATCGTCATCCCTGACAGCCCATACGGAACCATCGCGTCGCATTCCGACGAATACCGTGCCGTCATCACCTAGAGCAAGCGATCGCGCGCCGGGTACGCGTGCAAACACGGAGACGCGAAACCCCTCAGGCAACCTTAGAGAAGACACTGGAAGTCGATCTCCCTCTGCGTCTTCAAGCTGCTCGGCCGCGCCAGGCTCCGGTCGGCCGTCCGCTGTTCCGGATCCTCCGCATCCAAAACTGCAAAGGCCGAACGCACTGACGAGAAAACCGCCTACTCCCATTGTCCATAAGATCTTCATCTTCCACAGCTCCGCATTGCCGATTCTCTATTCGGTGTGAACAACCCAAGATCTTCCATCAGTATGCCCTGCTATCGTGGAGCCATGGTGAGTAGCGGCGAGAATCTGGACGAAGGCAAACAAGTTAGGTCGCTGGTTCTGAAGCGTCTTCGCGTCACGGCCATTTTCGCGGTTGTGCTCTACGCTCTTCTTGTCACGGCACCGGTCGTGTTGCAGTCCATCGGACCGCCGGGTATCGATCCAGGATGGATTTGGGCGCTCAACATTGCACCCTCCTCAGATATCGAGTTCGGGAAGGACATCGTCTTCACTCACGGCCCGTTTGGCTACTTGCTCACACCGCTCGACATTGGCAACAACTTGGTTCTGGGCAATCTCTTTCTACTCATTTTGCACGGAACACTTGGCTTTGCCGTGATTCGCATCGCCCTATTCCATCGCGACCTCGGTGCCACTTTGCTTTTCACTGTCCTATTCTTGATCGCATTCCGCCAAGATCCTCTCCAGGAAGTCATGATCCTCACAGGAATAGCCATGCTCTGCCTGGTTGCGCTGAACGAAGAGCGACCCACGATTGCCGCATTGGCGGGTGTGATTGCTGGTTTCTGCTGTTACGTCAAACTCAATCTCGCCGTCATCGGACTGGTTATTCTCTTAATTTCGGCCATCCTTGCGTTTGTTCGTTCTCGAGGCTCACGACTCCCGCTTGCGTTCCTCGTTGCAGCGGGCACCGCGTTCTGTGTGACCGGCCTGTTGAGCTTTGATTCTTTTGCCGCCGCATTCAACTGGCTTCAATTGTCGATCGACCAGGTTTCCGGATATGCCGCAGCAGCGAGCGTGCCAGAGCAACCTCGGCGATTGATCGTCGGCGTTGCTCTCCTCGTGGGCTGGCTGTTTTTCGGCTTCGCACTCCGACGTCATGCTGCTATTGCGGCGTTCCACCTGATGGTCGCTCCACTAGCGATCTCAGAGTTTCGTCACGCATTCATTCGACAACACACCCACCAGACAAACTTTGTGCCGGTGCTACTTCTTCTAATCGCCTGTTCACTTCTCATTAACCCAAGTCGACGCCGCAATCTGGCTCATGTAGCCGTGTTCTGCGCAATCCTCGGAGCTGGAGCAGGCGTTGGCCTGGCCATACCAATACAACGCGGTCTTCTACCCAACCGCGTCTTCCTGGGAGGACCTGGACTTCCTCAGCTGTGCGATCTCGCAACTCTGGATCAGACCCGGAACAGACTTGACCTCAAGAGTCAGTCAAACCTTTCACCTCTTAAGTTGCCGCCAGGTTGGATTCAGCGCGCAAATGAAGCTTCAACAGGCATCGGCACTCTTCCTTGGGAGAATCTCTACTGCCCCGCCAATAAGCTTAGCTGGGACCCTACACCAACCATTCAGCTCTATCACAGCTATACGGCTCGGTTGGACAGTTGGGGCGCGTCTCACTACTCAGGGAGTCGCGGGCCCAAGTTGATTATCAACGAATGGGTACCTGTAGGTCTGCGGCTGCAAATGGTGGACGCACCAGCCACCTGGCGAGCGATACTGCTCAATTACTCAATAGTAGATTTCGAAATAGAACGCCGCATAGCACTACTCGAACGTCGCGAACAGCCACTGGATCAACCGATGGTCGATCTCGGCACAGAGTCGTTCGAC
>JAAESQ010001320.1 GCA_024229275.1 bacterium | reverse complement strand
CGCCTTGCGCTGCTGTCAGTTCAACGGCCGGTTTGAGGATTACTGGGAGACCCGCCGGGCTTGACTTCCACTTCTGTGTCGCGCACCCGAGCACACCTGTCCAAATTAGCTCAGTAGGTTCCGCTCCACGGCCTGCCTGAAAAGGCTGAGCCTCTGTTAGGTTGGATCGCGGTTCTGGAAAGGACCAATCACAACCTAAGGAGACTCAACCATGAAACGAGTATGCAGCATTTTCAGCCAGTTGTTGCAGCTATTCCCGCGGACGGAGTTCCAGCGCGCAGTGAAGCAGCACAAGGCCGAGCGCCACGCGCGGGGCTTCACCAGTTGGGGCCAGTTCGTAGCGATGTTGTTCTGTCAACTGGGGCATGCCCACTCGCTGCGGGAGATCTGCGGCGGATTAGCCGCTTGTGAAGGCAAGCTGAGACATCTGGGGATTCCCGAGGCGCCGAAGAGGTCGACGCTGGCCTACGCCAACGAACACCGCCCCTGGGAGTTGTACCAAACCGTCTTTGACCAGTTGCAGGGGAAGTGCCAGGAGCTGGTGGCGTGCCAGGGAGGCCGGAGGAAGTTCCGGTTCAAGAACAAACTGATGAGCCTGGACGGCAGCGTGATCGACTTGTCGGTGTCGATGTTCGACTGGGCAAAGTTCCGCCGCACCAAAGGGGCGATCAAGTTGCACTTGCTGTTGGACCATGACGGCTACCTGCCATCGTTTGCGGTGGTCAGCGAAGCCAACCTGAGTGAGCTGAAAGTGGCCCGGGCGCTGCGGCTGGACCCGGGAACGATCCTGGCCATTGACCGCGGCTACATTGACTACGAGTGGTTCGAGCGGTTGACCACCGAGGAGGTCTACTTCGTCACGCGCCTCAAAGGGAATGCGGTCTACGAGGTAGAGTCCGAGCGCCAGGTGCCGCAGAACCGCAATGTGGTGAGCGATCAACTGATCTGGTTCCCGAGCCGGACCCCGTCGGGGGAAGAGCCGCTCTACTTCCGCCGGGTGGAAATCTGGGATGAGGAGCAGCAGAGATCGATCGTGTTTCTGACCAACTTGCTGGAGTTTGGCGCTACTACTATCGCGGCGATCTACAAGGACCGCTGGCAAGTGGAGTTGTTTTTCAAGGCGCTGAAGCAGTCGCTGAAGATCAAGACCTTCGTGGGAACCAGCGCCAATGCGGTCAAGACGCAGGTCTGGACGGCGCTGATCGCCATGCTGGTGGTGAAGTACCTGCAGCTGCGATCGCAGTACAAGTGGTCGTTGTCGAATTTGGTGGCGTTGCTGCGGCAGCAGTTGTTCGTCTATCGGGATCTCTACCGGTGGTTGGATGAACCGTTCCAAGCGCCGCCCGCGCTGGAGGGCGTGCATGACGCCCAGTTGCGGTTGCCGCTGGGTGGGTAGCAGCAACTGGAGTCGCCAGAACTTGGACAGCAGAACTCGACCAGTTACACCAAATCCAATCAACAGGAGGTTTTTCGGGCTCTAATCTGGACAGCAGCAAGCCTGGAAGTTAACAAAACGGGTGGCAACCTGGTCCTGGAAACGGGCGGATCGGTGAGGTATGTCCTGTGCTTTCAACAGGCGCCAGAGCGGCGTTCAGCTAATTTGGACAGCAGTGATCCGGATCCGGCCGTAGACATCGCCGCCGAGATGAGCAATATTCCAACTCCGCAGATCCACCGGATACAGCGATTGCGGCAGGAGCGCCCCAGGTATGGAGAAAGTCCATGTCCTGGGAATCGTTGTACAGCCCCAACGGCGTCTTGACTTTGCCCGCACGTATGCCCACATAAGGCTTGATCCGGTAGTCGGCAAATGCCCAATCAATGTCAATTTTGCCCTGACCCAACTCGCCGATCCGGCGGGCATACAGTTGGATTCCGACGCGGAAATCGTCGGCAAGGTCGGGCGAGATGTTGAAGCCACCGTTGGTGAGCAGGAAGCTCCTCTCGGTGGATTTCATCGTCAAATATTTGTTTCCCGACCTATACGCAAACCCTTGGCTGACAAAGCCGTGAATCCGCACCTTCTCGGT
>JAAESQ010001319.1 GCA_024229275.1 bacterium | reverse complement strand
GTATACGGGCCCACCCCTGGAACTCACGTGGTCACTGGCCGTGGGGAAGAGCAGAACGTTACCCTTGCCCTGGTGATTTCTCTCGGTATGGTAATGCGCCACGTACTCGCGTAGGGCCCGTCTCAATGAGGCCTCACCGAATAAGATCAGCTTCGACAGACACTCCTCTTTCACCGATTTTACCCAGCGCTCTGCCTGGGCGTTCAAATTCGGACTTCGGGCCGGAAGCTTGAGTGGCTCTACATGACTCGACTTGATGAGCGCGCGAAAGGACTCCGTGAATTTCGTGTCGCGGTCGTGCAGGAGATACCGGCAACCCTCCAGGTAGCCCCATTCGTCCAGGGTCACGTTTCTGCCGATCTGCTTCATCCACCGCTCGTTCGGGTGAGCTGTGATCCCGGCCACCTCGACCTTACGCGTCTCCAGATGGATGAAGAATAAGACGTGGAAAGTTTCCTGCCAATGACGCGTCAGTCCCTCCGCGGTAAACAAGTCGGCTCCTGCACGCTCGTCCAGGTGCGCAAGGATGTTCGGCGTTCTGGGCGCAGAGTGGGGTC
>JAAESQ010001318.1 GCA_024229275.1 bacterium | reverse complement strand
TGACTCTTTGGTTGGTCGATCAGGCTGTACTCGCCCTGGGCAAAGAGCAACGCCTTGATCCTCTGCCGGACCTCATCACCCCGGTGTATACCCACCTCGAAGTCCGTGACACTCGCCACTTGCCGTTTGGCTTCCTGCCGTTCGCCGAGAATCCCGGCGGTGGAGAGGCCGAAAAGGAACGCTCCGGCATCCTTGACAGAGCCACGGTGCGACGCAACTTCTCACCAGTGCCATTCTTTGACCCGAGGATCATGGTCGGGACTGATGGTTCGGCGACTGTCAGAGTCCAGCTTCCCGACAACCTCACCAATTTCAAGCTTCGCGCCAAGGCCACTAGCGGTCTTGAGCGTTTCGGATATGCAAAGGGCCACCTTGCCGTTCGCCTTCCTGTGATCGTTCAACCAGCCCTGCCGCGCTTCGTGCGGCCTGGCGACCATTTCACCGCCACCGCCATCGGCCGAGTGGTCGAGGGCGAAGGCGGTCCCGGTTCAGCGGAGATCCACGTCGAGGGTGTCCAGCTGACTCAAGATCCTCTTCATGAGCTGATGTGGACGCCGAATCAAGCTCAACGTATTGAGTTCCCAGTCGAAGTACCGACGCCGCAATACGACGAGAAGGGCCAACTTGAGCGAGACGAGGTGCTTTTCCGAGTCGGTGTTGAGCGAGAATCTGACCGAGCCACAGACGCATTCGAAGTGAGACTTCCGATTCGAGACGATCGTCGTCGGCTCAGCGATCGCCTCTTGGAGAATCTGTCGCCCGGTGTACAGATCGACCTCCCAGATATCACTGGCGAAGCCAGGTCGGGCACAGTTCGGCGCTCGGTTCTGGTATCGAACCAGCCGGCGCTGGTACGCATGGCGGCCGGCCTCAACTTCCTCCTCCGATATCCCTATCACTGCACAGAGCAGCGTCTGAGCCGGGCTCGCACCTATCTTGGAATGGAGAAGTTCCGCAGTGTGCTGCATATGCAGTCTTCAGAGGCAGACTTCAAAGGCGCAGTCAACGATGTGCTCGAGTGGATTCCCCAGGTCATCGACGACTCCGGCCTGGTCGCATACTGGCCCGGATCCAGAGGCTATGTCTCACTGACCGCCTGGACCCTCGAGTTCCTGGTTGAAGCCCGCGAGGCACAGTTTGCGGTTGACCAAGACCTTGAGGCCGGACTGGTTCGGGTACTGCAACAGGCCTTGCGCTCAGACTACAGTCGCTTCATCGACGGGGAGTCTTACGCCGAACGCTGCTGGGCTCTGTACGCCCTCAGTCGAGCCGGCCGCTTTGACCCGGCCTACGCCGCCGAACTGTCACGCAGGGCTCGCTATCTCAACCTCGAAGCATCCGCCCTCGTCCTCCAATCTCTCGTCGGCACCGGTGCTCAGTCCTCCCTCGACGAATTAACCCAGAAGCTGTGGGACGGAGTCATCATCCGTCTCTGGCAAGGCCAGGAAATCTATGGCGGGTTGCAGCGCTCGAGTTCTCCACGCAACGGTCTCATCCTTCCATCCGAGACCCGTAGCGTTGCCGCAGTCGCTCGCGCTCTGGCGAATACCGATCGCAACAACCCACGTTTCCAGGTCCTGATCAACGGCCTCGTCACTCTGGGAAGAGGTGACGGCTGGGGCAGTACAAATGCCAACGCAGCTGCTCTTCAGGCCCTCAGCGAATTCTTCGAAACTCCATCAGGAGACTCGCCTACCCATCACATTGAAATCAGTCTGCCGGATTCCACTACCGAGGCGATCGTTACTCCATCCAACCCGTTGACTCACATCGTCAGTGGCTCACCCGGCGCAGCATCCGCCCGACTCCTCGAAGACGACGAGGACAGCCCCCTCCTTGTCATCCGCGCTGAAGTT
>JAAESQ010001317.1 GCA_024229275.1 bacterium | reverse complement strand
GCCTTGTCTTCATCGGGGACGGGCGCACCGATGGGAAAAACCACCGAAGCCAGCACCGTGTTTACATAGCCGTAGGCTGCGAATCTGTCCTTGGGCTTCTCCGGCAGATTTCCCAGGTGGTAGCTCGCCCTCACGAAACGGTCTTTTGCGTCAAGTGACCCCGGCACGTCCATCAGACCCATACCCTTGTGGTCGGTGACGGCCTTGAGCATCGTCTGGTAGTTGGGTGGATTGGTCAAGACTCTGTATTGAGGGCCGTGAAAGATCGCGACCTTGCCGTTCTGAATTTCAATGATCGCAGAGTCACCCGATACATCGGCCATGGCGATGTGCTTGCCGCTGGCGTACTCGTAGTGATCGTGAATGACCTTGAGGCGAACGTCCTTGCGGATAGAGGCCACCGCGGCTTTAACCGTTGCGAAGTTGTCGAGGATGTAGCTGATCCAGTGATCGCTATCCAGGGCCGGACGATCAGGGTGAGCCGCGTCAACCTCTTTCCCCTGGGTGAAAAAGAGTGTTCGGGCAGTGAGGCCTTTTTCGTTGATTCCATCCATGGGAAATCGGTTGTTGGCGTACATGCAGACGTTGCCGTACTTGCTCGTCCAGCGGACGGCGTTGTCTTCCTTGCTGCCGACGCGTTCGATGCCGCGGGGCGTGATCACCATGGTCGGGTCCACAGGGGTCAGGTAGTCTTCGTTACGAGCAACAATCTTCAGGTCTGAAAGTGTGTTCCAGAACACACGCGTGCAGGCATCAACCTCTGCATACACGCCCAGAAACAAGCCAAAAACGATGGCCAGGACTGCGGCAAGGTTTTGTTGCTTGTTCATTTCCTATTATCCTTTCTTAACACTACTTTCCCGTGTACACCGTCTTCCCCTGGAGAACGGTCTGTAGCACCTTGGTCTTGTGAATGTTCTCCGGTGGAATCTTGAGTAGATTCTGGTTGAGCACGATGAAGTCGGCCGACTTACCGACCTCGATCGTGCCGGTCTCGTCCTCTTTCTGCATGGCCATGGCACCGTTTCTGGTGAAGATCTGGATCGCCGTCTCGACGTCGATGCGCTCATCCGGGTTCCACTGGCCGTACTCGGGATGTCCCGGGTACTGGCGCGTCACCATGCCCTCGACGCCCATCCAGGGATTCGGATCCGGGACATTGTCCCAGTCGCTGCCGTAGGTCACTACGGCGCCGGCATCGACCATGCTCTTTATCGGCGTCTGGGTGATATTGAACAGGTCGCGCCCGATCATTTTTCCCCACGCATAGTTGGCACTGGGATCGGGCACCCAGATGTTGAAGGGCGACACCTCGGTGATCATGTTGGACCGCTTGATGTCCAGTCGTTCCAACTCGCTGGGATAAACAAGCATGGAGTGTGCAAGGTGATGCCGCGGACCCTCACCATTGGCACGCCGTACCGCTTCGATAGAGTTCAGGAAATGACGCACCGACAGGCTGCCGGTTGCGTGGGCCATGACCTTGAGCCCCTCGGTATCGAAACGCAGCATCCAGGTCGCGAACGTCGACTCGTCGATGCTCGGCGTGCCGAACATCGGGGCGGTCTCGTAGCGATCGATCATCGGCGCGCCGCCTTCGGCATCGTTGGGCACGCCGTCCATGTAGACCTTGACGCCGTCGACGTTAATCAGTGGCGAGTTCTTGCCGCGCTTCTCACGCGTCATGAAGGTCTTGGCCTGTTCCTCCAGCGTGGTGGTCACGTAGCGGGTGTTGAAGTCCCAGCTCCCCTGGACGCGTATGGTCAGCTTGTTCTTGGCTTCCAGGGCGCGGTAGGCCTTGATGCGTACCGGATCGAGCTGGGCGGTGACGATGGCCGTGATGCCGTAGCCGTTCAGCTTGTCGAAGATCCAGATCGCGCGCTCCTGCACCTCTTCATCCTTCGGCGGGGGCATGACGGCCGTAATCAGACCCAGAGCCTTGTCGTGGAGGGTGCCGGTGGGGTTGCCCGAGCTGTCCCGGTCGATGACACCGGCTGGCCGGGTCCGGTGTGTCCTTGGTGATCTTGGCGGCCTTGAGCGCCGCCGAGTTTACCCAGGCCAGATGGTTGGTCCAGTCGTGCAGAAACACCGGATTGTCGGGGGCGACGTCGTCCAGCATCTTGGCGTTGAGCTTGTGGTAGTCGATCGCCCATTTGGACCCTTCAATCCAGTCACCCTTCTTAAGCTTTTTATCAGCGATGTGCTTTTTGATCGCCGCCTTGATGTCATCGACCGTGGAACTCACAGGGAAGAGTACGCCGAGTGCCGTCAGCGCACCGCGCAGCGCATGGATGTGGGTGTCGACCAGCCCCGGCATGACCATTTTCCCTTTGAGGTTGACGGTCTTGGTATTCTTGCCGGTAACGGCCTTCATGTCCTCGTTGCTGCCGACAGCGATGAATTTGCCGTCCTTGACAGCGAACGCCTGTGCACGGGATCGCATGCCGTCCACGGTGTAGACGAACCCGTTGCGGTACACCACATCCGCCTTCACATCTTTCGCTTTGGTCGCAGCCGAGGCCGCAATAGACGCGAAGCCACCGAGGCAGGCGGCCAGTGCCAGCCCGTAAGCAATCGTTCGTAGTCTGTTGATTGGTTTGGCAGTTATAAATTTCATTTTTTTCAACCTCCCTAAGCGTAGCCGAATGTGAGGTCTCTCTGGCGAGGCCTCTACCTGACCCTGAAAATACAGGATTGCCTTCGTTTTTTTCTGCGCTTCTCTCTGTAATCACATGTGTTTTTCTAACACGGAGTGCTCAATATTCTTGTCTTGATCAATTAGTATCCACCCGGAAAAGGGGTATTGTCATTCTGAGCCCTTCGACAGGCTCAGGACAGGCTCCGCGAAGAATCTCTTGCGACCATGGAACTACGAGATTCTTCGTCGCTCCGCTCCTCAGAATGACACATGAAAGCCAGGTTTCCGGATG
>JAAESQ010001316.1 GCA_024229275.1 bacterium | reverse complement strand
GGGTATTCGTGTTATTGACACCGATGCCGCCTCGCATTCTGTTTTGACATGGCCCTAGTCTCGCGCTGTGAATCCCCTACTCAAGTTCTTAGGTTTTTGAAAGCCGGTAGTTCTTCTTAACTTCTTAGGTTCTCGGAACCTGGCTCCGATGTGAGTGGTACGCTGGGTCCGAGCGAAAGGAAGAGCCCAATGTTGAAGAGGGTTTCATGACCGCGGGCCGTGGAACAAACGGGGATGTGGAAGCTGTTTCGGAAGGGCTGCCGAAACTCCATAGACCAACGGCGATTTGCTTGGTGACGCTTAAGGTGGTCCTCCACATCGTCACAATCTCTGGGTACGGCTACTTCCGTGATGAGCTGTACTTCTTGGACTGCGGGCGCCATCTCGATTGGGGTTACGTCGACTGTGCACCTCTGGTCGCGATCTACGCGAAGATAGGCCTTCTTCTCGGCGGTTCGTTGCCCGCGATCAGATTGTTGCCGCTTCTGGCCGGCGGATTGTTGGTGTGGCTGACCATGATGCTTGCTCGCGAAATGGGAGGAGGGCGCTTCGCCCAGGCGTTGGCCGGCCTCTCGGCGATCATTGCGCCGGCCTATCTGGCAAGCGCGAGTTTCCTGTCGATGAACGTTTTCGAACCCCTCTTCTGGATGGGTTGTATCTGGGTGGTCCTGCGGATTTATCGAACAGGCGATTCCCGCCTCTGGATCTGGTTCGGGGTTCTGGCCGGTCTCGGCCTCGAAAACAAGCACTCGACCGTGTTCTTCGGTGTAGCGGTGGTCATCGCCCTGCTTCTGACTCCTCTCCGGAGGGAGTTCGCTCACCGCTGGATTTGGCTTGGCGCGGGTGTGGCACTGCTACTGTTCCTCCCCAATATGTTGTGGCAGATCGTGAACGGTTTCCCAACCCTTGAGGATCTGACCAACGTCAAGGATGCGGGCAAGAACGTGGTTCTCGCGCCGGTCGATTTCATCGCGCAGCAGATTCTGCTGATTCACCCGGCGACTTTTCCGATCTGGTTGGCCGGCCTGGTCTCTCTGCTGGTGGGTCGCCTTTCGAGGTTCCGGGTGGTGGGCTTGACCTATCTGGCGCTGCTTGTCCTGATGATTGTGCTCCACGCGAAGAACTACTACCTTGCACCGATCTATCCGATGCTATTGGCGGCCGGTTCGGTGAGGGTCGAAGCATGGCTTGAGCACTGGAGAATCACGCGGGCAGGACTGTGGCCGCGAGCGGCTGTGCTGGCATGCACAGCGGTGCTTGGAGCTGTTCTCGCCCCGCTGGCACTTCCGCTGCTTTCGCCCGTGGACCTCGTCTCGTACCAGGAGATGCTGGGCGTCGCGCCGCCCAGAACCGAGGTCGCACACTCTGGGCCCTTGCCGCAGCACTTCGGCGATCGATTCGGATGGGAGGAACTCGTCGAAGAAGTCGCTGAGATCTACTGGTCGTTGCCGGAGGAAGAAAGATCACGCACCGGAATCTATGCCAGCAACTATGGCGAGGCCGGGGCAATCAACCTCTTCGGTCCTGCCCACGGTCTGCCGTCGGCAATCTCCGGGCACCAGAATCACTGGCTCTGGGGAACGGGGGACTTCGACGGGGACAGCCTGATCTGGCTGCAGTGGCGGCGGGAGTGGTTGGAGGGGCTATGCGGCTCGGTCGAGCAGGCGGGCGAGCACTTCAACCCCTGGGGGATGGCCGAGGAGAACCGGCCGATCCACATCTGTAGGGAACTCTCGGTGCCTCTCGAAGAGATGTGGCACGAGCTGAAGCACTGGAACTAGCTCGAGCCGAAACGGGTGAAGTTCGATGGGGACAGGGGGAAGTTCGGGTGTAAGGGCAGTTCAGTTCCGGTGCCAATTCCCGGAACCAGGGCCGACACTATGGCATTTAATGGCAAGCTGAAAAACGGAATAGGCGCCGGGCACCCGGGTATTCGTGTTATTGACACCGATACCGCCTCGCATTCTGTTTTGACATAGCCCTGGTCTCGCGCTGTGAATCCTCGAAAAGGCAATGAACTCCTGACGAATCACGCGACTAAGGCGTTGCTATCATTGTTCTGCTGTTGGAAGGCCCCTCCCTGTGCTGAGGACTGAGGCGTTTGCTGGCTTCAGGGCTCAGCGATGGGCGAAACCACGCATTTCGGAGCCAGGTCCGAGACAACGTGAATACTCCGCTGGAATCACTCTCTGCGCTCTCTTCTCCCTCATGTTCACGAACTCACGAGTTTGTCGTTGGGCAAACGCTACCCCACTTCCTCATGGACGTTGAACAGCCCGTCGTCACAGGAAACGTTTGACCCTAGCAACGATCTTGAAGGATTGTTCATCTCTTTCTAGTGTCAGGGTGCGAGTCTCACCAGGCCGACCACGGAGGGCATCGACAACCGTACCCATAGTTGCGCCGGTGGTCTTCAGCTCATCTATCTGGAGGAGTCTATCCCCTGGTTGCACTCCGGGAACTACCGGCTTGCCGTTTATTTCACTCACGCCGATGACCAGATATGCGCCAGATTCTTGTGGTTGCAGGGTGAGGCCCACCAGGTCCATATCGTGCTGAGCTGGCTCTGCACGTTGGGAGAAGTAGACCGATTTGCCCCGGTAATCGATCTCGACTCGATAGGCGTTGTAGGCATTGGGGCCGAGAATGCCGGCGACCGGATGTAAGGTCTTCTGCGAGTACCACTCACCCAGGCTGGTATTCCCGGGGAAAAATCCGGGCAGACCGACAAGACCGACGCCTCTCAGAGGAACCGATCCCCACTGAATCTCGGGAATACGAACGATCTGCCAGCTGTCCTCACCAGGCCACCACCCCCAAATGTTTGCACAACCTACAGCCCCTTTACTTTGGGGCCAGGAGGAATTCTTGGAATAGAGATCAGTGAGAATGTCCTCGGAAACAAACGAGTAGGAGGCGCCGTTGTCGAGGGCGAAGCTGAGCTTCTGACCGGCAACTACAGCATCGATCTGCACGATGCCGGTTTTCGGGTGGACCTGGGCAGCGGCACGAATGCCCCGTGGTTTGATGCTGCCAGGTCTTGCCAGAGTGAGCTTCCTCTGGGGGTAGTCGAAAATGACGTGGTAGCGGCTCAGGACGGTTGAGGGAAGATTGGCGTCGATGTGCATGGTGTTGAAAACCCATTGCGGCTGATACAAGACCTTGGCTGCTACTCCGGTGAAATCGAGCTGAAGACCACCAAGTCGAACACCGCCTGGTGATGGAACCTCCAGCTGACGAAGCTCGGCGTTGTCTTGCTTGGCGCTCAGGTCGTAGCCGAGGTCACGGGCCAGGGGCTCGCTGATAAAGCACTCGGGATTGCCGCTGTCGATCCAAAGTCGGGCCTTACGCCAGCTGCCGTCCGGGCGTTGCAGCTGGGCATCGACCAGCATTCGGTTGTGATCAAGCAGCACCGGAACAGTCACCGAGGTGGTTTGGCTATCTGCCCGGGCAAGTCCGCTAGGTAGCACAGTAACGCTGGCTAAAATGAAGGGTAGTACAATCTTGATTCTCATCTTTCCTCCAGTTCATGTCACATGATCAGCAAGCAAAAATAGATACAGTCGTAGAGTGTCGATCTAAAGAAGAGCCGATTCAGTGAGTTGTTTTTGTTGGAGATTCTCCGGAGATGGAGATCGCGGCAGGACTTATTAATAGCGTACCATCGAGAAACCGCAGGGGCAACCCTCTGGTCCGATTCCGATGCCAGGCCCGCGATGAGTGTGATAGCTCGGCAGGAATCCCCTCTGCGCTCTCTGCGTCCTCCTGTTCAAAAAGTTCAGGTCCGTCCCGTCCTTGGTGAGTCACTGAATCTGAGGGCAGAAGACGACCGACGCGGGCACCCCATGCTACGCGGTTCGTAGAACCGCCCCTCTCCCCCTTCTTCGCGTTCCCTTAGCGAGCTTTGTGGCCTTTGCGGTTCAAAAACTTACGCGTCTGACGAATCTGAAGCACACCTTGGGTGCCACCCATCACACCGTCACATTGCACGCAGCGTAGGCGTCTGGTCACATCGAACCT
>JAAESQ010001315.1 GCA_024229275.1 bacterium | reverse complement strand
CCGCCGACTGATCACCGTCGAACAGGAAATCGGCGCTGGGAATTTCCGGCATGGCGATCGGCTCCGAGTAGAGATAGGCGCCGTCTGGAGCGGAAACACCGAGGTCGGTGCGGAGCCCTTCAAGCTCCGTCTGCTGCGATGAACTCATACCACTGGCCAGCGTTGCAAAGGCAGTGGCGTAGGCATGAACGATGTTACCGTCAAGCTCGCCGTACCTCTCCATCACAGCGAGTACTTGCTCTCGATCGGCCTCCTCGCCAACCAAGAACCTGCGCAGCTCGGCTGCTGCGTCCTGTCGCCGCTCGACGATCTCGTACAGCCAGTCGCGCTGTACATCGACGAGATCGCTCACTATGGCCTCTTGCCCCGCGGTCAAGGTATCCAAGAAGGCCTCGCCCATCTCAGCGGTCAGGTTCGATGGGATCGTATAGTCCGGGTTGCCCATGGCCGGGGCGTCCTTGAGATAGAACGACCCGAAGTAGGTGCCCTGACGCTCCGGACAGAAGTAGACGTCCGCCTCGATCGAGCCCGCATACCAGCTCAGCATGTCCGCGGCGTAGGTCATGACGGCCACATGGACGTCATGGGAGTAGTCTCGCGGATCGAGCTGGTCCCCCGGATTGGGCCAATCAAGCATTCCGGCTCCGACCAGGCTGTCAAGGAAAGCCCGCTGGCCAGCGTCGAAGGAGCCCAGAATACCGCCCATAGCCTCCGCCCTCTCGAAGCTAATCTCGCCATCCAGCCGGTACAGCTCGGCTGAAAAGCCCTGAATCGCCGCCAGATCCAGCCCGCTGCTGCCTTCCGGCAGGTCTCCCTCGAGCAGACGGCGAAACGCATTCATGAGTACGAAACGGTCGTACGCATACTGGTTGACCGGACTCACCTGACCCTCCGCCAGCACAACGAGATCTTCGAGCTGGCTCTCGGTGAGAATAGAGAGCACGTTGTTGGCCGCCCTGGTCAGAAAGTCGGTGTTGTGGCCCATCTCTGTCGGGTCGTTATCGCGAAGGTACTGAAAACCCCAGAAATCGGCTACTTTTCCGGGAGGGAAGAACGAGTCCGCCCCCAATGAGCCGGTCAGAAATGCGAGCCCGTCGAACGCGATCGTCGTTCTCTGCGCCTGGTTGGACAGCGTTTGGTCCATGGTGAACTGCTGCGCGGTTGCCATCGGAAGGGTGAACGCCAGCACCGCAACCGTCAGTGTCAGAACGAATGTATGTCTCATATCTCAATCCTCCTCGGACTGTCCGAAACCGTCCTGCCGGGACGACTTCTCTGAGTTCTGTTCATTGGGCCGGCTGCCTTGCCCCTTGGATCGTCTGGGTTTGTACTCATCAGGAGAGAGCTGACCGTCGCTGTTGCTGTCCAGCGTGAGTAGAGTCTCGGCTGAAGCCGCAACCTCGTCAGCATCGATGACCTCGTCGCCATTGGTATCAAGGGCTGAAAACACCAGCGGTTCCGGTGGACGGTGCCGGCCCCGCTCTGATTCTTCCTGCCGAGCCGAACCGCCTTCGTGGTCGGGACGCGCAGGCTGGCACTCCCCGGCGATCAGGCGTCCGTCGCCGTCTGCATCGAGAGTCATGAGCGAAGCGCTCGAGACGTCTATCTCGCCGGCGCCAATGATCTGGTCGTTGTCGGTATCGAGCGCGAGGTCGATCGGTGGCTTCGGCGGCCGGTGTCTCGAACCACGATTATCCGTAGGGTTCTGCTGGGCATACGAAATCGATCCTGTCAGGACTGCGCACGCGAGTTCCAAGACGGCTGCTCCTTTGATGATATTCAAGATGAACTCCTTTTCTGTATCTCTCCTTCGAATTCGGTCATGGCTTTCGTGCTCCAGGCAACGGTGGCCGCCGGCCTCTCACCACGAAGATGCGGAAAGACTGTGTGGAGATTGTGTGTACAAGACGAGGAACCGATGTGATTCATCAACCGAACCGACTGACATCACATCTTCTCGATCTGCTCACAGCTTCCTCACATTTGAGCCTCACCATGAAGAAGGTTGTCTCGTGCGGTAGTGTCGACGATACTCGGAGCGAGCATCCCGCGAAATCACGGAGGATCGGGTTTGAAGCTATCCCTGAAGCTGTTGACGGCATTCCTTCTCTCAGCCGTGGTGATCCTCAGCGTCCTCCTGATCATGCAGGTGTTCGCCGCAAGAAACTTCGAGAGCTACCTCCACCAGGTGGAGATTGAACGATCTAGCGGACTCATCAACGGTCTTCAGGAGCTATTCAATGAGACCGAGGCATGGGAACCGCTTCGGCGCGATCCGAGCCTTTGGCGCGAGCTGCTGCACGAGAACGGTTTCGACATTCCCACCGACCCGGAACGGCCTCAGTCTCCATCCCTGGACGACGACCGCCGCACTCACTCCGGGGAGCGCAGGCGAGAAACTCAAACCCCACCAAAAATGGATGATCCCGGCGATCCCCCAAACCAAACACCGCCACCTCTCCGTCGGAGAGAGGGCCGCGAGGATAGGCCTCCTCCTGGTCCCAGACGCGAAGGCGAGGACCCGCCGCCGCCTCCGCGGCGGGAACGCGACAATCCGTCTCCCCATCGGGCAGACAATCGCGACGACCCGCCACCACGCCCACGACACGCAAGTGAAGACCCACCTCCCCGTCCGGGGCAGGAACGCCACGAGCCAGCAAACCGCATACGCCAGGAGAACAACAACCAGCCACGCCTGCTTCGGCCCCCCGAAGACGATGGGCCCGCACCGCAGAGGCCCCCGGATGACCCACTCAACCTGGGTCCCAGGTTGTCGGTGCACGATTCTCAGGAGAACTACGTCGTCGGAGACAAGACACCTCCGGGCCAGCTCGTACTCCGAGCCATCACTATCGACTATCTGACCATCGGCTGGCTCGGGCTGAGACCACGTCAGACCACCGAAACGTCAATCGAGGCAACCTACATGCAGCGCCAGCTCAAGCTAATTCTCGCAGTCGGCTCGTGTCTGCTGTTGGTCACCGGAGCGGTCGGCTGGCTGGTCAGCCGGCAGGTCGTGCGGCCCCTCAAGGCGATTTCGAGTGCCACCCGATCGTTGACCCGGCGAGATCTCGATACTCGAATCGAGCTCGCAGCGAAGGACGAGTTCGGGCAGTTGGCGGATGACTTCAACCAAATGGCGGAGACCATCCAGGCCTTCGAAGACCAGCGACAACGGTGGATCACGGAGATCGCCCACGAGCTGCGGACGCCGGTTGCGATTCTGCGAGGCGAGATCGAGGCCGTGCAGGACGGGGTGCGGAAGCTGCGACCCCAGACCCTCGAGTCCCTTCATGCCGAGGTCACCCGGCTCGGCAAGCTGATCGACGATCTCCACCAGCTCGCCATGACCGACTCAGGCGCCCAGATCGTTCAGAAACACCCTATCGACCTGATTGCTGTGGTCAGAGACTCAGTGGAACTGTACAGATCCAGGCTGAAGGAGCACGAGGTTCGATCCAGAGTCGACCTCCCCGACACCAGTCCCGCGATCGTCCTTGCCGACGGCGACCGCCTGAGGCAGGTGATAACGAACCTGCTCGAAAACTGCCTCCGCTATGGTGGAGAGGGAAACGAGATCCTAGTTCGCCTGGAGATGGACCCCGAAAGCGTCCTGCTGGAAATTCGCGATTCGGGACCCGGGGTCCCGGACGAGGCCTTGCCGCATCTGTTTGACAGACTCTACCGAGTCGAGAAGTCCCGCAGTCGCGAGCTCGGAGGCAGCGGCCTTGGGCTCGCCATCTGCAAGCAGATCGTCGAGGATCATCGCGGTCAGATCCGGGCCGCCAATGTGCCTTCTGGCGGTCTCAGCATCACAGTAGAACTCCCGTTGCTACGCGCGGAGTAACGAGGGGAACAGGCATGCCGAGCGACCACATTCTTATCGTTGAAGACGAGATCAAACTCGCCGAGCTTCTGCGGGACTACCTTGAAAGCGCCGGCTACCAGACACGGATGATGCACACCGGCTACGGCGTCGTCAATGCCGTACGTCAGAACCCTCCGTCACTGATCCTGCTTGACCTCATGCTCCCCGGTGTCGACGGCACCGAAATCTGCCGCGAGATTCGTTCGTTTACGTCGATTCCGATCATCATGGTCACCGCCCGAGTCGACGAGGTCGACCGAGTCGTGGGTCTGGAGATCGGCGCAGACGACTATGTCTGTAAGCCCTTCAGCCCACGGGAGGTCGTAGCGCGTGTGCACGCGGTACTGAGGCGAGGCAAGCACCAGGCAAAGGATCCATCAACGATAGCGACCGGTCCAATCACGGTGAACCTCGACGAACACTGGGCAAGAGTGAACGACGAGCCTCTTGAACTGACGACCAGCGAGTTCGCTCTCTTGGCCACCTTGGTACGACGCCCGAACAGGGTGTTCTCCCGTGCCGAGCTGCTCGACCGGGTGCAGGGCGATCACCATGAGGGCTACGACCGCACCATCGACACTCACATCAAGAACCTGCGCAAAAAGCTGCGCTGCGTGCTTGGGGAGCAAGATATCATCGTCACCGTCTACAGCGTCGGGTATAAACTCCAGGACTCCGATTGAGCCGTCCCCTGTCCGCCGAGATCCAGAACGACAGGTTTTGAGACACCTTGGGTGTCGGGTAGACCCGGGCGGTTACCCGCCCAGGCCCCCCACAGATCCGGACGTGCGGAATTCCCGCATCCGGCTCTTCTGGCACACGGATTCGCTGCGCGGCGGCAAACCGCCGCACACCTACGGTTTTCGGTGCCAGGTACAATAATATCAAGACAAGGGCACCCGCAACCCTCGCACCGCTT
>JAAESQ010001314.1 GCA_024229275.1 bacterium | reverse complement strand
TCTGGGGCCGCGATCATTTCGTCTGCCACGGTCACCGCCACGTCCACCACGGTCACCGCCGCGTCCTCCGCGCCGGTCGTCATCTCTGCGAGGAGGAGCTTCGCGTTCGGGGATCTCCTCGCCGCGTTCGCGTGCTTCCTCTTCAAGAATGACGCGTCGTGAGAGTTTAATCCGATCGTAGTTATCGATTCCGATGATCTTGACTTGGATCGAATCGCCTTCATTAAGTACGTCGCGAATATCCGGGATTCTCTCCATCGAGATCTCAGAGATGTGAAGGAGGCCGTCGTGATTGGGGAGAACCTCGACGAAGGCGCCGTACGGTTCAATGCGTTTCACGACTCCCTCGTAGACCTCGCCGATTTCCGGTTCCTTCGTGAGGTTCTGAATCATCGTGATTGCAGCGTCGGCAGCTTTTTGATCGTTGGTTGCGATCTGCACCGTGCCGTCGTCCTCAACGTTGATCTTCGCACCAGTGGTGTCGACAATGTGGCGGATCATCTTGCCACCGGGGCCGATGATGTTGCGAATCTGATCGACGTCGACCTTGATTTGGAAGATGCGAGGAGCGTACGGAGAGATGTCCTCTCTCGGCTGGCCGATCGCCTCATGCATAGTGTCGAGGAGCTGGAGTCGTCCCTGGCGGGCTTGTTCGAGCGCCTGCTCCATGATCTCGCGACTCAGGCCGGAGATCTTGATGTCCATCTGCAGCGCAGTGATGCCGTCTTTGGTTCCGGTGACCTTGAAGTCCATGTCGCCGTAGTGATCTTCCTGACCTGCTATATCGGTGAGGACCGCTGTGCGCTCTCCGTCTGATACGAGTCCCATGGCAACACCAGCGACCGTACTGCGAATCGGAACACCGGCGTCCATCAGGGCCAAAGCTCCGCCGCAGACGGCTGCCATGGATGAGGAGCCATTCGACTCGAGGGTGTCAGAAACGATGCGCATGGCGTACGGAAAGTCTGTTTCATCAGGAATCACGGGTGTCAGCGCGCGTCGCGCGAGATTGCCGTGCCCGATTTCACGTCGACCAGGACCGCGCATGAAGCGAGCCTCACCGACGCAGAACGGCGGGAAGTTGTAGTGCAGCATGAAGCGTTGGCGGTTCTCGCCCTCGAAGCCTTCGATGACTTGTGCGTCGTCTTGAGTGCCGAGGGTACAAGTCACCATGGCTTGAGTTTCGCCACGTGTGAAGAGCGCCGAACCGTGAGTGCGAGGCAATGTACTGACTTCGCAGTTCACGGGGCGGATCTCGTCGAAAGCACGCCCGTCGAGGCGTTCGCGTTTGGCGAGAATGGTCTCCCGAGTGATTTCCTTGACTATGCGTCGGAAGATCGCCTTGGTCCAAGGACCATGAACGGCGGCGTCGTCTTCGCTCAGCTCTGCAAGAGCCTGCTCCCTGACGGCTTCGATGGCGTCTCTCTGCTCAAACTTGCCGCGTACCAGTAGGGCCTCCGAAAGAGGGGCCTGCCACCGTTGGCGGACGTCAGCCTCAAAGTTGCCTGCCTCGGACCACGGATCTGGCGTGGCCTCGAACACCGCCTTGGTGATTCCGGCTTCGGCGACAATGTCCTTCTGGATGCCGATGATGGTTTTGATCGTCTGATGAGCGAGGTCGAGAGCATCGATGATGGTGTTCTCAGGAAGCTCATGGGCTCCGCACTCGACCATGACGATCGCGTCGTCAGTACCGGCAACGACAAGATCCAAATCGCCGGCGGTTCGCTCCTCGTGGGTCGGGAAGAGGACGAACTTGCCGTCGACTCGACCTACCCTGACGCCCGCGAGCGGTGCGTCGTAGGGAATCTTCTCTGCCAACAGAAGTGACAGCGAAGCACCACACAGAGCCAAGACGTCGGGATCGTTGACTCCGTCAGCGGACTGAGGGAGGCCGATGATCTGAGTTTCGTCGTGGTATCCATCTGGAAACAAAGGTCGGATTGATCGGTCAATGATCCGGCAGGTCAGAATCTCGCGTTCGGACGGACGTCCTTCACGCTTGAAAAACCCGCCAGGAATTCTTCCGCCTGCCGATGCCCACTCTCGGTAGTCCACCGTAAGTGGCAGGAAGTCGATCCCTTCCCGTCTGCTCTTCTCGCCGCATGCGGTGACAAGCACGATGGTGTCGCCGAGCCGCACGGTGGTCGATCCGGCTGCCTGTTTGGCAATTTTCCCGGTTTCAAACTCAAGCACTTTGCCGTCGAATTCGACGGTGCGTTTAATCACCATGTGTTTTCGACCGTCCTTAACCACGCAGGCCGAGCCGCTCCACGAGTTGGCGGTAGCGCGTGATGTCCTTCTTCTTCAGATACTCGAGCAGGCGACGGCGACGGCCGACCATACGAAGGAGGCCTCGTCGAGAGTGAAAGTCCTTCTTGAAGGTCTTGAAGTGCTCGGTCAGAAACTCGATTCGGCGTGTCAGAAGAGCTATCTGAACCTCAGGCGACCCTGTGTCGGTCGGGTGGGTTCGAAACTCATCAACGATTGTGTTCTTCTGGGCGTCAAAGTGACTCACTGTATTTCCTCCAAATTTTTGAGGAACCTCCGGTGGCGAGGAGGCACCGGTACGGTATCAGGAAAGGTGTTGAGGCGCAACATATTTGCACCTCGGAACGACGCGCTGACGGTCTTCCGAAAGGGGCTCTAGAAAGGCCGGATTTGGAGGCTGTTGCAGCGGTCGGAACGATAGCTTTCATTTCGGTTTTCTGTTCACGTTGGCAGCTTCGAGAACCAAAGAGGGCCGGACGCACAGTGATCTCCCTCGTGCCAACACGGAGTTGATGAGGCCGATACCCATAAGTCGTCCACCGCTCGATCGGACTACGACATGAGCGTTCTCTGAGAGCGATTCGTTAGGACGTGCCATGTTAACGATAACTTCCTGTCCGTTGGCGTAGCGATCACAGGCGGCTGGGTTGAGTTGTATCTCCTCATAGGGCAGCTTGACCTCGGGCAGTGAGATCCAGGCGGGTGACTCGAGGACAGCACTCGGATCTTGGGCGCTCTGCAACGAAGCTTGAGGCATTGCTTCTGCAGCACAGTACGGACCGATACTGACTCTCTCCAGACGAGCCAAGTGTGCGCCGCATCCGAGAAATTGACCGATGTCATGGGCAAGCGAACGAACGTAGAACCCGGATGTTGTCTGGACCTCGACACCGATCAGACTGGGCTCGAGCAGGTTGAGTACGAGTCTCTGTACCGTGACCTGCTTTGGTTCTACTTTGACCTCCTCACCCGCTCGGGCAAGTTCGTAAAGCTTCCGGCCGCCGACTTTCTTGGCTGAGAATGGGGGAGGAATTTGGTCGATCGTCCCGCTGAAGCGCTCCGTGATCTGCTGGAGTTGATCCTCGGTGACTTCGCCGGGATCCGTGACTTCTCCGACACGCTCTCCTTCGGCATCGTACGTGGTAGTGGCAACACCGAGCCGTACTGTGCCGCGGTAGACCTTCTCCCATTTGAGGAGGTGTTGTTGAAGTCTGGTCGCGTTCCCTATACACAAGAGCAGGAGACCTTCGGCCATTGGGTCTAGGGTGCCGCAATGACCGATTCTTCGTTCCTGCAGCGCGCCCCGAGCCATGTCTACCACGTCGTGTGATGTCGGCCCAGCGAGCTTGGCCACAGGAAGCAGACCATGCCACTTTGCCGGTCGTTTGCGTTTCATGACGTCTCCTTGAGGAGTGCCTCGAGATGGGGAATGAGCTGTGCTTTGGCTGAGGCCAGATTGCCCTCGAGGCCAAATCCGGCGGCGTTGACATGGCCCCCACCGCCAAAAATGGCGGCGACCTTCTGCACGTTGATGTCGCCCTTTGATCGCAGACTCACGCGAACGGAACCGGCCTGCCATTGTTTGAGGAACGCAACAATGCGGACTTGTCGAATGGCACGTGGAACGTTGACGAGGTTCTCAGTGTCTTGGGGTTCCGCGGCGGCGGCCTTGAAAGCGTCGGGAGACGCTTCGATGACTGCAAGTGTGCTCTCGTCGTTGAGAGTCATGGACGACATAACTTCGCCGAGAAGCCGGACTGAAGAGGGCGTCTGGCGGTGGTGCACCAGCTCGGCCGCACGTACAGGATCGGCACCGGCAGACACCATCTCGGCCGCTGCTCGGAAAGCCCTTGGAGTGGCGTTTGAGTATCTGAAATCGCCGGTGTCGGTGATCAGAGCGACGAAGCAGTTGAGAGCGGCTTCGGCGGAAGGGGAGACACCTGCGCGGTCGAACATCTGCCAGACCATCTCTCCGACGGCTGGTGCCGTTGAGTCAAGACAATTGATCTCTCCATAGAGATCATTGGCTTCGTGGTGGTCGATATTCAGTATGGGAAGCTTGTCAAGTCCGGTAAACCCGGGCCGGTCGAGCCCCGGGCATTCCAGCGTTACCACCAGATCAAAGGCCTCCGGGAAATTATCAGGAAGCGATGGTGACACGATAATTCGATCGGCGCCCGGGAGTTCGGCCAGGCCGCCACCTGCTGGATCGTGATTAGCAATCGTCACTTTAACGCCGAGCGCTTGGGCAAGTTCTGCGAGTGCCAACTCCGAACCGATGGCGTCACCATCGGGGTTCTGGTGAGATACGAATAAAGCGTGATTGGCTTGGCGTAGTCGCGCCAACACCGCCTGGAAATCGGCCCCGTCCATCATCTTTCGTCTCCGGAATCCTCAGGATCTTCCGGCATGAACCCTTGGTCATGGAGTTGCTCAAACAAACGTTCCATCTTGTCGCCATACTCGAACGATTTGTCGCGCTGAAAATCGAGTTCAGGGACTACTCGGAGTCTCATGGTGCGCCCAAGTTCGCGCCTCATGAAAGCGCCAGCTGCCTTGAATCCATCACTGACCTCTTGCTCACGGGCCTCGTCGCCGAGAACCGAGAAGAAGACCATGGCTTGGGAGCGATCAGCTGAGAGCCGAACCACCGAGATCGACACCTGGTCAAGTCGCGGGTCTTTGGCTTGGAAAAGCAGCAGCTCACACAGGACGCTGCGGATTTCGCCTTCGAGGCGTGCGTTACGGTCGTGACCGACTTTGCTCATGTGACTCTCCCGTGCCGATCTCGAAGAGGACGATGAAGTTCCTTCACTGTGAGTTCTCCATCTCGAGGATCTCGAGTTCCCAACCCAGGATCTGTCCTGTCCATGTTTCTTCTACGGTGCATCGAACTCTCTGCATTCGTGCTTGCAGATCCTGCTCGTCGGTTGACAAGGCGCAGATGGCAAAAGCAGTGCGTTGATAGAGATCCTGGTGACTGGCTTCAGTGACTAGGACTTGGTGGCGACTTCGAAGACGCTGCAGCAAGGATCTGGTTTCACTTCGCTTCGCCTTCAGACTTCGAGCCTGCGGAATGTGCAGCTCGAGGCGCGCGAGACCAACGAAGAGATGCTTGCTCATGATACTGATCTACATAGCCGCACAGCGGCTGTAAGGGCACCGCGACCGACGCTCGGTCGACTCCATTGTGCCACGTGACGCGGTCGCGTTGCGGTCGCCGCCTATAGCAGGCGGCCGATAGTGACGCTTCCTCTAGAGTTCGGGCGTCATCTCGACCAACTTGTAGGCCTCGATGACATCGCCCTCCTTGATATCCTGGAAACGCTCCAGCCCAATTCCGCATTCGAATCCCTGACGAACCTCGGACGCATCATCCTTGAATCGTCTCAAGGAGGCGACAGCTCCGTCGTAGATCACTACGTTGTCGCGCAAGAGCCTAACTTTGGCGGTACGGGTGATGACGCCGTCAGTAACGTGAGTTCCAGCGATGACGCCGATCTTCGGTACTTTGAAGAGATCTCGCACTTCGGCGTGGCCAAGCTCTTCTTCTTTGTATTCCGGATCGAGGAGACCGACCATTGCTTTTCTGACATCGTCGATGAGGTTGTAGATAACCGTGTACATCCTGATATCAACGTGCTCCGCTTCGGCCAACTCGCGAGCTGTTCGCTCCGGACGAACGTTAAATCCGATGATAATGGCGTTCGAAGCTGAAGCGAGCATGACGTCATTAGTTGTCACGGCGCCGACCGAACCATGCAGTGCGTTGATCTTGACTTTCTCAGTGGACAGCCCGATGAGGGTCTCTCGCAGGACCTCCACGGAGCCTTGGACGTCGGCTTTGATGACGACGTGCAGCTCCTTGATCTCGTCCTCTGCCATCTGGTCGAAGAGATTCTCGAGTGAGACCTTGCGGCCTGACATGAGGGAGTCTTCCTTCTCCTTCTGCGAACGGAACGACGAGACCTCCAGAGCTTTTGCCTCGTCCGCGACGCCTTGGATGACATCCCCCGCTCCGGGCATCTCCTCGAAGCCCATCAGCTCGATGGGATCGGACGGGCCGGCGGTATCGATGCGCTTGCCAAAGTCATCCGCTATCGCACGGACGCGGCCCCATGTCGAACCGCAGAAGAAGTAGTCTCCAACTTCCATCGTTCCTTGCTGGATGAGCACTGTTGCAACGGTGCCACGACCCTTCTCCTTGCGAGCCTCAAGCACCACACCGCGGGCCGGACCTTCCTTAGTAGCTGAGAGTTCTTTCATCTCAGAGACAAGAAGGATCATATCCAGCAACTCGTTGATACCCTGGCCACTCTTGGCGGACACATCGCAGGACTGCACTTCGCCGCCCCAGGATTCGACCAGAACTTCTTGCTCGGCCAACTGCTGTTTGACTCTGTCAGGGTTCGCGTTCGCTTTGTCAATCTTGTTGACAGCGACGATCATCGGCACACCAGCCGCGCGAGCGTGATTGATTGCCTCTAGAGTTTGTGGCATGACTCCATCGTCGGCGGCGACCACCAAGACGACGATGTCGGTGACCTGGGCTCCCCGCGCACGCATGTGGGTGAATGCCTCGTGGCCGGGGGTGTCGATGAAAACTACAACGCGACCGTCTTCGGCTTGGATTCTTGATGCGCCGATGTGCTGCGTGATGCCGCCGGCCTCCTGGTCGGCAATGCGGGTGGAACGAATGGCATCGAGGAGCGACGTCTTTCCATGGTCGACGTGACCCATGACCGTGACGACAGGAGGGCGTGGCTCGAGAGGGCCGGTCGCTTCTGTGCTCTCCTCGCGTTCGTACTCAAGCACCTCTTCAGCGCTTGCAACCATGGCCTCAATTCCCAGATCGGCGCAAACCTCTTCCGCAATCTCGTGCGGCAGGGCTTGGTTGGTCGTAACCATCATGCCTTTCTGGATGAGAAGACCAAGAAGCTCTTTAGCCGTGACACCGAGTTTATCCGCCAGCTCTCTGGCCGTCACCATCTCGGAGAGGATGACCGGACCTTCGGGCTTTTTGCCATCCTTGAACTGGATGGTGCGAGACGGGCGCGGCGGCGCCGTAGTGGTGCGACGCTCTGCTTCGCGTTGACGCCGGCGGTTTCGTTTGCCACCCCGGGCAGGGCCGGTGGGTCGAACCGGGCGACGGGTCGGCGGAGCTGTGCCCTCCTGCTGACTCTTGACCTTCTGCTCTTCGAATTTGCTGAGCAGATCTCGGATCTCTCGCGCATCCGCCGCAGACTTTTCTTTGCGGCTGGTCTTTCCTGCAGGTGCTGCCGGCGCTTTACGGCGCGCGATCTCGGCCTCTTTTTGCGCTTTAAGCCGGGTCCTGATCTCGTCGGGTGAAAGCTCGCGGAGAGTCTGCTCGAGCGGGGTCTTGGCCCGTCGAGGTCGCACGCGTTGCGGCTGCTCTCCCGCGCCCTCTTTGCGCGTTTTTGTCAATTCTTCCTCGGTCACTTCAGGTGCGGGCTTGCGTTCTTCCAACTCCTCGGCAACCGGGGTGGTTTCGGCGACGGGTTCAGCTGCCTCTACGGCGTCATCTTTGACAGGTGCTTCGGGTTCGGGCTCGGTCTCTTCGGCTTCGACTGTCGCTTCGCCCTCGGGTTCTGCTTCAGTTTCAGCTTCTGCCTCCACCTCGGCTTCCGGCTCGGGCTCGACGGCTTCGGCGGGAGCCTCTTCGCTGACCTCAATTTCTGCTTCTGGGACGACTTTAGGTGTTTCTTCGGCGACCGCGATCTCTTCGATCTCGTCGGTCGATTCCACGAAATCCTCGTCCTTCGCAACCGTAGGTGCGGCGACTTCCTTGATCTCACCTTCAGTCTTGATCACGCGTCGTCGTCGCCGTTTGGCCAGGCGATCGATTGCGGTGGTGCTGGCGGTTTCCTCGTTCTGTTTCTCAGTCCGGACGATCACTTCACGTGGACGCTTTTGGAGCGTTTCGCCCGTAATGATGGCGCGGACGGTCGACAAATCGAGGTGGTCTTCCTCGCTGCCCACGCTCACGCCGATCGACCGGAGCTTGAATATCAGCTCCGTTGGGGTAATCCCCATCGTGTGGGCGAGATCGACCACTCGCAGCTGCTGCATACCTAGCTACTCCTCCCCGCCGGCGGTTTCTGCCGCTTCGGCGAGTGCTTCGTCGAGAGTGCTCTGAGCCATGTCGATGAGCTTTCGTGCTGTCACCGGACCGATGCCCGGGATTTCCGAAAGCTCTTCGGCATTGCGACTCAGAACGTCCTGAATTGTATGGATGGAGTGGCCCTCGAGGCGTTCACGCAGCCGCTCAGTCAGGGTGTCGAGTTCTTCGAGCGGAATGAGCTGATCATAGTCGTAGCTCGGAACACTGGTCTCGACGACGGGGATTTCCTCCTCATCGGCGACACCTTCCATCTCGCGCAACATGGTTGCCAGAGCCGAGGCGAGTTCGTCCTTGACCGCCTCTTCACTCTTAATCTCGATGCGACAGCCCAGTAGACGTGAGGCTAGCCGTACGTTTTGGCCGCGCTTACCGATCGCAAGCGACAACTGCTCCGTGCCGACGATGACATCGAGTACGTTTTCTTTCTGTTCTTCGGTGACAGGCTCGCCGAGTTCACTGAGAATCGGAGTGCCTTCTTCGTCCAGCAACGTCACGGTGATTGGCTCTTCGCGAACCGCCACGCGATTGATCTTTGCTGGAGCAAGTGCGTTCTGCGCGAAGGTGACGAGATCATTGTTCCAAGGGATGATGTCAATCTTCTCGCCCTTGAGTTCTCGCGTGATTGCCTGAACACGTGAACCCTTGAGTCCAACGCAGGCGCCGACCGGATCAACATCGCGGTCACGTGACGTCACGGCGACTTTAGCGCGCTCACCAGGTTCACGAACGCAGACCTTGATAATGACGGTTCCGTCGTAGATTTCCGGGACTTCCATTTCGAGCAGTTTCTCGAGCAGCCATGGAGATGTTCTGGAGAGTACGACCTGGGGGCGGCTCGCATCCATGTTGACATCGACAACTACTGACCGAATGCGATCACCTTGGGAGTAACGTTCGTGCCGAACCTGCTGATTGCGTGGGATGACACCTTCAGTGTCGCCGAGTTCGACGATGACTGCGCCACGGTCGATTCGTTTGACGATCCCGTTAATCATCTCGCCAAGGCGGTCGCTGTAGTTACGAAAGACCACAGCCCGTTCTGCTTCGCGGACACGTTGAAACAGGACCTGGCGAGCAGACTGCGCTGCGATTCTGCCAAGCTGTGAAGTGTCGAGCGGCCAGCGTAGCTCACCACCCACCTCGATTTCGGGATCGACCGACTGCGCTTCGTCAAGCGGCATTTCGATCTCTGGATCCTCGACCTCTTCAACAACCGCTCGAACCTTCCAGCAGAAGACCTCGCCGCTCTCTGGATCAATGTCGGTGACCACGCTGCGCTCTTTATAGTGCTTGCGTGCCGCCGAGGAGATCGCTTCGGCTATCGCCTCGATGAGCTTCTCTGGTTCGATGTCGCGTTCTACCGCAACTTGTCGCACCAGCGTGTTGATATCCAGCTTCATGGCCGGCCTTTTCCTTCCTTCATGATCGATTTCCAGTCGACTTCGATACGGGCTTCGAAGATCTCGTCGAATGGCAGTTCGATGGCATCGTCCTGCCCTTCAGGTACGACCCGAATTCTCTCGCCTTCGATCCCGAGCAGCTGGCCTACGACGGTCCGATGCTCACGGTAGGAAGGTTTCATTCGAACTCTGACTTGACGGTTGGAAAACCGACTGTAGTCTTCAAGTGAGTACAGCTTGCGATCGAGACCGGGCGAACTCACTTCGAGGGTATAGCCATGAGTGGCTGGATCCTCGACATCGAGCAAGGATGACGCCTGTCGCGACACCGCTGCACACTGGTCGAGAGTCACACCCTCAGGGCCGTCCACGATGAGGCGCAAAATCAGCTTTGAGCCTGAGCCATTGACCTCGACAGCCAACAGTTCCAGGCCCTCGTCCGCAGCAATCGCCGCGATGTCGCCTCGCAGAGTTTCGTGTAATTCCATAATTTTCTCTTGCTGCAGAAAAAAAAGTGGGCCACGGGCCCACTTTCTCACGAAAGCAGCACTGGGGTGTATACCATAAAGGTGTCGAGACCGCAAGAAAATCGGGGAGCTTTTGGGGCCTGTTGGGTGGCCGGAAAAGCAAGCGGCAGCTGTGCAATACTCGGTGCCGTGACATGGATCGAAAACGTCATCGCGGAGCGTGGTGGAGAGGTCAGTTTCTGCGACTTCATGGAGATCGCGCTCTATCATCCCGAACATGGATATTACTCGGCTTCGACACCTCGATGGGGCAGGGCCGGAGACTTTCTAACTGCTCCGACTGCGTCCTCATGGTATGTCGCGACGTTGGGTCACTTTCTTGGCAAAATCTCGGATACGGTTGGGCGTGTCGAAGTGGTCGATATCGCATCCGGCGACGGCACCTTCTTGGCGACGCTTTTGGAATGTTGCAAAAAGCAAGTTCGGTCGCCCGTGGCTTCAGTCGTATCAGTCGAACGATCTGAGACGATGAGGGAAGCACAGCAGGAGCGACTGGCGGAGTACACAGGGGGGTTGGAACGGTGCGAAATTGCACCTTCGATCCAAGATGTCACGACCTCGGGTTGCCCTTGCGTCCTTCATGCATCTGAACTCTACGACGCGTTTCCTGTGCACCGGGTCATCATGCGAGACGGGAAACTAAGTGAGTTTTTTGTGAGACTCGGCAAGGATGGGCTGGAATGGGCGGAATTAGAGTGCGAACCATCGCTCGGAGATTATCTACAACGGCATGAGGTTCTGCTGGCGGAAGGACAAGTTGCCGAGATAAATCTGTCAGCTGAGTCCTTTCATCGAGATCTGTTGCAGTTCTGCGGAGGCTCTGCGGTGGCGATTGTGCTCGACTACGGTTATGAAGCTCGGCGTCTCTACAATTCCAGGGGCCGATTCGGTGGTTCTTTGGCCTGTTACTCCCGTCATCAGCTGAGCCGTGATCCACTAGCGGATCCTGGGGGACTGGACATCACAGCGCACGTCAACTGGGATGACCTCCATGCAGCGGGTAAGGCCGAGGGTTGGCAGCCTACTGGACTGTGGTCTCTGACCGAATTCCTTGCGAGAGCCGGTATCGCAGAGGTTGCAGAAAACGAGGGGCTCGGAATTGAAGCTGAACTCGATGCCGATACGTTGATTCGGCGTCAGGAACTGAAGCGAATTCTGGATCCGGAAGGCATGGGTGTCGATCTCAGGGTGCTCGTTCAGGGAGTTGGGAAGGTCGGGAGCGTTGTTGGGGAGGCTCTGAGTGGGGGGATGTTTGGTGCAGGGTAGGGGTGGCTGATTCAGAGACAGGGACAGAGGGAGTCTCGCGTCTCAGAGGCCGCACCTATCGTATGACACCGTTGGATGCGAGCACTCTCGATGGGCATCGCCATCGTCATCG
>JAAESQ010001313.1 GCA_024229275.1 bacterium | reverse complement strand
GAGCAGCGACAGCGCGATACCGACGACCACCAGCACCACCGCCAGCGTCGCCCCGAAACCGTAACGCAGGTTGCCGAAATAGTTGGACAGTGCGGTGTGATAGGCGTTCAGCGCCCAGGTCTCGGTGGTGAAGAATCCGGGGCCGCCGTCGGTAAGCAACAGGATGTATTCGAACGACGTCAATAAGCTCAGGGTCTGGTAGCTGGTGACGAAAAGGATCGGCCAGGCCATCAGCGGCAGGATGATGCGCCGCACCTGTTGCCATTTGTAAGCGCCGTCGACCGCGGCCGCGTGCAGCACGTCACGGGGTATTGCGAGCACGGCGCTGGCAAAGATGATCATGCCCATGCTGGCGCCGACAAACCCGTTGGCGAAAATGACAAAGGTCCACGGAAACTCGTTCAGCCAGTTTTCGGGCTCCACGCCGAACGTTCCGAGGAAGTAGCTCATAAAACCGCTGTCGAAGGTGAACCACTTCCACAGCATCACGTAGATGACCGAGGGACTAATGCGCGGGATCAGCCACACGGCACGGAAGAACTTTGACTGCCCGGGCGGCATGTAGAATGTGGCCAGCGCCAGTACAAGCGCGAACCCGACGTTGAAGAACAGGGTGAAAAACACATAGAACGCGGTGTTGGCCAAGACCTTCACGGTGAATTCGCTGGCTAGCAACTCGACGTAGTTGTTGGTGGTCCACGTCCAACTGGTGTTGGTCCAACCGAGCAAGCGGTCGAATGTGGCATCGTCCACTTCGACGCTGATCGAGGCCAGGCCGGCGCGGAAATCCTCCGCACTCTGGAACTCGCGGTTCATGATGGTGCTTACCACCGCCTTCGAAACCGCCTTGCGGTCCTTGAAAGAACGCGGACGATTTTCCAGAGACTTCAGGGCGGCGAAGAGTTCCTTCTCGGACCCAAACACCTGGCCCGAGAGCTTCTCCTCGATCTCCTTCGCCACCGGTGGTTTCAGGCCGATTTTCCCGACCGCCGCCAAACCCACCTCGTCGAACGCGAACACCTTGCTGCCCAACTGCTTGACCAGGGAGGCATCGACGTCACGCTCGGTCAGGTCCAAGATCGTCGCTTCGTTGATGATGTAGCGGTTTCCGAGAATTCCGGTATCGGAACTCATCGTGGTGAAACTGAAGACGAAGGTCATGAAGACCGGAATTACGAAGAATAGCGTCACCGCTACCGAAGCCGGCAGCATGAACCAGACTGGAAGAAATGAACGGCTTTTGCGCAATTGCCTGTTCTCCATTCAGTATCCGCACCGATCGTTTCGGACGTTCGATCACCGATGCGCCCGGTCCGGCGCCACTTACACCGAACCGGGCCGACGCACCAAAGCGCGGGCGTGGAGGTTTAACGGATAATCACTTTCCCGGCCATCGTGGCCTTCATCTCTTTGACCACCGTGTCGACCGCTTTCTCAGGCGAAAGGTCGCCGCTCCAGGTGGCGGTCAGGCCCTTCCAGACGAGCGTGTCGTATTGCCCGAAATCGGTGCTGTTGGGCAACGCGAAGGCGCTTTTCAGCAGGTTGGTTGCCTCCGCCGTCCAGCGGTCGTCGGAATATTGCGAAACCTTGGTCTGGGCGGTGGTGATGCCGAGGTGAGCCGAGGCGATGGCATGGAGCGTATTGAGCCTGGGCTCGGAAACGATGGTGATCAGTCGCGCCGCGACCTCCAGTTCGTCGTCCTTGGCTTGCTTGGAGATCAGGTAGGTCAGCGGGTGGGTGAGGGTGGTCGCCTTGCCACCGGCGCCGCCCGAGGGGATCAGTGCGAAAACGACCGTGCCGAAGAAGTCGGCAAGACCCTCGCGGCGAGTGTAGCGGGCGTAATGCCAGGTGCCGCCGTGCCAGAGGCCGGCCTTGCCGTTGGCCACCTCGTTGTACCACTGGTCCCATTCCATCCCCAGGTGGTTCTTCTTGGTCACCCCGAACTTGAACACCGCGTCATAGAAGAACTGGTAGTATCCAAGCAGGGCGCCCTTATCCAGGATCAGCTTGCCGCTCTTTGCGTCGATCATGTCGCCACCCTTCTGGACGGCGTAGAACTGCCAGTAGTCGCCCCCCTTTGTGGCGCGGGGGTAAAATCCGTAACCCTTTTCAACCAACCCCTTGTCCTGGATCTTTTTGGCATCCTCGAG
>JAAESQ010001312.1 GCA_024229275.1 bacterium | reverse complement strand
GACGACCAGGCAGAACGCTACGCCACCGGCGATCTCAGAGAGGTCTACTTCTACCCCGAGCAGATCCAAGCGCACATTGAACGGGAGTACCAACCTGGAGGCTGAAGGCTCGCTGCGCTCAAGATGACAAATTTGGTGGACGTGGGCACGGGCGTGATGCCCGGCGAGTTTTGCAGGCGGCTCAGGTTGTACCCGTCGGTCTCTACGAATCACCACGCTTGCCAGCTCGTTTCCGTAAGCTCTCGATTACTGCAGCATCCACCCAGTAGATGTCTCCCCAACCATTTCCTGGGTTGTCCAGTATGTGGATTTTCTCATCGTAGGAGAGATTATTCGGATCAGGGATGTACGTTCTTCTTTCACTCGTAAAGAAGAGATACTTGCCATCTGGAGTCACCGTCGGCAAGAGTTCCTTGGCAGTTGAATTGACCTGATCCCCAAGGGTAACCGCCCGGGACCACGAGTCATCATCTAAGCGAAAGCTCACGAAGAGATCGAAGACATCGCTGTCAGTGTCAGCGCTGACGAAAACGATGTAACTCTGATCCGGAGCTATGAAAGGGTCGGCTTCGTGGAGGGAAGTGTTGATCGAAGGCCCGACATTCACCGGTTCCGTATACTGGCCGTCGACCAACTCCGAAACGAAGATGTCGTCACCGCCAATTCCACCGAGATGGGGCGAAGAGAAGTAGAGGTCACCCTTCGATGAGAGGCTGCAAGGTCCCGCGAGTGTGTCGTCGAGCTTTACCGGTTTACGCCATCCGTAAGAATTGCTTTCGACAATACAGTTGCGGATCTCGTCGGATCGGCGTCCACCCACTTGCACCGATTGCTTTAAGAGCATGATGATCCTGTCGCCCTCCGGCGAAGTACAGAATTCCAATACTCGAGGATCCGAGAACGG
>JAAESQ010001311.1 GCA_024229275.1 bacterium | reverse complement strand
GCCGAGAGCAACGAGGAACTCCTCAAGCAGGCCATCCTGCAGTGGATCGATCGAAACCTCGTTCGGGCGAACCAGGGTGCAGCCGTAAAACGGTGCCACCTTGAGTCCTTCGAGCGGTTTCACGACCTTGGAGCGCACGGTGTCCCAGCCGACATGATCGCGAAGCAGCTGGAGGAAGTGCAGCACCTGAACGCCGCCCTCGTAGTCCGGCTCTTCGTCCATGAAACGGTTGATGGTTTCGCGCTTCTCTTCATCGTCACGCATCAGCAGGTTGGCGCGCGCCAGTGTGTTGTAACACTGGGAGCAGATCGTGAAAACCGTATCGCTTTCCTGCTGCTGCACCCGGATCAGATCCCGCACCGAAGCGACATGATGGATCAAATCGTCATCGGCAAGCGAGAAGACTGCGCCACAACAGTTCCAGCGCTCGAGTTCTTCAAACTCGACGCCGAGCGCTTCGAGCGACGCGATCGCCGCTTTCTCCAAATTGGCTGCTTTGCTCTTGAGAGTGCATCCCGGATAGTAAGTGAGCTTCATGTCCGCCTCACGAGGTCAGTTTTCGGAAGGTGCTGACGAAGGCGATCTGTGGCGCCTCCTCCATAGTTTCCTTGGGAATATCTTGCGGCTTGATCAGATCCTCGTTCTGTCGCAGCGCGAGCAACCGGACGGCCTCGTAGACCCGCGGCACGTCGATGCCTCGCGGGCAACGCACCATGCAGGTATGGCACGAAGCGCAAAACTCTCCGATGCGCGCGTCCATAACCTCTTGGGTGCGACCGAACTGCAGCAGATGGATGCCCTTTCGGGTCGTGAAGCCCATCGACTCCACCATCGGGCAGACCGCCGAGCAGGTGCCACACTGCATGCACTCAAAGATGTCCTCGCCGGAGATCTCCGCGATTCTTCTGATGGCACGTTGATTTTCGGGGTTTATGGGGCTGGAAATGTGAGCCATGTTTCCCTCTGGCGATCGCTCCGGGTTTCCCTCGATTAACCGCGCCAAGGAGGCGCCAATGCTCGAGAGCCGGACGAGTCTAGCAGAATGTGAAATCCCGAACAAGGCCGGTCACAGCACGTATTTCTCAGATCTGAGACCGAATCTAAGTCTTTGTGGCAAGGTCCGTTGAGAGGCGAGCGTCATTCGAAAACGAAGGGCATCTTCTGTCCTCATCGTCATCGCTATCGTCATCGTCATCGTGTTCTCCACGCGCCTCCTCCACACGATCACGATGAGGATGACGAGGGCCACTGTGAATGCTCAACTCGGGGCGCTTCTTCGAAGCCAGCGTTATCCGAGAGCTGCGTGTGTCCAATCCCCATCGCTATCGACTTCTCGGGCGCCAGAGTTTCGATGGCGAAGTCGATGCCGAGCGCGACTCTTTACCCAACGCCATCTTTCGAAGCGAGTGACTTGCAGGAAGCAGACCGTTCTCATCCTCATCGTCATCGCTATCGTCATCGTCATCGTGCTCTTCACGCGCCTCCCATCACACGATGACGATGAGGATGACGAGGGCCAGCGCGAACCTCTATCGGACGTTCTCCTTCGAAGCCACCAACATCCAAAACGAGCGGGCTTCCCTCGCCATCGCCATCCCAATCACTATCGACATCGACTTCTCGGGCGTCAGAGTTTCGATTGCGATGGCGAAGTCGATGCCGAGCGCGGCTCCCTCATCCCACGCCCTCTTTCGAAGCGAGTGACCTGCAGGGAGCAGGCCGTTCTCATCCTCATCGCTATCGTCATCGTCATCGTATTCCTCACGCGCCTCCCATCACACGATGACGATGAGGATGACGAGGGCCAACGCGAACCTCTATCGGACGTTCTCCTTCGAAGCCACCAACATCCAAAAAGAGCAGGCTTCCCTCGCCATCGCCATCCCAATCACTATCGACATCGACTTCTCGGGCGTCAGAGTTTCGATTGCGATGGCGAAGTCGATGGCCAGCGCGACGCCCTCCCCCCGCTCTCCTCCGAGGTGAACAGCCTTCAGATGTACGGTTCCTCACCTTCCCCTTACCCCTGGTACACTGCGATTCCGAAAATGGGCGCGTATTACTCAAGGAGGAACACATGATTCAAGCATTCCTGTCAGGCTGGCAACAGGACGGTCGTCTGGGACTCACTCTTGTGGCTCTCACTCTCGTCCTCGTGCTCGGCGCAACGGTTTCCGCCGATGCGGGAGAACTCACCACGGATTGGTCGCTCACCGACCTCTATCCCAATCTCGAAGCATGGAACGCAGCAAAGGAAGCGGTCCCCGCTGTCATCACCGAGTTGGAGCAGTATGAGGGTACGCTGAACCAAGGGCCGGACAAGCTGCTGGCGGTGCTCGAACTCAGCCACAAAGCTCAGAAACAAGCTTCCCGCCTCTTCACCTACGCCAATATGACCAGCGATCTCGACCTGCGCAAACCGGGCCCAATGGGTATGCGGCAGGAGCTGCGCCAAATGTATACCGAGCTGTCGGCGAAGGTCGCCTGGATCGATCCCGAGATCCTCACCTTGCCGAGCGAAACGATCGAGAAGTATCTCGCTGCCGAGCCCGGCCTCGCACCCTACGCGCGCTACCTTGAGCGCCTCGAGAAGCAGCGCCCCCATATGCTGGACGCCAAGAGCGAGGAACTGCTTAGCATGACCGGCTTCCTGACCGGCGACGGCACCACCATCGGTTCGATTCTGCGTGATGCGGAGATTCCGTGGCAAACCATCACTCTGTCCGACGGCACTGAGATCAAGGTCGACTCGATCGGCTACTCGAGGGGTCGCGCGAAAGCCAACCGCGAGGATCGCATCAAGACCTACGATGCCTTCTACGGAACGCTCACGGGCTTCCAGCAGAGTCTTGCCACAACCTTGTCGGCGACCGTCAAGAGCCACGTTTTCACAACCCGAGTGCGCTCCTACTCCGACACGCTTGAGGCATCGCTCTCCGGCGCCGAAGTCGATCCGGCTGTCTTCAACATGCTGATCGACGAGGTCAACAACGCCCTGCCGACTCTGCATCGTTATCTCAAAATCCGTGGTCGTATGCTGGGTATCGATGATCTGCGCTACCACGATCTCTATCCGTCGCTGGTCGGCAGTGTCGCAGCTGAGTACCCCTGGCCCGAGGCGGTCGAGGAAGTACTCACGGCCTTTGCCCCAATGGGTGAGGACTATGTGAGCTACCTGCGCAACGCCTGCGAGAACGGCTGGATTGACGTCTTCCCGCGCGAAGGCAAGCGTTCCGGCGCTTACGTCACGGGCGGTGCCTATGACGTGCATCCCTACATGCTTCTCAACCACCAGGACAGCTACGACACCACGTCAACATTTGCGCATGAAGCGGGCCACCTGATGCATTCAGGCTACTCGAACAAGGAACAGCCCTATCCAATCGCCGGCTACGAGACTTTCGTCGCAGAGGTCGCCTCCACCACCCAGGAATGGCTCTTCTTCAAGCACAGCATCGCAAAGGCCGCCTCCGACGACGAGAAGCTTGCCATCCTCGGCAATTTCCTCGAGTCCTTCCGCACGACAGTGTTCCGACAGACGATGTTTGCCGAGTTCGAGCGCTCGATGCACAAACTCGTCGAAAACGGTCGCCCGATCACATCGGAGACCCTCAACGAACTCTACTTCGACATCCTCAAGCGTTACCACGGACACGAAGAGGGTGTGTGCACGATCGACGAGAAGTACCAGGTCGAATGGGCGTTCATCCCCCACTTCCACTTCAACTACTACGTCTACTCCTACGCCACCAGCTTCATCGCCGGCACGGCGTTTCATGACCAGATCCTGACCGGCGAGAACGGTGGCGTGGAGCGCTACATCGACAATCTGCTCAAGGCCGGCGGCACCAAACCTCCGGTTGAGATCCTCCAAAGCGCCGGCGTCGACATGACGACTGCAGCGCCGTTCCAAGCGGCCTTCAAGGCGATGGAGGAACCGGTCGGCTCGCTCGTGGGCACGCGGCCGCTGGCAGACGCTGCTCCGCCCGCTCCGTTGGTGAGCTACGTAGGTCAGTACGCCAACGGTTTCTGGGGTCCCGCGCGCGTGACTGACCGCGACGGCGGCCTGCAGCTGGCGCTCGGGCCGAAACTGACCGCGCCGTT
>JAAESQ010001310.1 GCA_024229275.1 bacterium | reverse complement strand
TGTTCATCGGACGACTCTCTGCTTGATCGAGAAGTGACTGCGGTGAGTTGCCCTGAATCTGGAGTTGAGCGGTTGGATCAGTCGGCGCACCCTCAGCAACTCCAGGGATGCCCGCAAGGACGGGAAGTATACAAACCGCCGCGGCTAGTGTTGCAGTGAATTGTCCGCGCTTCCTCACAACTTGATCCTCCCCCACTGGGATACGGGTTCCGACAGATCAGGTTTCGTCGTCGAGACGCTGATCGGCATCGTCCACGACGTCTTCCGGATTCTCGCCCCGACGTTGCAACATCAGCGCACGTCGATTGCTCAGCCCCTGCAGCCATAGTGGTACAAAGGCCGACAGGTCCCTGAGGTTGTTCACCAGCTGGTGGACTCTGAGAGCTATGCGTTCGCCCAGCACTTCTCGGGCAACAGTGATCGGCGCGTTGGAGGTGCCGGCAGGTAGTCGGCCATGAAGTTGTGCAACCGTCACCCGCGCGGTCGCATAGAGTTCCTCCAAGACCCGACAGTGGTCCGGTATCTCGTTCGAGTGCGACTCGAGCACCTGCAGTTCATCGATTCTAATCCCTCGCAATCCGAGGACGCTCCGCAGGGTCGAAGTCAGTCCTTCGGCCATTTCGTTGAGCAGTGATGAGATCTCGCCCCACTCGTCCATGGAGGGCAAGGCGCCACCTGCATCGAGTCGCTTCGCGAGCGATTCCAGTATGTCGTGTCGCCTCTTGTCTACGCCTTCGAGATATTCGCCGAGGCGGGCGACATAAGAGTAGAGCCACTCTGCCTCTTCGACGTCACGAGCAAACTTACGCGACAAGAAGTAGTCAGAATCTCCCTGACTGCGCGGATCGGCTGCGAGAATCGCAGCAAGAGAATCGAGAAGAAAAGCGTGCAGCTTGCCGGTTGCCACACAGAGGACCTTGCGCAACGAATCAAACTGGTCATCGACAGGCTCGGTAGGAAACCTGGCGAGTTCATCGAGGAGTTCAGTCTCCAGGAACGCGAGATGCTGTTGTGCCTGTTCAACCGCCTCGGCAAGTTGAGGCAGCTTGGAGGATCGCTCGAGCAGTGGCGCAACCTCTGTTTGCAGAGTCTGCGCGACCTCCCTGACCGTGCGCCAGATCTCTCGAATACGAATCGGAGAGCTGTGCAGAATCGCGAAGTTGCTCTCGAGGACGTCGTCCATGAGGTTGAGACAACCCATGAGGCCTCGGATTCGGGGGTTCTGCCAGCGGGCCTTTTCGAGATACCACTCAGCGAGGGCCACTCCGTTCGGCAGTGCTACACCGCCAGGGAAAGACCGCACTCCTCGGGTTTGCTCGGTACGAGCCATACTGATCTATTGTGCCGTGGACGGGGGGAAAAGGCTATACGGGACGAACGGGTCGGACGGCAGGACGGCAGGAAAGGAAGGCGGGAGCAGAGATTGAACCACAAAGCTCACGAAGAACGCGAAGAAGACGCGAAGAACTACTGTTTGGCGGTTCTTTGAACCGCTGAGAGCGGAAAGGGTCCGCGATGGTGGGAGGATGGTGGCAGGGAAGGCTATGCGGGGCGAACGGGACGGACAGCAGGACGGCTGGGAAGCTGGGAAGCTGGGAAGCTGGGAAGCTGGGAAGCTGGGAAGCAGAACAGAACAGGACTACGGGGCAACGGCAAAATCCGGCTTCGCGTAGGACGCTCGCGGCTTCGCAGAGCTACGCCGTCACAGGACGCCGTGACAAGCGGGAGCATGAACGGAGGTGTGACGTATCGTCATCGTCTTCGTCATCCTCATCGTCATCGTGTGTTGAGCGGCTTCAGGAATACGATGACGATTACGATGAGGATGACGATGAGGACTGGACCCACACT
>JAAESQ010001309.1 GCA_024229275.1 bacterium | reverse complement strand
GTTTCCTGCCGAAGGAACGAGCATGGGTATCCCGCTTTCTTGATCACGGATACGTCGACATCTTCCGTAAACGACATCCCGACGAGGGAGCACACTACACTTGGTGGTCGAACCGTAAGGGCGTGCGTGAGCGCAACGTCGGTTGGCGTATCGACTACTTCTTCATCTCACCCGAGTTGGAAGAACGCGTCGTCGACTCCCGTCACCATCCGAACGTGATGGGATCGGATCACTGTCCTATCGAACTCGTACTCGACATCGGATAGCTGAGGTTGGTGGCACAAATCTCTACGGCAACATTGGACAGGGATCTCTCAGACAAAGAGGCTCCATTTGAAACGCGAAGCCGCGAAGAGCGCTAAGAGAGATTCATGAAGCTGAGATCACATCCACAAGCCAAGCTGTTGCCAGAGTTGTGACGGTTTGAAGGTCTCTTAGGTTTTGGCCGTGCTCGTGTGAATAACTCTGAGGCGCCCTACTGTGGCTGCTTGCTTGAGAGTGTCTCCTTAACTCCTCAGTGCCAACCGGCGGCGTAGGGCCAAACGCTGAAACTAACTTCGCGCGAAAACACGGTCAAACGTTCAGCTTCAGCGTGCGGAGTCCCAATAGGCAGAGCCGTCTTCGCGCTCTTTGCAACTTCGCGTTTCAAATTATGGCGCTAGCTCCCATGCACTTCCGACGAACGAAGCTTTTCACTGGGCCGGGTACCACGGCGCTGACTCAGCCGGCCATACCCTCGATCTCAGCAACTTCCTTGGGGATTCCCGGACCAAGGACTCTGTGGCCGTTCTCGGTCACGAGAACGTCGTCCTCGATGCGAATGCCTCCGAAACCGGTGTAGGCTTCGAGCTTGTCGTAGGCGATGAAGTCTCGATGCAATCCATCTTCTTGCCAACGATCCACCAGGGCAGGATTGAAATAGACACCGGGCTCGATCGTAATCACGAATCCTGGCTCAAGCCGTTTCGCCAGGCGCAGGAACCCGAGACCGAACTGTTTGGATCTCTCCTCCCCTTCCGGATAACCAACTACGTCACCGAGATCCTCCATGTCATGAACATCGAGACCCATCATGTGACCGATGCCGTGTGGCATGAATAAAGCATGTGCACCAGCAGCTACGGCCTCGTCGACATCACCTTTCATCAATCCGACATCCTTCAAACCATCTGCGAGCGTCCGCACCCCAACCATGTGGACTTCACGGTTGGTCATTTCCGGTGAGACTGCTTCGATAGCTGCCTTCTGTGCATTCAGCACCACGGTGTAAATCTCGCGCTGTGTGTCTGAATAGGTTGCCGACACTGGGAAGGTTCGCGTGATGTCCGAGGCATATTGCATCATCGACTCTGCACCACTATCGATGAGAAGAAGGTCACCCTCCGCAAGTCTGTTGGAGTATCCGGTGTTGTGAAGGATCTCTCCGCGTACGGAAACGATGGGCTGAAACGCGAGATCTCGGCCAAGCTGGGTTGCCGGCATTCGGAGCGCACTGACGATCTCGAGTTCCGTCGCACCAGGCTTTGCTGCGGCCAACGCCGAGCGGTACATCTGAGCCGTGACGCCCAGCGCCTCCTCTATCTGAGCGATTTCGTCGCTTGTCTTCAGTGATCGTTGATCGACAACGGCTTGAACGAGAGCTGCCGAAGCACCGTCAGCTACTGCGTTGACGGGTTGGTCCAAGAGATTGGCAAGCCAGAGTTGCCGGTGCGCCGAATACGGTGGGAGGAAGCGAATCTCTGTTCCGCCCTTTGCCAGTGCGGAAACATGATCCCGAAGATCGGAGAGCGGACAGGTCGCGGATACTCCGGCGTCCCTGCCATGTTCTTCCATGCTCGGCAGAACACCACACCATACGAAGTCATCCAGTGTCGGTTGATTCCCATACAGAGTCTCTGAACCATCAGGCAGAATCAACAGTGCCAGGTCGGGTTGATTGACACCGACGTAGTAGAGAAAGTGTGAATCCTGGCGAAGTGGAAAGTGGTTGTCCACGTAGTTTTTCGGTAGCAGCGTATTTCCGAGAATCAGTATTGCACCCTCCGGCACCGCCGAGCGCAGTGAGGTTCGTCGATCGCTGTACGTCTGGGCGTCCATAAGGAGCCTCCTTCAGAGGAGGCATTATCGCAGAAAAGGACGTACGCGGAATTGAATATCGGCGCATCGCGTTGACGCAGCTGTGACCACCTTGCCGAATCTTTTGCTGGCAGTATTCCTCCTTGCGTGTTCGGGGGCTCCCATGACGGACTCAGTTGACACCTCTCCTCCCTCGCGAGATCCCAACGGGCAGAATCGCCTTGCCGGTGAGAAGAGCCCGTATCTTCTTCAGCATGCTGACAATCCGGTAGATTGGCACCCGTGGGGAGACGCGGCGTTCAAGCTCGCCGAAGAGCAGGACAAGCCCATCTTTCTCTCCATCGGATATGCCACGTGCCACTGGTGCCATGTCATGGAGCACGAGTCGTTCGAAGACCCTGAAGTCGCACAAGCGATGAACGATGCTTTCATTAATATCAAAGTCGATCGAGAGGAGCGTCCTGACATCGACCAGGTCTACATGGCCGTCTGCCAGATGATGACCGGCAGTGGAGGGTGGCCGCTGACCATCATAATGACTCCTGATCGTCGTCCCTTCTTCAGCGCGACCTATATCCCAAAGCAATCGGCATATGGACGAATCGGGATGATGGAGTTGATACCCAAGGTCACGGAGGTTTGGCGAGATCGCCGCGAGGAGTTGCTGAAATCAGCCGATACCGTGGTCGGGCACCTCCAATCGACCGGCCACACTCAGGGTGAGAGTCCTGTTGACCTTGCGGTGATCGGCCGAGGCGCCAGGGAACTCAAAGAGCGCTACGACCCGACTCACGGAGGTTTCGGCGGGGCGCCGAAGTTCCCCTCACCGCACAACCTCTCATTCCTCCTGCGGTATGCGAGAGAACACGACGATGAGCAGGCGCAGACGATGGTGGAGCATACTCTGGTGGAGATGCGTCGCGGCGGCATCTACGACCAGGTTGGATTCGGCTTCCACCGCTATTCAACAGATCGCGAGTGGCTCGTCCCCCACTTCGAGAAGATGCTCTACGACCAGGCGACTCTCACGCTGGCCTACACCGACGCATACACCATGAGCGGCAAGGATACCTTCCGAAGCACGATCCACGAGATCCTGACATACGTACTTCGGGACATGACCTCCTCAGATGGGGCGTTTTTCTCAGCCGAGGATGCGGACTCTGAGGGCGTTGAAGGCAAGTTTTACGTGTGGGAGACTAAGGAGTTTAGCGAGGTTGTGGGCGCTGACCACTCGAAGACAGCGCAGTCGGTCTGGAACGTTCGAAACGACGGAAACTTTACCGAGGAGACGGGCGGCCACACCGGCACAAATATCCTCCACCTCTCGCAGTCTCTCGGTGCTACGGCTCAGGCGGCTCAGCTGGAAGAAGCAGCTCTTTCAGCAATCCTTGAAAAAGCGCGGCAGCGCCTTTTTGAGCGCCGAGAAGCTCGGATTCATCCTCTCAAGGACGACAAGGTGCTGACAGACTGGAACGGTCTTATGGCAGCAGCGTTTGCTCGCGCCGGACTGAAGCTGAACGAACCCAAGTACATCGACGCAGCCGCCCGGGCATCGTCTTTCATCTACGAACGAATGCGCGATTCCAAAGGACGATTGCAGCACCGCTTGCATAGTGGAGAAGTCGCCGTGCCGGCATTCCTCGACGACCATGCCTTTCTCACCTGGGCTGAGATCGAGTTGTACAACGCTACCCTTGATCCCATCCACCTTGAGCGCGCGCTCAAGCTACAGGATGAGGCAGATCGTTTGTTCTGGGATGAAGATGGTGGTGGATACTACTTCACAGGCGACGGCAACGAAGCCCTCCTTGTACGCCAGAAAGAGATCTACGATGGCGCCATTCCATCCGGCAACTCGGTGGCCATGAACAACCTCATTCGTCTGGCGCGGTACTCGGGAAGGTCAAAGTACGAGGCTCGGGCACAGAGAATCGCAGCGGCGTTTGCACCGCAGCTTCAGCGCATGCCGTCAGGCCACACCTGGGCACTCAACGCTCTCACTCTCGCGGCGACGTCCTCATTGGAAGTGGTCATCTGCGGCGACTCGGGTGATCCCGGAACACAGCAGATGATTGATCTCGTACGCGCCAAGACAGACACGGAGATCGCTCTGGTATTGCTGGAACCCGGCTCTGCTGGAGAGCGGATCCGATCCCTCGCTCCCTTCCTGGCTTCGAATGAAGCCATCGATGGCTCTCCAACCGCATATGTGTGTCGAAACTTCAGCTGCAATCTGCCCACAACAGATCCGGACAAGCTCCTCGATCAGCTCGCGATCGGCAGATCCTCGCGCAAAGAGGATTCGCCCGGAGCGGCCCCCTGAGGCCCTGGGGTGAATTGCGCTCGCTCAGCGGATTTGAAGCTCGTGAGGCCTCGAACCTCTGAATTCGGTCAGGGAACAGAGAATCAGATTCTTCCAGCAACCGACAGGATCTTTGGGTTGTACTCCTCTCGGACGATCGTAAATCGCTGTTATGGGCATGCATTCTCGACGGCGTCTAGAGCGTAGACAGCGTCGTCTCAATGATTTGCCAACCGGGCGTAGATTAGACCCGGTCTCACTATCGTCATCGGGCGCGAAGAAATTGAGATTCGTGCACAACTAACGATTTCTGATTTGACAGATCGCTCCAACGTTCATATTCTTTTTGTTAGCTTTTCAGCGCCTTTGGGCTGACAAACAAGAGGGAGGCAGTCATGGGTCGAAGCGTGGACGATCGCTGGTTGCGTTGTTCACCTCCGGAGACGGATGGTGTCGACCGCCGAGACTTCGTCAAGATTTGCACGATGGCCGCCGCGGCCGTGGGTCTACCGGCATCCGCCGGACTGAAGATGGCAGAAGCGGCAGAGGCGGGAGCCAAGCCATCAGTCATCTGGCTTCACTTCCAGGAGTGCACCGGCTGCACTGAGTCCCTGTTGCGTACATCGCATCCAGGACTCGCGGAGCTCATCCTGGACCTGATCTCAGTGGACTACCACGAAACGCTGTTCGCCGCAGCCGGCTACCAGATTGAGGAAGCCCTGCATATGGCGATGGAGGAGCATAAAGGTCAATACGTTTGCATCGTCGAAGGGGCCATCCCACGAAAGGATGGCGGCATCTACTGTCAGATTGGCGGTCGCACCGCGATCGACATCCTCAACGAGGTGGCTGCAGATGCGGCTGCCGTAATTGCCATAGGTTCCTGCGCTTCTTGGGGCGGCATCCCGTCCGCCGATCCGAACCCGACGGACGCCGTCGGCGCGCCAACTATCCTTGAGGGCAAGACGGTAGTCACTATTCCCGGATGCCCTGCGAACCCATACAACCTGCTCGGAACAGTTCTCCAATTCGTCACCTTCGGCACACTGCCGGCGCTCGACGACAAGGGCCGACCACTGTTCGCTTACGGACGCACGATTCACGAACACTGCCCGCGACGAGCCCATTTCGATGCCGGCCGATTTGCCCGCCAGTACGGCGACGAATCACACCGCCTCGGACATTGTCTCTTCGCGCTCGGATGCAAAGGTCCGGAAACATACGCTAACTGCTCGACGAATCACTTCGGCGAGGTGCCCGACTGCTGGCCAATAGGCATCGGTCATCCATGCTTTGGATGCACCGAAAAGGGAGTCGGATTCCATAAAGCGCTGCATACCGAAGCTGATCTGCCCGCCGATGCTCATCCGCCAATTTTCCCCGATCATCGAACCAGCGCTGGAGCTGCTACGGCCGGTGTGGCTGGTCTGATCGGTGGAGCAGTGGTCGGTGCTGGGTTGATGGCGTCAAAGAAGCTTGGTGAGCAGGATTCGGAGGATTCATCATGAGCGTTGACCGACGAACGCTGCTGAAGGGGCTCGCGGTTGCGGGCGCCGGAGCTGCGGCGGGAGTCGCGACGCCAGCCTCGGCGACGACGACCGCCCAGGCGCCCCCGGATGCGGTCGGCATGCTGTACGACGCGACGCGCTGCATTGGATGTCGCGCGTGTGTCACGGCGTGCAAGCAGGCGAACGACCTGCCTGGCGGGCTCTACGACCCGCCGAACGACCTATCGGGGGACACCAAAAACATTATCAAACGGCTGAAGGAAGACGGTGAAGAGTCATACATGAAGGCGCAGTGCATGCACTGCATCGATCCAGGGTGCGCAAGCGCCTGCATGATCGGCGCCTTCAAAAAACGTGAGCTTGGAATCATCACCTGGGATGGTAGCCGATGCATCGGGTGTCGCTATTGCCAAGTCGCCTGTCCGTACGGAATTCCCAAATTCCAATGGGCCACGGCGGTACCTAAGATTGTCAAATGCGAGCTGTGCCACCACATCATCGTGGATGAAAATGGTGACTACAGAGAAGGAGCACTTCCCGGATGTTGCAAGGCCTGCCCGAAAGAGGCCGTCATCTTCGGAAGGTACACCGATCTCCTCGCCGATGCGCAGCAGAGGATCGCCGCCCATCCTGATCAGTACTGGCCCAAGGGCGACCCAGTTGTCTTCGGCGAGCACGACGGCGGCGGAACCCAGGTGCTGTACCTGGCATCGATGGATTTCGAGGCGCTGGGCCTCCCCAATCTCGGTGAAGAGTCTACCGCCAAGTTCGCTCGCAACGTGCAGCATGGGGTTTACAAGGGCTTCATCGCCCCGGTGGCCCTGTACGGAATTCTTGGCGCCGTGATGTGGAGAAATCGCAGAACAAACGCTGCGAGTGAGGAGGAGTGATGGCACACCAGCATGCATCTGCAGTCGGCGGTCCACTCCTGACCCGATCGTACCGGTTCCTTCTCGCATTCATCGGACTTTGGTTGCTTATCCTGCTGTGGCGATTCTCAGCAGGAATTGGTGCGGTTTCGGGGCTCACGGATGGCTATCCGTGGGGTATCTGGATTGCATTTGACGTTGTCACCGGAACGGCGTTGGCCTGCGGAGGATACGCAATAGCCATCCTCTGCTACATCCTCAATCGCGGACAGTACCACCCGTTGGTGCGACCCGCACTACTGACCAGCGCTCTCGGCTACTCGATGGCCGCGATGGCCATCATCATCGACGTCGGCCGTCCGTGGCTCATCTGGGCCATTCCGCTGGGCGGTTTTCCCAACATGTTCCGCTACAACTGGAACTCGGCACTTCTCGAGGTCGCCCTGTGTGTCATGGCCTACGTAGGCGTTCTCTGGATAGAGCTCAGCCCCGCCTTCATGGAGAAGTGGCGAGACACCTCCAACAATGAGGGCCTGAAGAAGCTGTCAGTGAGCGGCTTGAAGTTCTTCGACAAAGCGATGATCTGGATCATAGCTCTGGGCGTCCTGCTGCCGACGATGCATCAGTCGTCGTTGGGTACTGTGATGCTCCTTGCCGGTCAGAAACTCCACGGCCTCTGGTTCACGGGCTGGATCCCGCTCCTCTTCTTGATTTCATGCGTCGGTATGGGATACGCAGTAGTGGTCTGGGAATCAGCTCTGTCCAGCCGCGTTTTCAAGCGCGAGCGTGAGTCGGACATGCTGATCTCACTGTCGGGCGCCATGGTCATCGTTCTTTCCCTGTTTCTCCTCGTGCGCTTTGCGGATCTGTTGATCTCCGGCAAGTTTGGTTTGCTCTTCGGTTCGGGGTGGCTGAGTCTCGTGTTTTGGATCGAGATCGCGCTCTTCGCCTACCCGATCTACATGCTTGCCAGCAAAGCGCGGCGTTCCAACTTCGGGAACATCATGAGGGCCTCGATACTCATCATGCTCGCAGGTTCGATGTACCGCTTTGATGCCTACATCGTTGCTTACAATCCGGGCAGGGGTTGGTCCTACTTCCCATCGGTGGCCGAACTGCTCATCACACTGGGTGTGATCGCCTTTGAGATCGCGCTCTACGTATTCATCGTCAAACGCTACCCGATCCTGGCCGGAACCTCGCGCGCCGGATCGGTTCATGAGTAAGGGAGACGCTGATGGCTAGAATTACAATCGATCCGATCACTCGAATCGAGGGTCATCTGCGCATCGACGTCGAGGTCGACGGTGGACAGGTCCGAGACTCATGGTCGTCGGGTCAAATGTTCCGAGGCATCGAGACGATCCTGCAAGGACGGGATCCCCGCGATGCCTGGCTCTTCACTCAACGGATCTGCGGAGTCTGCACCACCGTGCATGCGATCGCCTCGGTCCGCGCGGTGGAGAACGCACTCCAACTCGAGATCCCGTTGAATGCGCAGTTGATTCGCAACATCCTGATTGCGGCGCACTGTTTGCATGATCACATTGTTCACTTCTATCATCTGTCGGCTCTTGACTGGGTCGACGTGGTTTCTGCAACCAAGGGTGATCCGAGAAGCGCATCGCGTCTCGCCGAGTCTCTCTCCCCGTGGCCGCGCAACAGCGTCAAGGAGCTGACCGCAGTCAAGGCGAAGCTCATCGACTTTGTCGGCAAGGGTCAGCTCGGTATTTTCACCAACGGTTATTGGGGCCATTCCGCGATGAAGCTGCCGCCGGATGTTAACCTCCTGGCGGTCTCTCACTACCTGCAGGCTCTCGAAGTTCAGAAACGGGCCAACCAGGTTGTCGCCATTCTCGGGTCTAAAACACCGAACATTCAAAACCTTGCTGTTGGTGGTGTCGCCAATGCCATCAACCTCGACAACCAAGCAACGTTGAACATGGCCAAGCTCTACCAGGTCAAGAGCCTCCTTGAGGAAGTGAAGACCTTCGTCGAGCAGGTCTACCTCCCGGATGTTGCAGCAATCGGTGCCATGTACGCTGATTGGCTTGGCTACGGTGCGGGTGTGACAAACTACCTCGCCGTCCCTGACCTGCCGACAAACACCGCCGGTACGGAGTTTGACCTGCCTGGTGGCACGATATTCAATGCCGATCTGGGGGACGTGAAGCCGATCGAGAGCTTCAATGATGACTACTTCCGCCAGAACGTAACTGAATCCATTGCGCGTTCCTGGTACGACGGTGATTGGGAAAGACATCCCTACGACGAGGAGACTGTTCCTGCATACAGCGAATTCGACCCGGACGGAAAATACTCGTGGGTCAAGGCGCCGCGCTTCCAGGAGCAGCCGATGCAGGTTGGTCCTCTTGCGCAGGTGCTTGTCGGCTACGCGCAGGGGCACGAACCGACCACGAAGTGGGCCAACGCCGTATTGGAACTCGCAGGTTCGATTGCCAAGACCCGTCTCTCACCGGATGTGCTGCACTCTACGATTGGACGTCATGCCGCCCGCGCGATTCGATGCGCAATCATGGGTGAGATGGCGCTCAAGCATTGGGGCATGTTGGTCGAGAATATCGCAGGTGGAGACACTGATATCTTCAACGCGTTTGAATTCCCGTCCGGCGAGCAACAGGGCTTTGGATTCCATGAAGCGCCACGCGGTGTGCTTTCTCACTGGGTCGTGATCGAAAACGGCAAGATCAAGAACTACCAGTGCGTTGTTCCTTCGACTTGGAACGCCGGGCCGCGTGACGGCAAAGGCCAGCCGGGTCCCTACGAGGCATCTCTGGTAGGCAACCCGGTCGCCGATCCGGAAAGGCCGCTGGAGGTTCTGCGCACCATTCACTCCTTCGATCCGTGTCTCGCGTGTGCAATCCATACGCTCGACCCGGAAGGCAAGGAGTTGAGCAAGGTGCAGACTCTCTAGCCGATCGTTCACAAGCCTCAACCAACCGAGGGCCAGAGACACAGGGTCTCTGGCCCTCGTTCTTCTCAAGCTATGAAGGTACAGTGAACGAGCGAGGGAGAATGATGGGCGAGACTCTTCAAACAGCGATTCGGGTACTCGGTGTGGGAAACGTGCTCACGAGGGATGACGCTCTTGGTCCGTATGTCATACAGACTCTCCTAGCACAGTTCGATTTTGATGATCCGGTAGAGATGCTGGACGTCGGCACGCCGGGCCTTGACTTCACTCCATATTTGAGTGACGCCCGCGCCGTCATCGTAGTCGACACGGTGCACTCGGAAGGACCGCCGGGAACGATTCGACGCTACAGTGGCGACGAACTCATCTCGAGCGCTCCCCTACCCCGGACCAACCCCCACGAACCTGGGCTCCGGGAAGCGCTCATGGCTACCGAGCTCTCAGAGTCGAGCCCCGGCGAATTGCTCCTGATCGGCGTAGTACCGGAAACGACTGAGGGTGGCGTCGGCCTTTCCTCCTCAGTACAGGAATCGGTACCGATCGTTATCGAACAGGTCATCGAGGAGTTAACCCAACTTGGATCGGCTCCGCGCATACGAACCCCAGCAGCAATACCCGACATCTGGTGGGAGGAGAACACGAATGAGCGGTCAGTCGACTAATACTGCGGCCCACGCCAATCAACCTTACGAGTTCTCCGGCCTCGCTCGACTCGAGCTATGGTTGGTACTCGCCATAACCCTTCACACACTTATCGTTGGGCTGATGCTGCTCGTCGTTCCTGCGTGGGCCACAAAATTCGGCGGTTGGGTCGATGCGGATCCGCTCTTCTTCACCCGTCAGGCCGGCATTTTTCACGTCGTATTGGTCTGCGCCTACCTGCTCGAGTATTTTCGTTGGCGCAGCGTGTCCATGATCGTCATCGCCAAATCCATCGCTGTCGTCTTCCTGTTGGGTGCTACTCTACTCGACTCCGTCCCCTGGGCTGTGCCCGTCTCCGCCGTTCTCGATGGAGGTATGGCTCTGGTCACCTTTGTCCTCCACAGCCGGGTAATCAAGGAACATCGGAGCCCCTAGACCCAAATCAAAGTCGTGAAGATCCCCGTCGAGGGACTCAAATGTCTCGACAATCTGATCACAGCCAAACTGAACAGTCATCGTCAGGTAATCTCGCAGCGCATCTGTCAGACCTTCTGCCTCAGGGTCTTCCCTCAGCCGTTCCAGGCAGGTACTGTTGAGGACCTCCATCGCGCCGAGGACTTCAAGGACATGGAAACCCTCGTCATGGCGCCGTGCCGCCAAATCCCGACAGTAGTCGGTGAACACACCCTTGTCCGCGGTCCGAACTGCGTTCATGAGATGCCGCAGAATCACTGTATGTCGCCACCCGAGGATTCCACGAGCCACTGTTTGGTAGTTCGGGAATCTGTCTGAGCTTCCTGGCTCCAGTAGGCATCGCGTGAACCGCTGACGAATCTCATCCTGATGCACCTCGAGCAATCTATGAATGAGGAGATTGCTGCGGAATTGCACTTCCTTCATCGCGGCTTGGTTCTTTTGTTGCCAGTCAACCGGGTTGCGCTTGCGATTCTCCAGCATGAAGAGCATTCGCCTCTCGACTCCCAGCCGCTTCCTAGGCATCCACGCCAGTCGCTCACGAGTTCGCCTCGAATCCACCGTCAGACTATCGTCGATGTATCGGACCATCCACGGTCTCTCAAACGGGCGATTGCCGAGAACTCGCCCGGCGAGATCTCGTGCCCAAACGCCAACCACGCACAATGGGCCCGGCATTAGCATAGGCCGGCGGCGATGTCCGAGTTCTGTCAACGTCGCCATGTCGAAGAGCTCTCTGTGGGTCACTGCGCCGTCGGGACTCGCGACCAGGACTTCACGCTGATTAAGATCGTCCATCTGCTCGAGTAGTCGATGCATAAAGACAGCACCGTCTCTGACATGAAGGTAGGGAATAGCGGACCCTCCGCGCCCGCCCAGGATACTGGAATTCCACGCCTTCGAGAGCCACGTCTCGAGAAAGAAATAGAGAGGCGCATACTCGCACCAGTCCGAGAATAGGGCAGCGAATCTTACGATGCACGACGGTACTCGGTCGTCGTATTCCGCAAGCATCTCCTCACCGATGCGTTTTGTGACCGCGTAGACATGGTCACCATCAGGCTCACTCGCCTCAGTCAGCGCTTCTCCCGGAGTCGGAAACTGACACGCAGCTACCGAACTCGCGAACACGAATCGCCGTAGCTCTAACTCGGCGCACTCGTCCAGCACGTTGCGAAGACCGTTGACGTTGGTGCGCCAGTACTCCGGGTGTTCCTCACCAGTGAAGTCGTAATGTGCAGCGAGGTGAATGACCGCGTCTGCGCCCCCGGTGTCACGGATTGCCCGAAAGGCCTTGGCATTCTGTTGCTGGTCGGCGATGTCGACTTGGAGCCAGGAGATGTTCTCGTGTTGAGGCGCCCCACAACGTTCTTGTGATCTTCTTGCGACACCGATAATCTCGTACTCATCCTTGAAGGCGTCCAGCAATCTGCGACCAATGAACCCGGATGCTCCTGTGATGACAAGTCTTGGGAGAGCCATGTTGTTCTCATTGTAACTCTGCGCGAGAGTACCTCTCATACGTTCTTTTCCAAATGCTGAACACTGAGGCCTTGTCGGCATGAGCGAAAATAGAGATATACTCGACATAGAGCGGAGCAATTCCAGGTGACAGAACTCAAGTACTGGTCTGACGACTACTTGGATCTCTCCTTTGCGAACGAGATTGCTGAGGATGTCGAACGACTGTATACCTGCATACAGTGCGGAAGCTGCACTGCGTCATGCCCGACAGCAAATCGCATGACCATCACCCCACAGCGGCTTTCGCATCTGATCCAACTCGGGATGCGAGAAGAGGTCCTGGAGAGCGGCTCATTTTGGCTCTGCACATCGTGTCATGCCTGCGCCACTCACTGCCCACGAGGTATTCCGGTCCTCGAGAACATCATTGGGCTGAAGACATTTGCCCTGAGAAATGGTCTCAAAGTGCCGACCGACGTGGAACTGCTCCGCCAGACGATCGCATCGACCCACAACGTTTCAGGCGATTCGAATGATGATCGACTTGGCTGGAGCACGAATCTGCCGCAGCCGCTGCAAAGCGTCGAGCGAGCCAACGGAGCGGACATACTCTACTTTGTGGGTTGCGTTGCCTCCTTCTACCCTCGTGCATTCAGTATCCCGCAGGCCTTTGGACGCATTCTCGATCAGGCTGGCCTTCGGTTCACAACCCTCGGAGGCGAGGAATGGTGTTGCGGCTACCCTCTCTATAACGCAGGTCTTCGTGATGAGATGGGTTCCCTGGTCGAACACAACCTCACACTGATTCGTGATCTCGGAGTTTCGAGAGTAGTGACGGCCTGTCCTTCGTGTTACTACACTTTGAAGCTGCTCTACCCTCAGTTCGCGTCAGTGCCGTCCAACCTTGAGATTCTCCACAGCACACAGCTCCTTGCCGAGCTTCTCGATGACAACCGGATCAAACCCGGTATCCAGTCCCGCGTCGTCACGTACCACGACCCCTGTGATCTGGGCAGAAAGAGCGGAGAGTATGATGCGCCTCGACACATCCTGAAGAGCCTGCCCGGTGTGGAGCTTCGGGAGATGGCCAACATCCGCGGCGCCGCCCTGTGCTGCGGTGGCGGTGGTGACGTCAAGATCTTCAGTCACGACACAACCATGGAAGTCGCTCGGCGCCGAGCCCTCCAGGCTCTCGACATCGAGGCGGACACCATCGTTTCGGCCTGTCAACAATGCAAACGAGCACTCGTAGGAGCTGTCCAGTCGATGCGCCAGCCAACCAAGGTAGTAGATGTCTCAGAACTCGTCTGGGAGAGCATGCACGACAAGGTGGAATGGTAGATCGCATGGATGGACCCAACCGCATCGGTGTGTATGTATGCCAGTGCGGCACCAACATCTCAGACGCCGTAGACGTCGAGGAGGTGGTTCAGTTCGCGCGCTCGTTGGATGACGTCGAGATCTGCCGAGACAGCAAGTTCCTGTGTGCGGAATCCGGCCAGGACCTCATCCAGAACGACATCCGGTCGCTCGGTCTGGAAAGGGTCGTGGTCGCTGCATGCTCGCCTCTGATGCATGAGACGACCTTCAGGGAAGCCTGTCAGGCAGCCGGTCTCAATCCCTTCAATCTTCAAATCGCAAACATCCGAGAACAGGTCGCGTGGGTCACTCCCGACCGGCAGCAGGCTACAGAGAAGAGCAAGAGGGTGGTTGACGCGGCAGTTCGCAGGGTCGCATTGCACGAGTCACTTCACATCAAGAAGATGCCGGTCGCACAAGCGGTTCTTGTCGTCGGCGCGGGTATAACTGGGATCGAGGCGGCGCTCTCTCTGGCCGAGGCCGGAAAGAAGGTTTACCTGGTGGAGCGTGCTCCCAGCATCGGCGGCCACATGGCGATGCTCGACCGAACGTTTCCGACCCTCGACTGCTCAGCCTGCATTCTCGTCCCCAAGATGGCGAGTGCAGCCGAACATCCCAACATCACTCTGTTTACCTGCTCCGAAGTTGAGGAGGTTGGGGGCTACGTTGGGAGCTTTCGGGTGCGCGTCCGAAAGGACGCACGCTTCGTCGATGAGGACTTGTGCAACGGCTGCGGCCTTTGTGTCGAGCGATGTCCGTGGGGTGACATCCCTTCCGAATATGACCAAGGAATGGGGGTCCGAACGGCAGTCTACTTCCCGTTCAATCAGTCGGTTCCTCATCTGCCCCTGATAGACCAAGACAACTGCGCTCACTTCCAGTCGGACACCTGCTCAATCTGTGCGAATGTATGCCCAACCGCTGCCATCGACTTCGACCAGCAAGAGGAACATCACGATCTCGAAGTTGGTGCGATTATTCTCGCCACGGGCTACGAGACATTCGATCCTACGCGAGCCGTTCAGTATGGATATGGTCGATGGGACAACATTGTGACCAGCCTCCAGTTTGAAAGGCTGTGTCACCCGTCTGGACCGACCGCCGGGCGAATCATCATGAAGGACGGCACCGAGCCCAAGTCGATTGCCGTTTTACATTGCATCGGCAGCCGTGATATCAACTTCAACCGTCACTGCTCACGGATCTGCTGCATGACTTCGCTCAAAATGGCTTTGCTCGCAAGACAACGGACCGGTGCGCGGGTGTTTAGCTTCTATATCGACATGCGAGCAAACAGCAAGCATGGAGAAGAGTTCTACGAGCAGGCGCAGCGCGCCGGCGTCGTTTTCATCCACGGCAAGGGAACCGAGGTCATTCACGGAAGAGACAAGCTCCTTGTCAAAGCGGAAGACACTCTTCTGGGACAGAGGGTGCTCGTTCCGGTCGACATGGTGATTCTCGGCGTAGGTTTGGAGCCACGCAGCAATGCCCCGGAGATAGCGAGACAATTTGGCATCGGTTGTACCCAACAGGGATTCTTTATGGAGCGTCACGTCAAGTTCGCTCCCGTTCAGACGGCCAACAAAGGAATCTTCATCGCCGGCGCTTGTCAGGGTCCCAAGGACATCCCGGACAGTGTGGCCCAGGGTGCGGCGGCTGCTGCCGGCGCCCTTGGACTTTTGGATCGAGGTGTCGTTGACACTCTTCCAACGGTGGCTGCCGTCAACCCCGATCTCTGCAGTGGATGCTCCCTGTGCATCCGTGATTGTCCATACCAGGCGATCGAACCAGCTGTGAACGAAAAAAGAGATGTCGTCGAAGTCAACGACGTGCTCTGCAAGAGCTGTGGAAGCTGTGCCGCCACCTGTCCGGCGGGCGCCATATCCCAGCTAGGTTTCACTTCTGAGCAGATTCATGCCGAGATCGAGGGTCTCCTCGCCAGAGCCCAGGGCTAGCCTGCAATTCTCAACGATTTCGTAGCGAGACAGCCGAGACATCGTGCAATGTTGGGTTTTTAGCGACTCGACCGCCGCAGGCGCACTTGCGGTGCGTCGAGAAGGGCGAGTTGCGAAAAGCACGACATGGTGCGGTGTATCGGTCGTCGCAGTAGGAATTGGTGAGAAGTGCAAGCTAGAACAGAGGGGCCGGCGGATCAGACGTGAGTCCTCCAGCCGGCGGATCGATCCGTTGAGAGGAAGCGGCTCGTGATCGCAAAGTCCGCAGTTTCCTCTGCAAGCTTCGCCTTCGCCACTCATCCGTCTGGTTCTTCATGTTGTCGATCATCGCCGGGATGCTTTTCAGTACGCTGCGCTTCGGGTTCGGCGCCCAGTCAAGGCGACGGCGCGTCCGAACCGCATCCACCTCCAGCTTGAGGTCTATGTACTCCACCATCCACGACCGCTCAAACGGCATTCTTCCGGTCAATCGGCCAAGCAACTCTCTAAACCGAACTCCGGGTGCAGCGACGGCTGCAGGCATCATAATCGGGCGCCTTGGCGATTCGAAATAGCTGAGCGAAGCCTCACGAAACAACTCCAAGTGTGAGGTCGATCCGTCGGGAGATGCCAAAAGGACTTCGACAGGATCGAGGTCATCGCATCGTTCCACAACCCTGATGTAGAACGAAAGCAAATCCTCCACATGGAGGTAGGGAACGGCCGACTCGCCTTTGCCTCCCAGAATTCGACAGTTCCAGCGACGCGAGCACCATGCTTGAAGGAACTCGTCCAGTGGTTCGTACTCGCACCAGTTGCTGAAGATCACCGCAGGCCGAACGATGCACGATGGTACTGAGTCCTTGTACTTCCGCAATAACTCCTCGCCCATTCGTTTTGACCGGGCGTAGGGTATTGGGGCTGTGGGTGGAGTTACCTCATTTACTGCCGAACCCTGCTCTGGGAACTGGCAAGCTGCCACCGAACTTGTGTAAATGAAACGACGGAGATTCAGTGACGAAGCAAGCTCGAGTACATTCCTTGTGCCGTTGATATTGGTGCGAAGGTATTCAGGGTTGTCCTCGCCCGTGAAATCATAGTAGGCAGCCAGATGTAGGAGCAGGTCCGCCCCACCCCGCTCCCTGATGTGGCCGAAAACCTCTCTCAGCTTGTCGAATTCTCCGACGTCAACCTGGAACCATTCGATCCCGGGGCCTTCGGGGGCGCCGGCCTCCTTCGGAGTCCGACGTCCGAATGCAAAGATTCTAAACTCCTTGCGAAGCTGTCGAACGAGCTGTCCACCGAGAAAACCCGTCGCTCCAGTGATGATCATCCACGGTTTGGCCAAGTCTATAGCCTCGCGTTTTCTGGGAGTTGTTGATCAGTGTGTTCTAGCTCATGAGTAGCTGAACGCTGGGCCAACCGAACCGCATTGAAGCCCTTCAAAGCGAAGCGTCGCCCTTCCTGAGGAGGGTCTGGATTGCTGCACCGTAACTATCGCGGAGGACGACCTGCAGAGGCATCCGCCCCGGGAGGCTGTGTGTGGCGCAGGACAGACACGGATCGTACGCGCGGATCGCCATCTCGATCCTGTTGAGCAACTCATCCGTTATCTCTGTTCCTTTGCCTATGAGGCTTGACGCGGCCTTCTTGATAGACATTGCCATAGCGGCATGGTTATTAGTTGTACCCACCACCAAGTTGACTCGTGTGACTATTCCCTTCTCATCCGTCCAATAGTGATGGGTTAAGGTGCCGCGAGGAGCCTCCACACAACCAATCCCTTCACGCGGGATTTTATCTATAGGATTCCGTACGTCTGGGTTTGTGATCTCCTGGTCCTTCGCCAACTCAAGCATTCTCTCCGACGCGTACAGCAGCTCTATCAGCCTCGCCCAGTGAGTTGCGAGACGATAGTGTATGGGCAGGTAGCCCCCAGCCGATCCCGCTGCTCCCAGCGTTTCGAACATTTTCTCGTACTCTTCCTGTGCCCTCGGCGTTGCCATCGCGTCAGCAACATTGAGTCGCGACAACGGCGTCGTTGTGTACACTCCGCTATCTCCACCGTCCTGCAAACCCTTCCAGCCCACATCGGCGAGATACGGGAACTTCATATATGTCCAGGACTCCACATGCTCAGCAATGTGCTCGAGATAGTGGGGAGCATCGTAACGAGCGAACTCTTCTCCTTCAGGATCTACGACACGGATGTCACCTTCGTAGAAGTTCGGGCGATTCGCATCGTCTACCGTTCCCATACTAAACGTCCGGTCGGTGTACTGATCGGCCACCATCAGCGCGACGTTCTCTTTACTCCCCAGCACACTTTCCTCGTACAGACGAAGGCAGGAAAGAGCGAAGTCGACATTTGCGGTTGCGGCATCTTCTATTTCTCGCCGCATCTCCTCCGATACTGCGAGACTCCACCCTCCCGGCAGCGCCGCAACTGGATGAATGCTCCGGCCTCCTAGCAGCTTCAATACGTGGTTGTTTCGCATCCTTGTGTCGATGACTCGCCTGCCAAGCTCAGGTCCGAGTTCGCGGACGACCTGGAAGACATTGCGCTCGCTGACCGGAGTCTTCCCACGCAGGAGGAAGTCCGGAGCCGCAAGGACGAAGAAATGTGTAGCGTGATCGAGCACGAAGAACGCCATGTAGAAGAGTTCTCTGATCATCTTCGCTGTCTCTGTTGGTTCCACTCCGTAAACTGCGTCGAGAGCCTTTGCAGACGCAACGTGATGAGCTTGAGGACAGAGTCCGCAGATGCGCGCTGTAATTCTCGGCATCTCCTCGACTGGGCGTCCGACACAAAGGCGCTCAAATCCGCGCAATTCCGGAACTATCAAGTATGCGTTTGCGACCTCTCCGTCTTCATCCAAGAAGATCTCGACCTTGCCGTGTCCCTCCAGTCGAGTCAGCGGATCTATAGTGATTCTCTTGCTCACGCATCACCTCGTTCGTCTCGGAGAATCCGCGCCCGATGGAGGAGCGAACGTGCCAAGCTGAACCGATAGAAGGTCGCCGCAGGATCGACGAGGGTTGCCATGGCGGTTTCGATTGATGTTCGGATATCGGCTTCGTCATCCTCGACGGTACCGACACCGACGACTGACGAGAGTGCTGCGACAACTCGAGCGCCCTGATCATCGCCACAGGGGGGAGTCCCGTAGCAGCCTCTGCATCCCATCGCAACTGACGGACAGAGAGCACCACAACCCGCTCGCGTCGCTACGCCCAAACAGACAATACCCTGTTCGAGTAGACAGTGATCGGGGTCCGCAATAATTTGATGCGGGCGGACGAATTGATCGATCTGCACGTCGCGGCGCTCCAAAGGGCACTCGTCGCACAGAGCGAAATCCTTGGCTCCCAGAACCGAGCCCTTCGCTGGCGGCCTTGTTCCACCGGCGAACACCGATACAAACTCCTCTAACACGGTCCAGACTTGTTCCGGTTCTGGTGGACATCCGGGCAGCGTGTAATCCACTTCCACGATACTGTCCAAGGTCCGCACCGACTGAGAAAGGACAGGCAGTGCGAGTTCGCCCTCAGCCACCTGGCTGATCGGAAGAGGGCTGACTCGGTCAGGATTCTCAGTTGAAGGGTTATCGAGGTATGAGGCTTTCAGAATGTCCTCGACTGAGCTGAGATTCGCAAGCCCAGGGATGCACCCCTCATGTGCGCACGACCCAAAAGCCAACAACAGTTTTGCCTTTCCCCGTAACAGCCGAGCCATCTCTTCATCCTGCGATGTACGCATGCAGCCGTTGAAGAGGCAGAGATCGATAGAGTTGTCCGGGAGGGCGGCGACAGTCTCTCGCTTAAAGTCTTCGAGGAACGGAAAGAAGACGATGTCGAAGACCTTTTTCACAGTCAACAAGCGCTCACCGATGTTAAGCAAACAGACCTCGCACCCTCCGCACGAACCCGCCCCATAGACGGCTAGCGAGGGCTTACTCTTTGCGGCCATCCTCAACACCCGTTCTTTTCTTGTGGACCATCAGCTATACCCTTCTGATCCTGGAAGTCGAGCACCGAGGTTGGCCAGCTCAGCGGGCCGAGTTTCGCGAGCCGCTCAACCATGCGGTCAACTGCTTCCGCAACCACGCCCCCTTCGGAAGCAGCCGCCCAAACCACCTCGACACGCTCGGTCTCCACTCCCAGTTGTGGGAGCATCTGCCGCAGCAACACTGTGCGGCGCAAGGTCTTGATGTTGCCGTCAACGTAGTGGCATTCCCCTGGATGACATCCGATGATGAGGACTCCGTCTGCACCTTCTCGAAAAGCCTTGAGCACGAATTCGGGATCGACGCGACTCGTGCACATTACCCTCACCGAAAGCATGTTCGGAGAATAGCTCCTGCGGGCCATTCCGATCAGGTCGGCAGCGCGATAGGAACACCAGTTGCAAAGGAATCCCACAATAACGGGTTCGTATGGTTCGCTCATAACTCCTCTCGACTAGAATCTGTCAGTTCATTCTAGCTTGGACTGCTTCTCTCACACATAACTGGCGGGGAGCCGGGCGGTAGATAGTTTCTGTTCACGAGCATGGCCGGTACACTGGAGTCGAAGACTATGCATCGAGTTGGCCACCGTCGCTCTGCGTCCGGGCACCCCTCGAACCTGCGAACCCGGGTAGTGGGCATCGACTCCGGATCTCTTCTTTGCATCGGGGAGATGCGACAGTGAAATCGCGCACCCTGGTGTTAGGAATCGGAAACCCAACCCGCCGTGACGACGGGATAGGGATCCAGGTTGTACGCCACCTCCGCAGCCTCTCCCTTGCTGCCACGTTCGACATCGAAGAGGCAAGCTGCGATTGGTTGGCACTCCTCGATCTGTTGGTAGCCTACGATCGAGTAGTGATTGTCGATGCTGTGCAGCTCGGCAAGGCTCCTGGAACAGTCGTGCAAATGGACATCAGCGATCTGCCAAACCTCGGGTCGCGTCGTTGCCACACAACACTGCACGATCTCGATCTCGTCAGCGTGGTTGAACTCGGGCGTCAGCTCGGATACCAGCTTCCCGAGGTCATCCAGATCGTTGGAGTCGAGGCTGAGTACATGGAATCGTTTTCGGAGGCTTGCTCACCGCTTCTCCTCAACTCGCTCGATGAGGCGTGCGACAGAATCAGCGAACTGCTGTTGTCCAACGCCTGACGAACTTCGCGCGACCAAGGGTCAGGAGAGTTTTCAGCCTCCTTCATCCGCTCCCGAACTGGCACGTGTGAACCCGCTCGTTTAAGCTGTCCAAATGCATGAAATGGGAATCGCTCTCGAGATCTTCCGCCACTGTGAGGAGCAGATGGTGATCCATGGTGGGATTCGCATCGAAGTTGTGCGAGTCGCTATTGGTGAACTGTCGGCTGTCGAGCCAGATCTGCTGAAGTACGCGTGGCAAGCGGTGGTTGCGGATGGACCGCACGAGTTGGCGGAGATGGAGGTGGACTGGCACCCCTGCCGCCAGGTCTGCGGCGAGTGTGACAAAGAAATTGATCGTGCCGAAGGTTCTTGGCTCAGATTGTGTCCAACGTGCGGAAATGCACTTGAAGTCAGCGGAGGAAAAGAGCTCGATATCGTGGAACTGACGGTGGAGACTGAGGACGAGTAAGACAAGGAGATCCCCGAATGAAGAAAGTGGTGACGGTCAAGAAGAAGGCCCTGGCCGCAAACGAGGAGCACGCAGCGACGCTGAGAACCGGATTTGTGAGTTCAGGGACGTTGGTCCTGAATCTGATCTCGTCTCCAGGTTCGGGTAAAACAACCCTTCTTGAGGCCACCATTGGAGAGCTTGGCAAGCAGGTCAGAACAGCAGTCATCGAAGGAGACGTAGAAACCGAACGCGACGCAGACCGAATCCGAGCCTTGGGAGTTCCTGCTCACCAGATTCTCACTGGTGGCGCCTGTCATCTCGACGCGAGGATGATCTCCGATGCACTCGCAGATACACAGCTTATGCCGACGGACATTCTCTTTATCGAGAATGTGGGTAATCTCATCTGCCCTACCGGATACGACCTCGGTGAAGACCTCAAGATCGCTGTTCTCTCGACCACTGAAGGAGATGACAAGCCCTTCAAATATCCCGCAATCTTCTCGCGTGCGGAGGTGACGGTAGTGACCAAGATCGATCTTCTCCCCCACTTGGATTTCGATCTTGAGGCAGTTCGAGAACACTTAGCCACACTGAACCCATCCGGCCGGGTCTTTGTGACTTCATCCCAGACGATGGAAGGAATCAAGGATTGGTGCTCCTTCATCACTGATCAGCTGAATCACAAGCGCCAGAATCTAAGCAGTACCAGCACCGACTGATGATGAGCCGTATCCGAGTGCGCTTCACAGGCGCCGTTCAAGGAGTGGGTTTCAGACCGACGATGGTTCGCATCGCTAGGAAACTTAGGCTTGGCGGAACGGTGTGCAACGACCCATACGGCGCCACTGTCGAAGTCGAAGCCGAGAGAGAGATCCTCGATACTTTCCTCGCCAGCGTTGAAGAGGAGCTTCCTCCACTCGCTCGTATCGACAGTGTCAACACAACCGAGATTGCCCCAGAGAATCAAATCGACTTCCAAGTCGTTGAATCAGAGCTTGGCCGTAGGAGCAAAGCACTCGTTCCTCCCGACGCAGCCCTGTGCCATGACTGCCGGCGTGACATGGAGGATCCAGAGGACAAGAGGTTCCACTACGAATTCACCACCTGCACGAACTGTGGCCCACGCTACTCACTCGTGCACGACCTGCCCTACGACCGCCAACGAACGGCGATGGCGTGCTTCCCGCTTTGCCGCAGCTGCGATCATGAGTATCGCGACGTTGAAGATCGCAGATATCATGCCGAACCCGTATGTTGTCCACAATGTGGCCCACGGCTCTGGATCACCAACTCTGCGGGGGGTCTCCTTGCCGAAGGTGACGGTGCTATGCAGCGCGCCCGTGCAACTCTGTTGGCGGGCTCCATCATTGCCATCAAGGGTCTGGGCGGGTTTCAGCTCGCGTGCAGAGCAGACGAGATCGATGTCGTTGCCCGACTGCGCTGGAAGAAGCGTCGCGCAACCAAGCCGTTCGCGGTAATGGTGCGTGACGTTGAGGCCGCACAGGCACTAGTCCAGCTTGACACCGAGGACCTTCAGCTTCTCTCTTCGCCAAAGGCTCCCGTAACTCTCGCACCTCGCCTCGGCAACTCAAGCGAGGTTGTGGAAGATGTCGCTCCAGGCCTTGACGATTTGGGAGTCATGCTCCCGACGACTCCTCTGCACGTCGAACTGTTCCGTGCGCACGAAATGCCGCCTCTGATCATGACTTCCGGTAACCTCTCCGACGAACCCATCTGTCGCACAAATCGTGAGGCTGCAGACAGGCTCGCCGAATGTGTGGACTATTTCCTATTCCACGACCGCGATGTCGTTCGCCGCGTGGACGATTCTGTGGTGCGGGCAGATTCCTCCGGTCCGTATCTGCTTCGGAGATCGCGAGGGTGGATTCCGGAACCTCTGCCCCTGCCTATGGCTTCTGATAGGCCGCTTCTCGCAGTTGGTGGACACCTCCAAGTCACCGCCTGCGTTGCTGTCGGAGATCAGGCATTCCCGAGCCAGCACATTGGTGATTTGGACACAGAATCGGCGCGAGAATTCCACGTCGAAGTCATCGAGGGACTGGAACGCTTCCTTGAGGTTCATCCAGAGTTGATTATCCACGACCTCCACCCCGACTATCCAAGCACCTGGACAGCCCGACGCCGCATCAGTGACACAGGTTCCCAAGGCATAGGAGTACAACATCACGTCGCCCATATAGCCTCGGTTCTTGCTGAACATGAGTGCTTCCCTGCACCATCCGAACGGATTCTCGGCGTTGCTCTGGATGGAACTGGATTTGGTCCGGACGGGACTGTCTGGGGCGGAGAGTGGTTGAGCCTTGACGGTGACCTCCGGTGGCAACGACTGGCAAGTCTCGAACCACTTCCATTGGTCGGGGGCGAAAGAGCGGTCAAAGAACCGTGGAGGATCGCCGCTGCCGTTCTGGCTCGTTCCGGCCAAGCTGATCTGCTCTGTCAACTTGAGTACGAACACCGTCTTGGTGAGCGCCTTACGGATCTACTGCGGATCGCCGAGAGTCCCGCTTGGCCGTTGAGTTCCGGCGCCGGACGCTTGTTCGAAGCCGCGGGATCGCTGATTGCAGGCTGCGACCAAAACGGATGGGAGGGAGAGGCAGCGGCTCGACTTGAGGCACTGGCAACCACTCGTCTCGACGCCTTGGAACCATGGTCTGAACTGCAACTCGTACACAACGGCAAAGGCGTCCTCCAATTGCCCGGAGCGGCGCTTCTTGTCGCTGCTGCAGAGCGCGTAGGACAAGGCAAAGATCGCGCTGTCGTCGCCGCGGGTTTTCACGCGACCTTTGCGGCACTCTCCACGAAGTTGACGCTCTCACTTGTCGAAGACGGATTCGCTCGCAGTGTCCCTCTCGGTGGAGGATGCATGGTGAACAGGCTGTTGCGGAAGCAGATGTCGAATCTGCTCAAAGCAAATGGCTTGACCGCTCTACTCCCCCGTCGCCTTCCTGCGGGAGATGGTGGGCTGTCCTATGGCCAGGCAGCGATCGGCGCTGTCGCCCTGGCTCGAGATACCATTCCGACTCAGCAGGAGTGCTGACCATCATGGCGAATCTCCTCCGGTCCTGCGGTATGATCCGTTCAGAATACTCGACGCCATCCCAAGAAAAGGCCTTGCAGGGATGCCTCAGTAAAACGCCTCACTGTTGGGGGAATGCATGTGTCTCGCGATACCGATGAAGCTCATTGAACGCGGCGAACTCGACGGAATCGTCGAGATTGACGGCATTCGAAGAAACATATCTCTCATGCTCTGCGACGATTGTGAGGTTGGCGAGCATCTCCTGATTCATGCTGGTTACGCTATCGGTAAGGTCGATGCGGAGGAGGCGGAAAAGACGCTGGCCCTCTTACGTAAGTATGCTGACAACATGGAGGATCTGTAATGGTTCACGATCTCTTTCGTGATCCTCAAGCTGTCGAGACCCTGATCCAGAAGATAGTCAACGCTGCTCCAACTGAAGGGCCAACGCATACCTTCATGGAGGTTTGTGGCACCCATACGCACAGCATCGCCGCCGCCGGGCTGCGCAAGTTACTCCCAAATTCCGTACGCCTAATCTCGGGCCCGGGGTGTCCGGTCTGTGTGACCCCAGTCGACTACCTCGATCGAGCTATCGCCCTCGCCCACCAATCGCAGACCCTGGTGATGACATTTGGTGATCTGATGCGAGTGCCATCGAGCACGGTGTCTTTGGAGCAGGCGCGCGCAGAGGGAGCCAACGTCGAAATCGTGTACTCGCCGCGCGACGCACTCGCAAAGGCCAGGTCGAACACGAATTTGCGCGTCGTGTTTCTGGCAGTGGGATTCGAAACCACCGCGCCGACGAGTGCTGCCGCCCTCGCTGAGGCTGAAGCCGAGAATATTTCTAACTTCATGATCCTCCCCGGCAACAAGATCATGCCACCACCGATGCGCGCCTTGGTTGAGGATCCCGAACTCAAGGTGAACGGCTTCATTCTGCCCGGCCATGTTTCGGTGATCGCGGGCTCGGATACCTTCCAGTTCCTGGCCGATGAGTACGGAGTCTCTGGCGTCGTTGTCGGTTTCACCCCAGCAGATGTACTGCAAGGCGTCCTGCATCTGGTTGAGGGATCCAGCTCCGGAGTCGGTAAGATCACGAACCTCTATCAGAGAGTGGTCACCCCAGGAGGAAATCCAGCGGCACAGGCGATACTTGATCGCTTCTTCGAACCGGCAGATTGTTCGTGGCGAGGCTTTGGCGTCATTCCACGCTCAGGTCTGGCTCTGCGCAGCGAATGGCAGCATTGTGATGCGACATTGCTTCCGGCGGACCTTCCCGAACCGGTCGAACCGACCGGATGTCGTTGCGGTGATGTACTCCGCGGAGTGATCGATCCCCCAGAATGCCCACTATTTGGGGCCGCGTGCACGCCCGACTCCCCTGTTGGAGCCTGTATGGTCTCAAGCGAAGGGACGTGCGCCGCCTGGCACCGTCACGGTCTGTGGCGCGATAAAAACAACCCACCCACCGGCGCCTCGCTTCCCGGAGGATCCAGACCATGAAACGGGCTTTCGATCGCGTTCTGCTCGCCCATGGATCGGGGGGGCGACTCACTCGTGAACTCATCGAAGACAGTATCTTCCCGGCCCTCGAGAACCAGTTTCTCAAACCTCTTTCAGATTCTGCGATTCTGCCAGAACTGCCCGCCGGCCGACCCGCGATGACAACCGACGCATTTGTAGTCGACCCGCCTATATTTCCGGGAGGCAACCTCGGACATCTCAGTATCTGTGGAACAGTCAACGATCTCGCAGTGGCGGGAGCACGACCGCTCTGGCTCACTTGGGCCCTGATTCTGGAGGAGGGAGCGGACGCCGAACTCATCAATGCATGTCTGCAGGGCGCCCGCGAAGCCGCATCCGCGGCGGGTATTTCGGTTGTGGCTGGTGACACTAAAGTGGTGCCAAAAGGGCGAGGAGATGGCATTTACGCAGTGTCGGCCGGTCTCGGAGTCATTCCGCCGGGCCTGCAACTGAGTGACGACCTCATCGAGGAAGGCGACGTCATCATCGCTTCCGGTCCGCTCGGCGATCATGGAGCGACGATCATGGCAGCTCGACATGGTCTCGAAAGCAACGACCTGCAATCCGATTCAGCTCCGGTCAACCACCTCACCGAGGCATTGGTCGGCTCTGGCATTGATGTCCATGCCATGCATGATCCAACTCGCGGTGGCGTGACTGCGGTCTGCAACGAGGTTGCTGAACGTTCCGGCAAGAGAATCGTCTTGAAGGAATCCTCGATTCCGGTGCGACCTCAGGTTCGAGCCGCCTGTGAACTCTTGGGCCTGGATCCGCTCAGCCTTGCATGCGAGGGCCGTTTTCTGGCGTGGGTAGCCGCCAAAGACGCCACTCGATCTCTCGAAGTTTTACAGGGCTATGAATCTGCTCAGGGGGCTGCCGTAGTCGGCAGCGTGGCGGCCCGTGATGTTCAGCAGGCGCCTGTCGTACTGGAGACAACCATCGGCGGAGAACGCCCACTCGATCTGCTCTCGGGCAGTGAACTCCCTCGTATTTGCTAGCCCAAAGCAGTTGGTTAACCCAATATGCGGGCTAGCCTCAATACTGTTCAGTTAGGAATGAGAGCGGGCTGGAAGCCTGCACCACAATTGCTCAGTCCTTGGGAGAAGAAGAGAAAACGCAGAGACGCGGGGACGCAGAGTCAGGCGGGACAGAGGGGTCTATTCATGCAACGGCTTTCCCCAGTCTTAGGCCCGTGTCTGTCAAT
>JAAESQ010001308.1 GCA_024229275.1 bacterium | reverse complement strand
CACTTCCATGCGAAGCGGGTGCCAGGTGAGTCGCCAGTGCGCTCGCTCTGTGAGAATCGAAAGGGTGCCATCATGGCGCGCACAGAGAGGCAGTCCAGCATAGATAGGCTGGCGCAATAGCGCTGAATTGTAGAGTCTGTCATGCATGTTTGACCTCAAGGCCTTGACGATCGACAGATCAGGTGCTAGATTTTTAGCAGGGTGCTAAATTTTCAGCACCTCATTCGGGAGGCGCCCCCGAATTGAATCTGGAGGTCAAATGGACTCTCAGCTGCCAACGCATCTCAGTCGCCGAGAAAGCCAGATCATGGACATCGTCTACGAACTGGGTCGCGCGACGGCGAACGAGGTGCTCGACAGACTCCCCGATCCACCGAGCTATTCGGCAGTACGCGCCATGTTGCGGGTACTGGAGGAAAAGGGCTATCTCCGGCATGAACAGGATGGGCCGCGATACGTATTTCTTCCTACGGTGCCTCGAGAAGAGGCGCAGACGACCGCTTTGAGGCGGGTGGTGCGCACTTTCTTCGATGGATCGGCCGAGGGTGCGGTTGCAGCTCTACTCGATCTTGAGCGCGACGATCTCGATCCCGAGGCCCTGGCGAGGCTTGCTGCGATGATCAAGGCGGCCCGCAAGGAGGGACGTTGAAGTGACACTCACGCTATCGCAGATCCTTGGCGAAAGCGCACTCAAGGCTGCCGGCCTGCTGGTCTGCGCAGCGGTTGTGGTGCTGATACTGCGGCGGGCTCCTGCGCGGATTCGTGCGGTGGTGTGGAGCATGGCTCTTGCGGGAGTGATTCTCTTCCCTGCAGCGACAAAGCTCATGCCTCGGTGGGACGTGCCACTGCCTCACAGTGTTGCGACTAAGCTCAGTGCCTTTCGGCCTGAGGTCGCGCCGCAACTTCTCGAACCTGAGCTTTTTGGACATCCTTCTCAGTCACTGGTCCATCGTGAATCCTCCCGAGTAGTCGGGCCGAAAATTGGGGAAGTGGCGAATCAACCGATCGCGGCCGCGTCGCCCTCACGCATTTCCCTGGCGGGTCTGATGCTAGCCACATGGCTGTGCGGACTTACCGCTGTCCTACTGTGGCAGGCAGTCGGTTGGCTGCGCGTCTGGACACTGGTGCGCCGGGGTCAACCACTGCGTGAAGCGCGTTGGGGTGATCTGCTTGAGCGAGTTGCGCGTAGGGTTGGAGTCCGCCGACCAATCCAGGTGATTGTAAGTTCGGAGATCTCGGCTCCCGCGACCTGGGGCTGGCGCTGTCCGGTAGTGCTGCTTCCAAAGCGATCCGAAAACTGGATCCGAGAACGAAGAGAGGTCGTGCTGATGCACGAGCTCGTTCACGTGGCAAGGTTCGACTGGCCGCTTCGTATGCTGGCCCGTCTTGCTGCCGCAATCTATTGGTTTAACCCCCTCTCGTGGTGGGCGTTGCATCGGCTCCATACGGAGCAGGAGCTCGCCTGTGATGAGGAGGTCATAGCGCTCGGCACGCGAGCGAGCACCTATGCGAGTCACCTACTCGACATCGCGCGAGCGGTCATTCCGCAACCGATGTTCGGGGTGGCTGCGCTGGGTATGGCCCGCAAGTCCCGAGTGGAAGGACGAATTATGGCAATTCT
>JAAESQ010001307.1 GCA_024229275.1 bacterium | reverse complement strand
GGAGCGTCACCGAGATGCAGAGTTGCTTGGACATATCGGTCTCCCTTACTTGTCCTTCTTCTTTACGTCAGCCTTGGCTTTCTGCTTATCGAATTGGACAGTACGGTCTTCGCCGACGCCGAATCCCTCAGCAGCCGCCTCTGCGTAAGCCAGTGCCTCCTTGTGCGAGAGCTTCGATGGTTCACGGCGACCGTCGCGATAGACCTCGGAACAAGTGCTTGGCTTGTCAGGGTCAATCACCAGGCAACATCCTTGCCGGAGGTAAGCCGACGTGTTCGCCGTGAACGCGACAAGCGACAATCCGAGGATATAGCGACGCAGCTTGAGCGTTCGCTCGGGATCGTCTCCCGCCTTAACCATTTGCAGAGCGGCAAGGCTTAGTCCTTAACCAAGCGAACTTTTCACATTGATTGCATGAAAAACTCGAAACCTTCCGTGTTTTCCGGCGTCTAAAGGACGTAACACATAACCTTTGACCCGGGCGCAAGGAGGATTTCGAGTGAACGCTAATATACAGAATCGTCTGCGGAATGCCAAGCGGCGAGTCGAGCGGCGGTTGGACGGGGCCAGCGAAGACCGGGGAAAGCCGATGTTTCAGACGGCCAATCTGCACGTCGAACTGGCCGATAAAGTCCGGGCTATCGGTACCGGAGGAATCGGACTGGTCCATCGACTGGCCGAGCAGACCGGGCTGGTTGACGCCATCAATCACCGTCTGCATTTGCTGAAGATCCATCGCCCTTACCACGAGTCGGATCACGTGTTGAACTTGGCCTACAACGCGATGTGCGACGGCGTCCGGCTGGAGGACATCGAACTGCGACGCAACGACGAGGTCTTCCTCGACGCCCTGGGTACCGAGCGAATTCCCGATCCCACCACGGCCGGCGACTTCTGCCGACGATTTGCCGAGACCGACGTCCATGCGTTGATGCAAGCCATCGACGACGCGCGGTTGAACGTCTGGGCACGGCAGCCCAAGAAGTTCTTCGACCGGGCCACGATCGACATGGACGGCACGCTGGTAATCACCACCGGCGAGTGCAAGCAGGGAATGGACATCTCCTACAAAGGCACCTGGGGTTACCATCCGCTGGTGGTCTCGCTGGCCGAAACGGGCGAGGTGCTGCGTCTGGTCAACCGCAGCGGAAATCGCCCCAGCCACGAGGGAGCGGCCGAGGAAGCCAACCAGGCGATCGCCGTGTGCCGAAAAGCGGGCTTCCGCCAAGTCGTGCTCCGCGGCGACACGGCCTTCAGCCAATCCGATAAGCTCGACGCCTGGGACGAAGACGACGTAACTTTCTACTTCGGTTACAAGGCGATGCCAAATCTGGAGGAAATCGCGGACAATCTGCCGAAAACGGCCTGGCGCAAGGTGCTGCGACCGCCACGCTACGAAGTTCAGACCGAAGCGCGCAGCAAGCCAGTCAACGTCAAGCAGCGGATCGTCCGACGCCGCGAGTTCGAAACGCTCGAGTTGGAGCGGGAAGACTACGCCGAGTTCGAGTATCAGCCCGGCGAGTGCAACCAGCCGTATCGCATGGTCGTGGTTCGCAAGACGATCGCACACAAGAAGGGGCAAAAGCGGTTGTTCCCAGAGATCCGCTACTTCTTCTACATCACCAACGACTGGGCGACCGATGCGGAAGACGTGATCTTCGAGGCCAACGCCCGTTGCGATCAGGAGAACCTGATCGCCCAGTTGTCCGGCGGGGTGCGGGCGTTGTCGGCTCCGGTCGATAACCTCGTGAGCAATTGGGCCTATATGGTGATGGCGTCGCTGGCCTGGAACTTTAAGGCCTGGTGGGCACTCTGCTTGCCGGAGAAGGGCCGTTGGCGCGAAAAACATCAGGCCGAAAAGCATCGCGTGCTGCGGATGGAGTTTCGGACTTTCCTTAACGCGTTTATCAAGATTCCCTGCCAGATCATCCGTGCCGGCCGCAAGTTGATCTACCGGGTGCTCAGTTACAATCCGCATTTGCCCATTATCTTCCGACTCTCGACCGTGTTGCGATGTTGACGGAGTTGAACACGAAGCCGGAGTCTGGATGCTCCGGTCCGCCGCGACCTTCCACCGCACCGAAGTGCAACCGAGTTCCGAGATGAAGCAAATCACAACCCGACGGCCCCCACGGCAACACCCGACGCCGATCTGGTCGGCTGCGCCCACGTTGCCACTCAAACCATCCACCGAATTAGCCATCGCCATTCGCTTGTTTAAGGACTAGGGGTGAAGCCATGGGTAGCAAGTGTGGTCCCGGCCGTCATGTCACTCGATCCATCTTGAAGAGGCGACTCGACTGTTTCCGATTTCGGAGGTTGACACTCGAACCGCTTGAGCAGCGGATGCTTCTTAATGCCGCGCCGCCCAACCCGCATGGGCTTTTTCCGGGCGAACAGTTTCCCGTCGGAGAGTGGCCGATGGCGATTGCTGTTGGCGACCTCAACGACGATGGAGTCTCGGACGTCGTCACCGCGAACCTGAACGTCGACCTGTTCGCAGACGACGAAGTCGGCAACGGCAGCGTGTCGGTCCTGTTGGGCAACGAGGACGGGACGTACAGCCCTGACGTTCCCTATGAAGTGGGAATGCTTCCCGCGTCCGTCGCGATCGACGATTTCAACAACGACGGCGCCTCCGATCTGGTGGCCGCCAACGTCGAAAGCAACGATATCTCCGTGCT
>JAAESQ010001306.1 GCA_024229275.1 bacterium | reverse complement strand
GAGCAGCGGGTTAGAGCTTTCTTGATGGCTCGTGGACCACGACGGACCACGCAACGCGAAGCAACGACCTGCCGGCAATTGCTGAGCTACTTACGTGCGAACGACCGGATCCCCGCTGCCCCTTCAAGCCTGCGCAGCGACAGTGCGATGGGGCGGATGGAACAGGCCTATGAACGATTCCTCGTTCGCGAGCGTGGTCTGACCTCGGCAACGGTAAAGAACTATCTGCCCACCGTTCACACCTTTCTCACTGAACGTTTTGGGACGGAGACAATCCAGCTCGAGAGACTGGTTGCTCAGGACGCCAACCAGTTCATTCTGCGCCATACTCAGCGTCTCAGTCGTAGCCGCGCCAAGTTACTCGTGACCGCACTGCGGAGCTTCTTGCGTTTCTTGTATCAGCGTGGGGATATCCCCATCGATCTCGCCAGTGCGGTGCTACCGGTCATGCATTGGCGTTTGTCGGGGTTGCCAAAGTCGCTCGCTCCCGAACAAGTGAAGTCGATGCTCGAGAGCTGCGACCGCAGTACGGTCATCGGGCGGCGAGACTACGTGTTGTTCCGAAAATTAATTCACCGCCAGCTTCTACGATTATTGTTGAATGGAAAGCAACAGATTTCCCACATTGCTGGGTCCGGTGAGAAAGTTGTGGATGGTGGATTAGCGTGTTGATTCCAACAGGCATGGCATGTGTTTTAGACCTGCAGGTGATGATCGAAGAGATGATGTTGGTGTTGTTTACAAGAGAGTGCCTACCTACCCCCTCTGTTCTGGTGGTGAGTAGAGCTCTCTTTTAGGATTGAAATTCTTATTTGATTGAGGCAGTATTGAGGCGTCGCCATTGAAGGCAGTCATGGAAGACCCGGCAGTACAAGGAAGATCCACGGATGGGATCTTGTGCCGAGCGACATCCAAGCCCCGGCAGGTGCGTTCCTGCCGGGGCTTTTTTAGCGGCGTTTTTTCTGGGATAGCTGAATCAGAAGTCGGGTAGATCATCGTGGGGGTCGAACAGGTCGGGTTGATCGGGCGGTTCCTGGTCGAGATCAGCCTTTATCAGTTCTACCAGTTGCAGCTCATAGCGATCCCAGACGCACCGAGCCACTTCATCGAGGAACTCCCAGACGCTCATGGCCTGCTCGGCAGACCAGTGTTGCGGGATCGTTAGCGTGCTGATGGGGAGGTAGGCGGCGGTGAGACCGGCGTTTTGTTTATTCATGGTGTCACCTCCTCGAGGGCGGCCTGGAGATGGTCGATGGAGACCGCTTTGGCTTTTTGTAGCGCGGCACTGGTGAGGGCATAGTGGGCCAGGCGATTGACCTTACGGGGCATGCCCTGAGTGGCCTGGAACAGGGCCTCGACGGCGGCGGGTTCGAACAGCGGCAGTTCACAGCCGGCCAGGCGCAGGCGGTGGGTGAGGTAGTCGGGCAATTCATCGCGAGTCAGTCCGCCAAGATGGTGACGCACCACGATGCGTTGGGCCAGGGATTCATGCACGGCCATGCTCAAGCGCCGGCGTAACTCGGTCAACCCAACCAGGAGCAGGCACAGGCGATTCTGAGAATCCATTTCGTAGTTGGTCAGAAGCCGTAGATCCTCCAGCACCTCATTTCTGAGGTGATGAGCTTCATCCACGATCAGGATCGGGCGTTGTTTGGCTTCCAGGGTGAGGCGTGTGATCTCGGCGCGGATGATGCGAAAGGCACTGGCGCGGTTACGTTCAGTGGGCAGTCCCAGTTCCCAGCCGATGGATTTGTACATATCCATGACGTTACCGGTGGACAGGGGTACGTAGAAGACCCGATACAGACCGGGATGAAGGCCCGAGGCGACCTTACGGCAGACGGTGGTCTTGCCGGAGCCGGCCTCGCCGGTGACCAGGCCGATGGCGCGCAGTTCCAGCAGATGTTTCAGCCGCGCCTCGGCCTCGGCCAGGGTGGCGGAGGCGAACAGCTCATCGGGTTGTGGATTCAGATCGAAGGGGAAATGGGTCAAGGCGAAGTGTTTGCGATACATCAGTTTTTCTCCCGGGATGAATCCTCATCACTGAGGCCACACAATTTCAGGGTGGAAGGTGCGGGTTGGGGGGCTGGCGTGTCGGGATCGATGGTCGAGGAGGGACGATGCCGCTTGACGAAACAGTTGGCGTACAGATCCACGGGCTTGGCTAACTGAATCTGGCGGCTATCGTGCCAGACTTGGATGGGCCGGCTGGCGGGTGCGGCTGGATCGTAACGCAGAGTGACCCGCTCGCCGACGAGGGCGGCATCGACTTCGTAGAGAGTGCCGTTGAGGCTGACGGTTCGGTCTTTCTGCACCTTGCGTGTGGTCTCGAACAAGAACAGCTCATCGAGATCGAGACCGGTCTCGGGGAAGCGCACCTCCGCGGCGGTCTGTGCCCAGCGCTCCAGTGGGGTTTGCCCCTCGAGGCCGCGGTGGGGCGAGTGATGGTATTCGCTTTGCAGCCAGACGTGCAGTCGGCGATTGAGTGCCTCGAGGCTCTGGGTGTCCTCGGGGGTCAGGCGGGTCAGCAGCTGTCCGCGTAACGATCTGAAAAAGCGCTCGATTTTCCCTTTTCCCTGGGGCCGATAAGGTCGCGCGTGGATCACAGAGAGACCCAATTAGGCACACACCAGCGCCAGGGGAAGGGAGCGATAATTGGCCCCGCAAGCAACCGACAACCGATCACAAAAGCCTCTACCCGAGCTCTCGTGGTTGG
>JAAESQ010001305.1 GCA_024229275.1 bacterium | reverse complement strand
TCTGAATGACATAACTGAGAGTTTTGCATGAGGCTCACGTGGCACCCAAGCTACCTGAGCTACCTGTACCTACTCATCTCATAGGCAGAGAGCGTCCCATAGGCGCGCGGCGCCCATTTGAGGTCGCGTCTCAGACCGTAAAGCTCCATTCGCCAGGCAAGTGGCAACAGGACACAGTGCTGGGCAATGAGCCGGTTGATCTCTTGCAACAGCACGAGGCGCTTCGATGCATCCATTTCGCGCCCGGCCTGCTCGATCAAGCTGTCAACCTGCGGATCCGAGAAATGGTTGAAGTTGTAACTACCAAGCCCCTTGTCCTCTGCGGGTGAGTGCACGACCGTGTCGAAGAACGAACCGCCATCCATCGTGTTGTTGTTCTCACCGATCAGGACGAGCTCGGCCTCCTTGCGGTTAATGATCTCTAGCAGGTCCGGCCAACTGTGGCTCTGGGTGCGGATTTGAAAGCCGGCTGTGTTCAGCTGATCTGCCACTGCCTTCGCGAGCGCGGTTCTGTTTGAAGTGTGATGAAGAGTGGCCTCCGGCCCGATCTCAAATCCTGCACTCGTAAGAAGCAAATGCGCCTTACCTAGATCTGCCTTGACCGGCTGAAGATCGGCAGTGTAACCGAAAGTCCGGGGTCCAAATATCTGACCGGCCGGACGAGCTACTCCCTGTTCAGAGCATGGTCGATCGCCTGACGTACCCGAAGGTCTCGAAACAACGGGTTGGTCCGATCGATGGCCAGATAGAAAACAGCACTCCCGAGGTACGACCCCACCCAGAGGTCCGCATCGCCTTCGATCTGATCAACAGAACCGACGGGCAGCTCACCGATCAGATCTGCCTTGTTCTCGATCAACATTCTGGCGCGTGCATCGGCATCCTCGACGAAGAAAACCTCCACATCGGATTCTGCCGGCTGCTGACCCCAGTAGTCCTTGAACGCGGTGATGCGAAGGCGGACGCCCGGGTCGAAACCAACATATCGGTACGGCCCCGTCCCGATCGGTTCCTTGACTGTCTCTGGGGAGTCTGCCGGGAGAATCGGCACCGAGGCAAGCTTGTTGAGCAGGGTCGGATCCGGAGAACGCGTCCTCAGCTTGACGACATCTTCCCCCGCAGCCTCGATCGTCTCGACCGTGGCCATGAACGCGCCCTTTTCGCTCAGAGGGTGGCTCTGGGCACGACGCAAGCTTGCCACCACATCGGCGGCGCTGAGGGTTCGCCCATCGTGGAACCGTACGCCAGTCCGAATATGGAACAGCCAGGTCCTGGGATCCGGGTTATCCCATCGTTCGGACAGTTCGGCGACCAGCTGCCCGCTAGGATTAAAAGTGACCAGCTTCTGGTAGAGGTCACTCAGCACCGAAGTGTTAATGAAGCTGATATCGAGATGGGGATCGAGCACCGCGAGTTCGAGGGGATAGACGATTCGAAGAGGAGACGGTTCATTCGGCGGCGCTTCTTGCGATTGTTCCTACCCACTCACCGTATACGCTAGCGTGAGCAAGCAAACGAGAACCATCACCATTCTGTTACGCGTGAGTACCCTCCCTAACGCACCTCAAAAATTGAGACAACCCCTTACAGTGCATTCCATTTCCATTCTCTCATGCGCCATCAGCGTGCCTGGCACCGCGCCGAATGTGAGCACATCGCTGCAAGGTAGCTATCAGCCGATCGGCAGCCACAGAGCCAAATCGCCGTTCAGGCCCGATACTTGTCTCAGTTCTCTGTTCGGTGTCTCGATAAGAGGTCAAGGCTGACGGTCTTCCGCCGTAGAGAAGAAACACGAATACCCGGGTGCCCGTCAGGTATTCCCTGAACCCTAGCTCGGCGAAGCCTGAGTGCCCTCGTGCGCCCGTGTGTCAGTATGCCCAGGTCTTGAGTCCGATGATGTCGTAGCTCCATAGGTAGATCAGGGCGATAGTGCAGGCCAGGGTCACGAGGATCGCGTGCGCCCGGACAAAGCGACCCAGTTTCGGTGAATATGCGCGCAAAGAAGTGTAGAAGCTGAAAATCGTCAGCGCCGTGAACACCAGCGTGCCGAGATAGATGGTGAGGGACACGGGCGAGAGATTTCCCAGATCGGAGATCAGATCAGAGCTCACGACCATCGGCAGCACCAGCGACGCGAACGGGGAAAGCGATGCCAGCAGCGGAATGAGTACCGCCTGGAGGGGTATGGATTTCAGCTTACCGAAGGCCTTGGCCGGCGCCCACACGAGAGCAAACAGAACTGCTGAGAGCATCAGCAGAAACGAGCTGATCGCGGCTGCGACCTGAAGGAAAATCCAGAATCCCGGGGTCTTCTTGTAATTACCTCGCACGCCCCACTGGGCAATCTGATTGCCCTCTTCATCTTCGACGTTGAACATTGTCGCGACGGGCTGGTCCTCGAACCGGAAGCTCTTAGGTGTGACCGGAATCAGCTCCTTCTTCTTTCCTCCAAAAACCCTCTTCACGAAGAGCTTCCCGTCCGCTTGAGTGACTCTCTGAAGTTTGAGGAATCGGGTTACGACATGCGTGATCTGCATTCTCGGGGTCACGTCCTGGTAGAAACCCGTGATCGCTTTCAATTCATCCAATGGGAGAGTTGCCGTTGGTCCTTGCTGCGGAGTGGTCTTGGAGGTCAGAAAGCCGCCGACGAGCTCTGCAATCTCCCTGGTCTTGCCGCTGGGTTTGTTGGCTGAGATGAAATACCCAAGGCCCAGGTCGGAGGAGTACGCACTAATGGAGGCGAAGCCGGTGATACCACCGTCGTGGCCTTGGAAAAGGTGTCCTTTGACGATTGAACCATAGTTGCCGAGGCCATAGCCGTAGTCGAAGCCAGCTCGGGTTGCAAGGGTGGTCGTGGGTGTTTCCATTCTGGTGATCGATCCCGGTGTCAGCAACTGAACACCGTCGAGGGTGCCGCGATTGATCATCATTCGGAGGTAGCGGGCCATTTCTTTGGAGCTTGTATTCAGAGCGCCAGAAGGTCTGATGGTTATGTGGTCGTAGTGCGCCTCTGTTTCCCCGTCGTCTTGGTATCCCTTGGCCATCAAGGATGCGTTGCCAGGGTAATGGAAGGTCGAGTTCTCCATACCGAGTACGTCGAAAACGTGTTCGCGAACGTAGTCCTCAAACGTTCTCCCGGAGGCCTTTTCTAGAATGAAAGCCGCAATGGGGGGACCGGCGTTACAGTACGACATGTGGGTCCCGGGCTTCCAACGGCTGACGCGGGAGCCCGGGTTGAACGCGAGGCCCTGCCGCACGGTGATGTCGGGATCATCCACGGCTGCGTAGTCCCGAAAGTGAATCCCGTCGAACCCGGTCGTATGCTCCATGACGGTGGCGACTGTGACGGGATGCGTCTCAGCCCAAGGATTAGAGAACTCGATCTCGGGAGCCAGGTCTCGAACCAGCGCATCGAGGTCGATCTGACCCCGCTCCACTAGTGTCATTACGGCAAGTGCTGTGAAGCTCTTCGAGATGGAACCGACGCGAAACAAGGTCTCGCCCGTGACTTCGATGTCATTTACCACATCCGCCTTACCTAAACCGCCGGCCCAGATGATCCCCTCCCTCGAGACTAGTGCAATGGATACGCCGGGAATCTTCTCCTCGTCCAGGATCTCCTGAATCCGCGCCAGCAGTTCCTCGATGCTAGACGGGGCGCTCTCAGGCTCGGTATTGACGGGGGCCGGTTCCTGGGCATTGAGGATCGCTGGGGCTGTGAGGAACACCATGGACAGAAAAAGCGATAGAACTCTCGCCATGATCTCCTCCTGTTGTCCTCGTGCTTGATGGAACGATAACACGTCCAGAGGGACTGGATGATGGGTCCCCGCCAGAGCCGTGGCTTCTTTGTGGCCTAGCAAGCGCGAGGCTGACAGATTTCATCGGTTCGAGTTCCCGGTTGCCTGCCGCGAATCTGCTCTAATTCATGTTCTGGCCGACAAGAAGTGGTGGCGTCTGAGCAGGCACACACAGAAATTGCTAAGGGAGCACTCGAGTTGTCACACCTGTCGCGGGCTTGGCACCCAAAGAAATCGTTCTTGATCTGGCACTGGTTGGTCAGCCACCAAACCGTTGTTCAAGCACCTTGGCGACAATCGTCGTAGTAGCGACAATCAGGGCCACCCAAATCGGCACGAGGTAGATCCAGCGTTCAGCCAAACGAACCTGTCTGTCATGAAGATCGACAGCCAAC
>JAAESQ010001304.1 GCA_024229275.1 bacterium | reverse complement strand
CATTTCGAGTCTTGACCCGGTGGGTGGTGTGTTGCTGTTCGGTGGTGCGATGACTCTGCTGGCGGTGCATCCGTTGGGATCTGACAGCCTTCCGTGGTCCATTCAATGGCTGGTTGTCGCAGTCTGTCTGGGACTGCTAAGCGCCTGGATCTTTGTGTCGCTCACTCTAACCCGCACCAGCCAGCCGGAATTAGGACTCTATCTGATCGGCATAATCGCTTTGGCGAGTGGGGTCGCATTGGGATTGGGACTGTCGATTCTTCTTGTTGGTTGTGTTGGCGGTGCAACCGTTGCCAACCTGGCCCATGTCCGATCGGTGCGCGGACGAGTGATGGACCTGATGGCGCGAGGTGAACGATTCCTGTACCTGCTGCTGCTGGTGCTGGTTGGTGCAATGTGGAGCCCACCCTCCTGGGTGATTGTCGGTGCCGCATTGATTCTGGTGATGGTGCGGCTTGTGGGCAAAACTGTCGGTGGACGAATTGCAACGCGCAGATTGGCAGAGCGCCATCCACCAACGCCGTGGATTGGCTTGGGGCTCGTATCGCAATCCGGGATGGCAGTTGCGATCATCGTCGAGTACGAATTGCTCGCACCGGATCCCGTGAGAGATACCGTAGCGAGCGTGGCTGTTCTTGCTGTCATCATCAACGAACTGGCCGCTCCCTGGCTTGCAACTATGTTGTGCCGTAGTGACGAGGAGTCTTCGCCTTGAAGAGGCGCCTACTCACGCTCGGGGCAGTAGCCACTCTCGGGGCACTGATTCTCTGGATTGGGCGATCCCGCCACGTGGGCGATGCT
>JAAESQ010001303.1 GCA_024229275.1 bacterium | reverse complement strand
TGCATCGCCCATCGGGGCTGACGAAACAGATAGGAATATCCAACGACGTACTGCCGGTTGAACAGTAACAGGTCGGACGTGGGAATTCCGTAGCGCGACTCCGGTCTAAGGCTCGGGATTTCGATCATGACAGGATCCTTTCCAGATTATCAAGACGACGTGATGGACACCGACTATAGCTAGTGAATCATATCGCGTTCAATCTGTGTAGCATGATCAGGAGAAATCGGCGGCCCCAATGCTCGTATGGTCAGTTAACCAGGCTCTGAGCCATTACTGAGGAGGAAAGTATGCGAACAGTATAAGCATATGAGAAGCCTTCCTGGGTAAGGTCGATCCAACCGCCCGGAACCGCTGCCTCTGGCAGTGGGTGTTCGACGAGGTGAAGCGTGCGAGCGCTGAATCTGACACATAGCCCCGAGAACGGGAAAGTTTGGGTGCCTGCTGATCGTGTTGACCTACGCGCAAGCCATGCGTCAGATCACACTATGGACAGTGACTGACGAGCCCCCGGGGTCTCAGACAGCATCGAGTCGAACAACAGTCATGGAGCAATCCTGGCGTGCAGAGACCCTCTTGGGCAGCGGTGCCCGAGTATGTATGCGCAACGTAACAGGAGTGGTTCAAATGGGGTCTTTGTAGCGGGACGGGAACCGGTGTAGCGATGAAACGGCTAATCCCCGTGGAGTGAAGGTTCCCGCGCTCGAACGTCCGTGAAAGAAGAAACACAGCCACGATTCAAGGCGTGAGAACACTGTGAGCACAAATCGAACACGGATAGGTGTGAAGGCGAAAGCGCACATGAACCCGTTTAGCCCGAAGCTGAATGTTTGAGTGAAGAGCCGGATGTGGGAAAGCCGCTTGTCCGGTTGTGTGTCCAGCGAAGGCTGGCATGTTCAGCAGGAGTTAGTCCTGCCGGGGAAAGAATCAGCAGCCCCGTAGCTTGGGTAGCAGGGTGGCGGGAAACCAAAGTCCTGAAGCCTATCGACGAAGCCTCCCATGGGGAGGGTGCGAGTCATTGGGCCGTAACAAAAGTGAACGCAGCGGTGGCCTCGAAAGTGCGGAGCCCCGAAGGCCGAGCCCACAACCGGAGGGCGAAGGCCGCATGGGCAGCCGAACGCTGATTGAGACGGCTGCTCCACTTCGGCGGGGTGGTAGCGACGGCACGATGGCCAGGACATGCGCAGCAACTGGAGAAGCCCTCC
>JAAESQ010001302.1 GCA_024229275.1 bacterium | reverse complement strand
GCAGCGTCGTGCGTCTTTTCAATCTTGGCCATCGTCGCGAGGAGTTCATCGACGTTCGCGGCTGGAATACGATTGATCTCGACCCATGGCGACGGGATCGAATGCAGCTGCAGTGTCGTCTCCAGGATGATCCCCAGCAACCCGATGCCGCCGACGACTGCATTGAACAGTTCATTTTCGCGGTCGATCGTCAGGATCTCACCATCGGCAAGAAGAAACTTGAAAGAAACAACCTGATGGGAGAAGTTGCCGTAACGCCAGCCGTCTTTGCCGTTGACGTTAGCGCAGATCGCGCCGGCGACACTGGAGTGAGATTCGGTCGGACTGCCGGGAAGGGTCAGTTGGCGATAGTGAACCTCTTGATAGATGTCCACCAGCCGAGTACCGGCCTCGACCGTGATCTGCTTCTTCTCTTCATCGAAGTCGAGAATGCGGTTCATACCGCTCATGTCGAGCAGCGCCTGGCCGTCGTTCATGGCCAGATCGCCATAGCCGCGCCCTGCGCCACGAGCACAGACCGTCATGCCGTTATCGCGACAGTAGGCCAGCGCCTCGCGGACCTGCTCGACCGTCTTCGGACGCGCCACCAGAGAACGCGTACGGAGCGAACCGACCAGAGAGGCCAGCTCTTCCCATTTCATGAAACTCGGAAGGTTCTGATTCTCAGATGACATAGGCCACTCCCCAGCAGCACGAAGCTCGCTGCATGATACACGCCCCTGCCCCAACTCGCACGTCTCCTGGGGTGGCGCGATCCTGGGTCGGTGGGCGCGTGAGTTTTTGAACCACGAAGGTCGCGAAGAGCGCGAAGTTGAGGGCCGCACGAAGGCTGTGGATGGTGGCTCGGGCTATGGGACGCATCTGGGCCGTATGGCGCGTGATTTTCAACGCAGAGGCGCGGAGACGCAGAGATGGTCTCCCCTGCTACGCGCGAGCGGTAAGG
>JAAESQ010001301.1 GCA_024229275.1 bacterium | reverse complement strand
TCCCTGTCCCTGTCCCTGTCCCTCTCCCTGTCCCTGTCCCTGTCCCTGTCCCTGTCCCTGTCCCTGTCCCTGTCCCCGGAAAAGAAAAAAAGCCCGGGCGCAAGCCCGGGCTTTGAGAATCCAAGGGATTCAGGTCGAAATCAGTACATTCCGCCCATTCCACCCATTCCGCCCATGTCGCCACCAGGCGGCATTGCGGGTGCTTTGGTCTCTTCAGGGATCTCGCAAACAAGCGCCTCGGTGGTGAGGAGCAAGCCGGCGATCGAGACCGCATTGACCAGCGCATTCTTGGTGACCTTGGCCGGGTCGATTACGCCGGCTTTGATCAAATCGGTGATCTTTTCGGTTGCGGCGTCGTAGCCGGTCACATCGTCGCCTATGGAGCGGATCTCACGAACGATCACAGCGGCCTCTTCCTGACCGGTGTTGAGGATGATCTGACGAGTGGGCTCTTCGAGCGCACGAAGAAGAATGCGGGCGCCGGTCTCGAGGTCGCCCTCGACCTCTTCGATGTACTTCTCGACCACGTCCATCGCACGCAGCAGAGCAACTCCACCGCCGGCGACGATGCCCTCTTCGACGGCTGCCTTGGTGGCATGAAGTGCGTCCTCGACGCGGGCCTTTTTCTCTTTCATCTCGGTCTCGGTGGCGGCACCGACCTTGATCTGTGCTACGCCGCCGACCAGCTTCGCAAGGCGCTCCTGGAGCTTCTCGCGATCGTAGTCCGAGCTGGTGTCTTCGATCTGGCGTTTGATCTGGCCGACGCGTCCGAGCACAGCTTCGTGCTTGGATGCATCGTCGTCATCAACTACGACAGTGGTGTCGTCTTTGGTGATGGAGACCTTCTTGGCCGAGCCAAGGTCTTCCCAGGTGACGTTCTCGAGCTTGATGCCGAGATCCTCGGAGATCATCTTGCCACCGGTGAGGATCGCGATGTCTTCGAGCATGGCTTTGCGGCGATCGCCGAAGCCGGGGGCCTTGACTGCACTGATGTTGAGGGTTCCGCGCAGCTTGTTGACGACCAGAGTTGCCAGCGCTTCGCCTTCGATGTCTTCCGCGATGATCAAGAGGGGTTTGCCCTGCTGGGCTGTCTTCTCGAGGATCGGAAGCAGGTCCTTCATCGAGGAAATCTTCTTCTCAAAGATGAGGATCTTGGCATCCTCGAGCACGCACTCCATCCGCTCGGCGTCAGTGACGAAGTAGGGGGAGAGGTAGCCACGGTCGAACTGCATGCCCTCGACAACTTCGAGGGTGGTGTCGAGACCCTTGGCCTCTTCAACCGTGATCACGCCGTCTTTGCCGACCTTCTCCATCGCTTCTCTGATGATCTCGCCGATCTCGGTGTCAGAGTTTGCGGAGATGGTGCCG
>JAAESQ010001300.1 GCA_024229275.1 bacterium | reverse complement strand
TATGGATAGCCGACCTTCGGCCGCCTTCCCACAGGGCTTGGAAAACCCGCGGCGGGTTTCCCACAGCTCCACAGCCTCGACGACGGAAAGGTCCGTATTTCTCTATTTTGGGCTTGACTCCCCATAGAGGCACCCAAATGCGTATTGATGATGGTGGGTCTGTCTCTCACAAACGTTACGGCGCAGACACCCTTCGGTGCCAGGGACCAAGATCCTAAGATGTCATCGTAAGTTGTTCATCTGTGGATGGTAAGGGTGAGTATTTCGTCCTAATTGGCGACCGAGGCATGACGGTTATTACCGTTGGTTTGGGTTGTTCAGTCCTTCCGTTGACGGGGGTCAAGGTCAGTCGATCGGTAGTTTCTCTGGAGTGTTTGGCCGCGAGTTACTGTCGGCCTTCGGCCTCGGTGCCCCACCGGGATGAACGGTTGGACGTTCGGCAGGAGAACCCCTGCCAACGTCCAAGGTCCGCTCTCTCCGGTGTGGTGTCCCCTTCCAAGATCAGCGGATCAAGGGGTTGTCGTCGTTGAGTGTCGCCAGGCCACCGCAGATCTTAGGAAGACGGTACGTCCGCCCGAGGCGACGTTCTGCGTGAGGTAGTCCCAAGAGTTCTGCAAAAAGGGGAATGGGCCGTGAGGTTCCGGTCACTTCAGCGGTCAAGCGGAGCCTGGGGCGGCTGAACGGTCGGTTCAGCGGTTGGGCGGTAGAAACCATTTCAGGTCCGCAAGAAAAAGGGGATGACTGAGCAGCGCACCGTTTGAAGGAATACTGAACGGACGGATCCTACTTGGCATCAGAAACACGAATACCCGGGTGCCGGGCACGTTATTCGTACCGAGATGCCAGGCAGTGACACGTCGTCTACTCCTAGTGGGCTCCGAGAGGTTCAAGGGCGGACAGCGCCACAGGGAAACCGTCGTTTCCCGGGTATACCTCAAGGACTTCAAACGTAAGTTCGTCCCCTGGGCGGAGATTCACCGGGTCGAATCGAAACGTCTGTGCAACGCGATTATCCTCGAGTCCGAGTTCGAACAACACGGAGTTGTTCAGCGTCACGCGCAACCTCCGGGGGCGAGCGTATGCCTTCCATGTTGATTCATCTTTTTGGAAGCCCCCCAACAGGAGGAAACCATCAAGAGGTATCGTTTCGCGGCCACGAGGAAACTTCGATTTGGGGAACCGAAGGATGACAAACTCGCCAATGCCCGGAGTCTCACCTCCAGCAACCCAGGCGGTCTCAACCTGGTAATCACACAGCGCCGAATCGTCGTGCGGGTTGAAACTCGAGGAGGAGGCAACTTGCCAACCCATCGCGCATCCGAGCGAGCACATGCTATCCAGATGAGTTGATGTGAGGATTTCTCCAAGCTCTGGCATGATCACATCTGCTGACTGACCGCAAAGAGGGGCCGCGGAGACGAGAACTGCGACAAGCGTTGACGCCGATATTCGAATCAAGTTCAGACCCCTTTCCCAATCAGGCAGCCGAACGCCGACGAAATGAAAAACGATCGATGAGAGGCGGGCGTAGCTACCGCTCAAAGACCGTTTCAAGGATTTTTGCATTGAACATGGCGGCCGGGGAAATGACCGTCTCATCAGAAGGAGGCGCGCCACCCCATCGCTCCTGAACCTTGGCCTGGACCGCGGGGTCAGACAGATCAAAATCAGAGATCGTCTGGAGTTCGCCAACTTCGAGGTTCAGCGCCCGTTTGTAGACCTTCCACACGAGCTCTGAGCAGTAGATTCGATCGTCAGACCACTCAAAGTAAAGGTCGTAGTGTTTGCCCTTGAACGCCTCGCCCACCTCGAGCATTCGGTCGAGCGCGTCGGAGTTGAGAACCTCGCTCGCGTTGTGCAGGCGCTTGATGACGAAGTGACTACCTGCACCACGGTCGATCCACTCTTGCAGAGGCGTTGACTTCACGGGTTCGACCGCCTCGAAGACGAATGCTCGTTGGTCCCTCAGATACACAATTCCCATGTGGCTGTAGCGAGACTGCATTGCCTTCTGAATCGCAACACTCTGTGCCGACCGGGACGTGTGGAAAATGATGTCGCCGTTCTGCGGTGCGTAAGGTTCGGATGTGCCACAAGCTGACAATGCCGCGAGCAGTACAGGAAGCATCTTTTGCCACATGAAGCCCCTCCAATCGAAACGAAGCATGAACTGCTTCTCTATTCAGATTGAAGTGGGAATGTGTCCTGAATCTGGCTATCAAAGGGCAATCCACGTCTAACGCCCGAGTTCAGCAACTCGTGTTCGCTGCTCGAGATTTCAGGCTGTGTATCTTTGTTTTGGTTTGTCTTCAATTGAGCCCCGCGGGTAAACCAAGAACCACATAGACTGGCAAGTGATCTGAGGCTACGGCGCGAGCAACCTGTGCCCTCAGCACGCACACATCAGGGCTGTGGAGACAGTGATCAAGAGGAATGTAGAAAACAGGATTCCAAGTCGGCCACGTGGGATGAAAACCTCGACCAGTGAACGCCGACTGAAGATTTGTTTCGTTCAAGAGCCTCTGAAAATGAGGAGACCAAGGCGAAGTATTGAGATCACCGAGCACAACCACAGGGGATGTGACGCTTTGAACCAGCGAAGAAAGGCCAGAAAGTTGCTCGTTCCTGGAGCGCCAATACCTGCTTCGAACAGGGGGCAACGGATGAGTGCCAATCACCGTCAGCACCGTTGAGCCAAGTTCAACCTCGGCTTTTACCGTGGGCACACCCGCGGACCCAAGATGTAGGATCTCAGCTCCACGAAGCGGGAACTTACTAAGAACGCCGATGCCGAAGTTGTCTTCACGCTCCTGCACCAAAGAGTGCGGATACGCCTCCTTCAGTTGGCCAAGTTGACCCACCCACGCCGCGTTGACTTCTTCGAGTACGACCATGTCGGGATCGAGCTCAACGACCAAGTTGAGCGTTGCTTGGAAGTCAGTGTTGGCGGTGTACACGTTCATGAGAAGCGCGCTGAACGAATGTAAGGTCTGACCTTCACATTGGTTTGTGCCGATAAATAGCGGAAGCACCAAGGCAAGATTGATTACGAGGAACACCGCAAAGACTGCAGATGCGAGCTTGAAGCGAAACGCTAAAAGTACGGCCGTGCAGACACAGAGAATTACGAAGTACTGGACCCGAAAGTGCGAAAAGAGGTCAAAGAACCACCAGTGCGCACCAAGAAGACCAAGGAGCGTGGCTACAGAAACAGCCACCGCCATCAAAGATACGAGTATGGTTAGTATGCGACGCATATGTGAGATCAGACTAAGCCTGACGCCTGAGTTCAGCGGCGCGAGCGGTCTGCAATGTAGTCGACAGCAGCTCGTGTCCACTGCAACGAAATGTTAGGCAGCGTGGCCTGGGTGCCGTACTTCAAAGCTGAATCCAGGCATCGGCCTGAGAACCATATTCCGGTGGGACCTCAGGTTCAAAATCCTCTTCGCTCAATCCGAGTTTCGATGCCCTCGGCTTCGAGTCTGCCCGCAGCGAGCGGTGTTGTCCGCTGCAATGATTTGTTAGACATTGGTGTTCCAGCTCGATCGAAGTCTAAGCCTGCGCTGCAGCGTACTGAAACGAGTTATTGAACACGATAGAGCCATCTGCCTTCTTGAAGGGTTCGACAGCAGCTTCCATTGCGATCGCAAGCTGCTCTGCTGGAACTTGACGCATGACTGCTTGCGCAGGACCTGCAGACATGTTTGCACGCCAGAACACATCAAAGCTCGGATACACGAATGGACACTGAGCTTCTCCGGTCCTAACGACGTGGAGCCCGGCCTCTTGAAGCAGCCCGGCCAAGACTCCCGGCGCGGACAGCTCGAAAGGCCCCTTGCCTGGAGGTGGTTCTGGCAGAACATCCTTCATTGCCTTGAAAACTGCCCGAAACTCCACCCTCTCGGGCGCTGCCCAAAGACCGAGGACAATTCGTCCTCCGGCTTCACATACGCGCTTCATCTCACTTACTGCTGCAATTCGGTCTGCCGAGTACTGGATCGAGTTTGCAGCGATCACGGCGTCGACACTGCTATCGGAGAATGACAGTTCCTGCATTTCTCCAACACGAAACTCCGCAGTCGGCACACGATGTCGTGCGACCTCAAGCAGCGATTCGGCCGCGTCCAGACCCTGCACACTTGCGCCCCGCTGGGCCGCCAAGACACTCGCACCGCCACTCCCGCACCCTATGTCCAGCACCCGCGAACCAGCGCCGACCTTTCCCGCATCGAGCATCGCTTCGAAAAGTGGGGTGTGCATGGGTTCTTGAAGCTCTGACCAATCTCTTGCGCCTTTACCCCATAGCTCGCCCTGCGTCTCAGCTGATCCCATTGAAATCTCCTTTTGAGAGAGTCTATAGGAGACTCCCCACCGACGCCTAACGCCTGAGTTCAGCGGCGCCAACGTTCCAGCGCTTGCGCTGGACCTGGCGAGAGTATTGCCGACGGCCATGGGCCGGCGATAAGCAATACTTTTGCCTATCCGGTTGACTCAGGAGCGTACAACATCTTGTAGGTGGTGGGCTCATGCTGGCCCGTCAGCCCGAGAAGTGACTGGAACGCAGCCATGGGAGTGCGTCGTCTATTGAAGCGAAACACGTATTCGTTCAAGTAGTGAGGGAGGTGCTTGCGGCTGACACCGTGATGAGTACCCTTGAGCCAATTCTTGAGGTTCGAGAAGACTCGGTGGACTCGTGGCAAGTGGCTTGATGCGTTCTTCCCCGGCCCCTGGGTCTTGGGCCGATGATCGTAGCCTTCCTTCCTGAGCGGTGAATATCCCTGCCATCCGTCGGTGAAGACCTGACTCCCCGGTTCAACTGCGCTTTTGATGAATCCCACGAGTGAGGCAGCGGATACGTCCTCGAGCATCGCCAGCCGGATTCTCCCGGAAGCTCGGCCGCGTATCTCAACCGCCGCTACAACGATTGCCTTCGTCCCGTCTCCGTGACGACCGCCCTTCCGTCCCTCCTCGCGCCCTCCGACATAGGCCTCGTCTACCTCTACCGGAGCTGCTATCCGATCTCGCTCCGGACGAATCATCGCCCTTCTAAGCTTGTGAAGCATCACCCACGCTGTCTCGTATCGCTTGAGCCCAAGCTGCCGTTGGAGCTGCAAGGCAGAGAAGCCCGGTGTGTGGGTCGTGACCAGGTACGCCGCACAGAACCAGTCGCGAAGGGGCGTACGGGTGCGGTGCATAACAGTCCCTGCAGTCGCTGAGACCTGGTAGGAGCAGCCACGGCACTCAAGCAAACTGCCCCTCGTGATCCCGTAGCCCCGGCTACATCCGCACCGCGGGCAGCTGAATCCCTCAGGCCATCGCGACTCGATAAGAAAGCGCCGGCAGGCCTCCTCGGTGGAGAACCAATCCTGGAACTCCCTGAATGTACGGGGGAAACTGGGACGTGCCATCTCGGGTGATCTTTCGGCCATCGAAACACTACATGCTGTGGATACCTGAGTCAACCGGATAGGCAAGAGCAATACTTTTGACAGGAGTTGGTGTCCGTCTGCAACGAAATGTTAGGCCGTGCCAGCAATGTGTTACCTATGTCCCTGGACACTTGTGTTACCTATCAGTCCGGGCCACTCGACCCAACAGTGAAGTCGTATACGAGAACCCTGTCCACCAGAGGTCGCAGAGTGTTTGCTTGCGCGGCCTTGTGATCTGGATGCTCGAGGTACTTCCGAAGCGCACTCTCGTTTTCCAAGACGATGAGGATCGCGACATCGAACGAGCTATCGACAATGGGACGATCACTCGGTATCGCCGAGCCAGCCGATACGGACAAAACACCAGGGATGTCAACAAAGCCATTCGAAACTCGGATCAGTTCAGCCTTAGCCCCTTGATCACCCGGAGTCTTCAACCAACACAGAACGAGATGATGAGCCGACCCCGAGTTCGAGTTGTGCGTCGATACACATCCCGTCAGTAGAAGCAGGCAGCTGAAGAAAAGCAGAATGCATGATTTGTTCTGAGATTTCATGTGGTTGTGACCTTACGGGGTGCCTAACGCCTGAGTTCAGCAGCTCGTGTCCGCTGCAACGAAATGACACTGAATAGAGGCGACCTCCGTGGCTGAATGCCACATCGAATGTAACCGAAACCCTGAAAGAAAGTCATCGAATGAAACGCTATGTTGGCATCTCGGCTGTGCCTGCAAATGACGTAAAACACAACCCAAACTGTTCTTCAGCAACTAAATAGGATGTAGCAGGGTGCGCCCTCAGAGTCCCAACTGGTACAATATCCACGAGGTGACCGGGACGCACTGTCCCCGAGCTTCATCGATGTTTCTGCCCGCACCGGCATCTCCGCCTAAACTGGCGCATCGTCATGGTGACGCCCTCGAAACTATGAATGAGACCGCGTGCGATACCGTTTTGTTTCTGGTGCGGTCGCGCCATGTGCGTGACCACGTGACGCGCTTCGGCTCGTTACGAAGAACCCCATTGGCTGTTAGGCAGCGTGGCCTTACTAGTGCACTATTGTTCTTTCGCAAGCCGACTGGCGATGAATTTGGGACCACGGTGCTGATGCATGATCGCTACAACACGAAGGACATCCTTCGATTCTGCATACAACACCGAATACGGAAACCTCTTCAGCAAAATCCTACGAAAGCGCTTACCGAAAGGACTTCCGGAACCAGGGAATTGCCTTACAAGCTGAACTATGGATTCGAACTCGTCGATAAATACGCTTCCAAGCTCTGGCGAATTATCTTCGTAGTCTTTGGCTACCTCGACTAGTTCCCGCGCTGCAGAAGAGGAGAGGATAACCCTCAAGAATTGAGGTTTTCGCGCGCTATAGCAATAGCCGCAACTGCCTCGACGCCGCTGTCTTCACCAGACTCAAGACGGCGAAGTCTTTCCTCAGCTTCTTGCATCCAAAGTGCATCGATCTCGTCTCGGCTGAGCCGAGTATCATTATCAAGGCTACGAATCAGTTTCATAGCCAGGCGGGCCCTTGTCCTCTGATCGAGTTCGAGAGCCTTAGTCTCTACGTCGTTCGTTTGGGGTTCCATTTCAGCTCCATGTACCCATTATCCCACACTGCGAGTTGCCTAACGCCAGCGTTCAGCGATACTTTTGACATGAGTTGGTGTCCGTCTGCAACGAAATGTTAGGCCGTGACATCCGCCTGCGCAAACGCGACAACGTGCCCATCCAGATCTAACGAGTACCCAACATCATGGCCCCAATCCCGGCTTTGAACCGGACTGAGTTCTTTGGCCCCAGCAGAGAGAGCACGGCTGTGGAATACCGATGCGTCCGTCACTACAAGATAGAGCTCCGACCGAGGGATTCCTTCACCTGCTGCTGGGTCCGGAAGCGCGTCGCCCAGTAAACGTTTTATCCCTGCCTGAGGCATGAGCCCGAGTACTGCACCGCCAGGAAGATCGAACTCGGTCATCCCTGGGACGTGGAGGCGCGGCGAAACTCCGAGAACTCTGGAGTAGTAGTTGGTGCTCGCATCCTGATCCGACGTGTACAAGATGAAGTGAACAGCTTTCATGCTTTTGATTCTCGTACCTCCAGTGAGCGCCGGGTAGGTCAGGGGCCTCACGGCCCCTTTCCCCCCTCAGAACCGTACGTGACAGTTTCCCGTCATACGGCTCAAGCACATACAAAGGCCGCC
>JAAESQ010001299.1 GCA_024229275.1 bacterium | reverse complement strand
TTCGGGATCTTGGAGAAGCCGGAGATCTGGAGTGGGTTCGGTGATTTGAATACGAGAGGTGGGCGATGCTCCATCCGTTCGGACTGGCCGTCGCCAGTGAGGGGTGTAGTCGGGCACGGCAGAGAGACGGTGCGGTGGGTGGGGGAGTCCTGCCGCGATCTGCCACTCGGCATAGCGCGGTCCGAGATCGGTAAAGGTCCGTACGTCGATATATGCTCGTTCCGTTTGAGTGCTTGCAAGCAATCCAGTTCTCGTGTCGATCGCCTTTTGAACGTGGGCTTTGCAAGACTCCACGGGTTCGGCGCCGAGACGAAAGTACTCGAGGACTGTGCGATCGCATGCTGGTCCAGCTCGGTTCCCCGTGAGCGCGCAGAGGCGAAATGATGACGCGTTACGTGGTGGTGGGAAGCCAACATCTTGTAAGCCGTCGAGTTGATCGCCATGGAGTTGAAGCATAATTCGCCTCACTAGCAAGGCAGCAGAACGATAGCCGCTGAGTCGATCCATGGCTCGAAAGTCAGGGTGACCAATCCATGCGCCGACTACATATCGTCGCGAGTAGGCGACTGTCCACGCATCGTGATAGTTGCTACTGGTTCCGGTCTTGATAGCAACCGGCATTGGGTACTCCAGGTTGCCCATCCTTGGGAAGCTCGGGAGTCGAGCCATGGGGTCAGAGAGAAAGAGACTGATCTGACGCGCCGTGTCTCCCGAGAGAACTCGCGTCGGCTCTTTGTGGAGCTGGCGGCGGTACATTTTCAGCTCGCCGAGGGCACCGTCGTTGGCCAGGGCCGCGTACGCCCGAATCAGGGTCTCCAAGGTAACCGGCATACCACCGATCGCCAGACCGAGACCATAGTGACGAGCAGTCACCGTATGATTGTGCAAACCCAGTTCGCTCAGGAACGCGAAGCCATCATCCAGTCCTACACGATCGAGAAGGTTCGCTGCGGGAACATTGCGAGAGTTAGCCAGTGCAGCCCGGGGGAGCAGAGGGCCGAGAAAGCGCTCGTCAGCGTTTCCGATACCCCCGGCACCTCGGTTCAGGTCGTCGAGGATCTGGTGTGGAGCAATGACGCCACGCTCCAGGGCGAGGGCATAGAGAAAGGGTTTGAGCGTACTGCCAGGAGACCGTGAAACCCGGGCGTAGTCGATTGCTCCCGCGTGGTTGTCATCGAAATAGTCGGTTGAACCAATCCAGGCGAGAACCTCC
>JAAESQ010001298.1 GCA_024229275.1 bacterium | reverse complement strand
CCGACGACGGCGCAAGCCGACCACTAATGACCCGAGGAGGACCCCTGCATCGACTCGCTCAGGCTACTGGTCGCTTTGCCCTGGAATGGGTGGTCGGAATCGTCGGAATACGCAGGTAGTTGCAGGATCTTCTTGTAATGCGTGGCGCTCTCGGCATAATAGAGAGCATGCTCGCGATCGGCAAGGAGATCCGGTACAGCTTGGCGGCGATCCTGGCCGCCCACTGGGACGACTTTGTGAGCAGCTGCGACAAGTGGATCCGCCCGGTGATCTTCGAGACCGTGCGTAAGCTGATCGCTTGCCGTACTCCGGCTCTGGGTTGCCACCTCTTTCGCTGCGATGGCTGCCAGAAGGACCATGTCGTCCCCCACTCTTGCAAGTCGCGGTTCTGCTCCAGGTGCGGCAAGCTGGCGACCGATCGTTGGGCCGACGGCGTGCTCAATGCGTTGCTGGATGTTCCGTATCATCATCTGGTGTTGGCGGTTCCCTGGCAGCTGCGCGCCGACATCGCCTGCAACCGCTCTGTGGGCCTGAACGTGGTGGTGCGAGCCGCCGTCGCGAGCCTGCAGCAGTGGGCCCGCGACCAGCATGGCATGCGCATGGGCATCGTCGTGGTCATCCACACCTTTGGTGGGGATATCAAGTGGCATCCTCATGTCCACCTGCTGGTCACCGAAGGCGGTCTGTCGCTGGATGGCAGCACGTGGATTCGCCCCTACAACCCAGGTTGGTTGAGGAAGCATGACGGGTTGAAGAGCATGTGGCGCTACCATTGCATCACCGGCTTTCGCAAAGCCCACAAGGCAGGGCAGCTGCGGTTCTCGAAGAAGCGTGCGTACCTGAAGATCTACAGTTGCTTCAACAAGGTGATGTCGACGATCTACAAGATGACCTGGT
>JAAESQ010001297.1 GCA_024229275.1 bacterium | reverse complement strand
TGATTTGAAAGGGAGATCTTCCGACGAGTTAATCAATCTGCTTGAATGCAGCACCACACGATCTGCCGATTGAAGCGGGAGACCTCTCGCCTTCGCTCCCAAAGACATCATCCCCAACTGTCATCCCGACCGAGCCAAAGGCGAGTGGAGGGATCTCCCGCTACAGTTGTTATCTACTGAATTAAAGCAACATACATACTGCTGATTTCAACGGAGGACCCTTCGACTCTGCTTCGCTCCCAATGACACGCGCCCCCAGAATTGTCATCCCGAACAGTCAGCGTAGGACCAGCGGAGATATGTTCAGGATGACAGTAGTGGGTGATCCGGAAACGAATGCAATGCCTAAGCGAGGGTAAGCCGAAACTCATTGGGCAATAAAAAAGGGCGGTCCCAAGCGGGACCGCCCTTTGTTGTGTCAGAAGTTCTGACTAGAAATTAAAGCGAAGGCTGGTGTGAATGAACCGGCCCATCGGATCATACGTGCCACCGAAACCCGTGGAGGACAGGGAAGGCGCCAGCGGCGGATCCTCGTCCATGATGTTGTTGATACCGATGGTGAACTGATAGTGCTTGGCGAAGCTGACAGTCGCCGAGAGATCGAAGTAGTTGAATGCCGGCATCTCATAGGCGTTGTTGGTCTTCCAGGACTCGATGAGGCCTGGATTGGCAAGATCAGGATCATCACTGGCATCGTCGATCAGGGCGGAGCCGATGTGGCGCCATCCGAGGGAGAGCACGGTGTTGAAATTGGTCTCCCAGGAGAAGCGCATACGATGCCGCCACTCGGAGTCCGGCTGGCCGCACTGGTTACCGTAGTAGCCAACGCAGTCATACGCAATCAGCGGATCTTCGTAGGACGACTCGAGCAGGTAGGTGCCGATGATCGACATGTTGAGGAAGCCGGAGTTGCCGAGGCTCAGCAGGTAGTTGGCATTGAGGTCGACACCTTCTGCGCCGAGGAAGCCAATGTTCTGCTGGGTGGTCTCGGTGTAGCCCTGTTGGGTGAGCCACAGGGTGCCTGCATTGTCGCGGTGGATCAGGCTGCAGAGTCCGGCGTCGCCAGTGTTGGCGCACTGCTGGATGATGTCATCAGCGCCGAGGTTACCAATGGTGTCCTCGATCTGGATGCTGTAGTAGTCGATGGTGGCCGACAGGCCGGGGATCGACTGCGGAGTCCAGACAAAACCAACGGTGAGGGTGTCCGCGACCTCGGGTGTGAGAAGCGGGTTACCACCACCAAGGGTGTTGTACTGGTCTGCGGGGTTGGGGAGAATGGTGCCGTACTGGGCTTCGGTAATGCCGGTGCGCAGGCACTGCTCGAGCGTTGCCGACGGCACGCCGGTCGCCTGGTCGTTGGCACAGATGTCTTCGGATCCACCAAGACCGGTGGTCTGGGGAAGGAAGAGTTCCTGCGCGTTCGGAGCGCGAGCCGCGCGGTTTAAGCCGGCGCGGAACTTGAGGGAATTGGTCGGCGCCCAAGAGATCTGCGCCTTGTAGGTGCCCTGTCCACCGGACAGGTTGTAGTCGGAATGACGATAGCCGAGCTCAAGGGTGAGATCCTGGAAGCCGGTGGTGTCCTGAACGATCGGGATAAGGGCTTCGACGAAGAGGTCCTTCACGCTGAAGCTGTCGTCGATCGGAACCGTCGCGCTGCCGAAACCGGAGATGTTGCCGGTCTCACGAGCGTGATCGGCCTGGATGAAGATGGACTCAATCCGGTACTCGGCGCCGAGCGCGACCTGGATGCCTTCAGAGGCGGACGGGAACGCAATACCGTAGTCCTCGAGGTCGCCGGTGATGGTTCCGTTGAGCATCTCGGTCTTTGTCGAGGTGACCACGATGGCGTTTTCGGACATATAGTCGATGGCGTCCTGAGTTACGCCACCCCACTGGAAGATGTTGTAGGGCTCGCAGCCGTCATTGCCGGAGAGGCATTCCCACTCGCCTTGATCGTTCTCAATGACGTTGAGGGCATCGTTCATGCGCGCGATGTTGAAGTCGTTGACGTAGATCTGCGGGCTGGAGACGAAGGCACGGAGACCGTAGACGTCATAGCTCCAGGTCTCGTTGATGTCGCCACGCAGTCCGGCAAGAACGCGGTAGCTGGTGTGTTGCAGCCGATCGATGCGAGGTCCGCCTTCGACGTTGCGCTTGAGGATCGAAATGTTGACCACGTCAACACCGTTGGCGTCCTGGAAAACGGCCTCAGGATAATCGACGCACAGGGATTCGTACTGCTGGTCGCTGAACATCGGGTTGTTGCAGTTAATGGTGTCGGTGTTACCGAAGGTGCCCGTCGGGGCGATCTGTGCGTCGGTGAAGTCATCCATGAACATGACTTCGGCATAGGCTTCGGCGTGCTCATTGATGCGATAGTTTGCGAAACCACCGGCACTGTACTTGGTGTCAGGGCGCTGGATGTGGTTGTAGGGGCCGTAGTTGAAGACATCGTCACCGGTGCGGGGACGGAACTGGTTACCAGGACCGGTAATGTCCAGCGCATAGTCGTCCAGAAACGCAAAATTGTTATCAGGGCTGGCGAAGAGAATGAAACGACCGTGCGGTGTAGTGGACGAACCACCGCAACGCGGACCCTCTGAACCACGGCTGATCGAGCAGTTGAAGTAGTCGCGCTCGGACTTGGTGACCGCGTCGAAGTCGCGGAAGTCGACATAGGCGGATCCGTGGCCGCGGCCATCGGCGAACTTGCCACCGATTGCGACATTGGCGTTGATGCCGTCACCATCGGTGATGTTGCCGGACGGATAGTCGAAGCCGACCGCTTCGTTGGCGGCCTGGGCAACCGCATTGCTGTTGTTGTGCTGGTAGAAGCTGTACTGGATGCCACCGCGGACACCTTCGAAGTCGGTGTCGAGCACGAAGTTGACAACACCAGCCACAGCGTCCGCGCCGTACACGGACGACGCACCACCGGTCAGCACGTCAACGCGCTTGACCAGGGCCGACGGGATGAAGTTGAGGTCGGGAGCGGTGCTGTATGCATCGCCAGGACCCATGCGACGGCCGTTGATCAGAACCAGGGTTCGGATCGAGCCGAGGTGGCGAAGAGCCACGGTTGCGGTACCGGAGGCGCCGTTGGCGACAGTGGAGTTCTGCGCCTGGAAAGCCTGCGGCAAGCTGGTGATGAGATCTTCGATACGGGTTGTACCGGTGTAGGTGATCTCTTCAGGATCCAACACCGTGACCGGGCTGAGCGCCTCCAGGTCCTGGCGAGGAATCAACGAACCAGTAACGACGACCTCAGCCTCGAACGCCTGTTCGATGGCGGCTTCGATCGCCTCTTCCTGGGTCTGGTCCTGCGCGACGACCGGTGCCGCGACGGCAATCAGACCGCACAGGAGTAGGGTCCAAACACGAGTAGTACCAACTCTCATTTCTAGCTCCCCCTTAACGTTGAAACATTAGTAATACAGAGCCTTCGGGACCGTCCCGAGCGGCTCGTTGAAATCTGGTGAGTTCTAACGAATGATAAGTCGATGATTTTATTCATGAACACGCTGTAAATAAGCACGATGCATGCCAGCATGAGAGCCTTAAGAACGCCCTGTGAGGTGGGCCAGTATCCAGGAATTCGGATGCGGCTGTCCGGGAAGTCGTACGACTTGATGTGAAGCCGACAAAACTCAAAAAGGCGAGAGCTCAATCAGGGTAGAGAACTGGTTCAGGGAACGCACCAAAGCAATAAGAACGAAGCCCCGCGCCGGTAGGGTGCGGGGCTTCGCGAGACTCGATTTCAGAGGCCGTAATGCGCCTCATCGTGTATGAGGTAGATCGAACTCAGGACTCGCTCAGGTATCCGACGATTTCTCTGGCATTCGCGACCTCAGGGTCGTTGGGCGCCAATTCCATGAACCGATTGAGCAGCGTCTTTGCCTCGTCGGTCAGTCCTTGGTTAACTCGTATCAACCCAAGGTAATAGTGGGATCGCGGGTGGTTGGGATCAACTTCGAGCACTCGGGCGAATCCCCGCGCAGCGCGTTCTGTTTCAAACTTGTCATAGGCGGAAGTCGCGAGACGGAAGAGGCTGTCGCGCGCAGTCTGCGGATCGATCGCGGCGAGCCCCTGAAGTGCCTCGAGGAGCCTTTCTTCGTCTCCGAGACCAAGGCACGCGTTGTAGCGAATCTTGAGGGCCTGTTCATGTTTCGGATCCTGTTTGAGAATGGCTTCGGACGCGTCTGCTGCCACCTCGTTGTGGCCGAGTTTCACTGCGGCCATGGCGACTCCGAGCTGTGCCGGTTGGAGGTTGGAGTCCAGTTCGACGGCCTCTCTGAATTTCACAAGTGCGGCTTCGTCGTCTCCAGCCTTCGTGAGTTGCACACCCTCGTTGTAGACCTTTTTCGCCTCTTCGGAGGCTCTGCCGATGCGTTCCAGGTCAGCTCGCGCCTCGTCGGCCTTGGCCTCGTTGCCGAGGTTACGGTACGACTCCCACCGCGTCTGCAATAGTGTGGCGCTTGTTGAACCGAGCGCAATTGCTTCTTCGGCTGCGGTTGCGGCGTCCTGGTAATGCTCCTGCTCAAAATGGAGCATGGCGAGCGCCGACCAGGCCTGCCTAAACTCAGGATCAAACTCCAGTGCCTCATTGAACTTCGAGATCGCCTCCTCGAAGTTCTTGCCCTGGAATGCTCCGACGCCTGCGTTAAACGCCTGAACAGCCTCGCTCGACTCGGAAGCGGGCGGAAGCCCGGTATCTGCGGTCGACTGCCCGGGATGCATGACGAAGTCGTGACGATCAGTGCCGTCGGCGCCCGTCACTCTGTTGCTAACTTTGTTCCACGCTTGGCTTGCTTTGGTGGTTGCGTATCCGACCTTTTCGAACTTGTACTCATAGGTGACGTTAGCAACATCGAAATCGACCTTGAAGATGCCCTTCTTATTGGTCGTGTCGATGACCCTGAAGTCTGGCAGGGCCTGACACGTCACGGTAACGCTCACACCGGCAATCGGCTCGCCTTCCGGGTCGATGACCTTGCCGATCAAGCGTCCTGCTCGCTTGGCATCCGCGATGCCGGGGACTATAAGGATGAAGATGACGAGCCAAAAAATGGGTCTCAGTTTGGTAAGCATAATGATGGCCTTTCCTCGTTCGTCTTGTGGTTGCGCCAACAAGGTCTCGTGTAACCGAAACGGCCACCCGAGATCTATCATCGCGGTGACCACCGCGGCGCCTCGCAGGCGACAGTATATCGCGGAATATTAGGGTTGCAAGATCAGTGCCGGAGAAGCGTGTGCTATCTCCAGGTGTGATCTCTGAGTGCGGGCGCCAAGTGTGTGTCTTTCTGTGGGTTAGCGATGCCAAAACTGCATTCTGCTGCTGAGCGCCATGACTTGTGGTCTGAGGTGTAATCCGAATGAAGACTGCTGCTCTGCTCAGTCAAGCACGAGCGGCGAATAGGCTAAACCGTCCGGCTCTCTGCCGGCCTCTAGAAGCCGCACAATACTCCAGGTCTTCAGATCGAGCTCGACCACCACGTCAGCATTGGTGTGCGCGATCCAAGCGAGCTTGTTCGTTGGTTCGATAAGCACGCCAACGGGCACCGAACTGGTACCGAAGCGGTCGCCGAAGAGACGATTCTCTGTCGTGATCGCCTCAAGGTCCATTGATATCCGGCGGACTTCACTCTTTGTTTTGGCGTCAAAGACCGCGAGATCCCCAGAACGGGCGCAGCTGACCAATACGTGCTTACCATCCGGTGTTGCCTTAGCCCTGATGGGAAAGGAGGCGCATGGAATGGTGGCTTTGATTTCGAGAGTGGTGGCATCGAGTACGGTGATAGTGTCTTCTGCTCGATTGGTGACCCAGACCTCGCTACCATCCGCTGATGCGGTGATGCCCTCAGCGCCTTCGCCGGTGGGTATTGATTGAAGTGTCTTGCCTGATTTGAGGTCGATGACGGTAGCTGTGCCCGAGCCGATATTGGCAACAAATACACGCTCGCCATTTGCGGCGATCTCGAGCATATGAGATACGTCCTGGCCCGTGGTGAAGGTACGAGTGACAGCACCTTCGACGACGTCAACCTCGACCACTGCGCGATTCGACTCGGCCGTAGCGAGCACGTGCCGGTCATCATTGCGCCAGGCTATTCCGTGGGGCCGCTGATACTTATCCAGATTGATCGTTCTAACAGCTTTCTTCGCCTTCAAATCGATCACGGTCAGAGTCGAACCCGGTTCTCCGCGTGCGCCGTAGTTGGCCACAACGGCCGTGCCTCCGTCAGGCGAAACCGCCACTTCGTGAGGTCCCTTCTGGGTGGGAATCGTTGCACGGATCTCGCCCGTAGAGACATCAAGCAAAGACGCCGATGCCTCTGACTTGTTCAGTACAATCAGTGTACCGGCAGGGGAGTCGTTTGCGAGAGCTGGCGAGCTGATAACACACAGACACAACACACGAGCGAGGGCGCCAAGTGTTCTCTTGTTCATACCTACATCATACTGATTCGCGACTGGAGTATTCCCGCTCACAGGACGAGTAAATGGTCATCACATAGACAATCAAACGACAGAGAGATCTCTAGTGCAGTTGTATTCTGCAGTATTTGTTGGTAATTATGGTTAAGAGTTTTTGGTCCCTATATGTGATCCATTAGAGGCCCTTTATTCGTGAGTTCTAAACTTGATATACTAGTCGCGTAATTAACTATTTTCTGTAGTCTATATTTGTCGTACTTCACGAGTTTTAGCTTCGTTATCTGGACTCTCTTTATCAACACTGCATGTACTTGTAATGTCGTGTTTAAAGAATCTGTTTTGGAACCCTTTATTGACTTGTATAGTTCTCTAATAAGAAGCTCCGTAGAATAGAGAATTAAACAGAAGCTTGAAGGTTCCGTGAGGTTGGGCTCTTTGTTTGACACCGAAGCCGAGCAGAATGACACGGCCTTGGCCGAGACTGACATCAATGGCCGCGGCTCGGCCGTTGAGGTGTTCTCCTCCCTTGAGATAGCCGCTTATGAGGAGTTCACCTCCTGGATACCTGGAAATGACCCTTGTGTCTCCCTCGCTAAATGACGGAGAGAGGTTGAAGGCCGTGCCTTGGTAAAACATAGCAGGAGCCTCCTTCGGCATTCCGTAAGCGACGGGGTGCTCCTGATTGAACTCCATGCGCAGCACGGAGCCGGGGCAAGCAAACTTGACATCGGTTGATTTCGCCGGGGCCGCTCCGTAGCGGCGCCTCGGTGGACGCATTCCCTTGAGGGCGTCTGTGATTGGAAGACCCAGCTTGTCGAGCGCAAAGAAACAGCCGCGGCGAAGCGTGACAAGAGTTCCGCCTTGTTTCACAAATTCCTTGATGTTACGCACGCCAGACTCGGAGATACCTCCTACATACTTTGGATGTATTGAGCCTATTTTATGTCCATCTATGATTCGCTCTGTTCTCATTGAAGGGATGATAAGAACGTCAAACCTCTTCCATAATTCACCGGCTTTGATTTCTGAATCGACGATGTTGGTGAATTCAAACTCGTACTCTTCTAGCAACCAACGCGTCCATCCCTCATCCATGCTTGCTGTCCAGGACTTGTAGAGAGCAACTCTCGGTTTCTTGAGGGTCTCGGTGTCGATGGAAGGTGACTTGTCGGTTCCTCTGATTGCAAGAGAGAGTTCATGGGAGATTTCGTTCATTGCGGCTTTGGTCATACTCTTCGAAGGGATGATCCATGTACCGGCCGGGAACAACTCGCCCTTCGAATTGAACGACTCACGAGCGCGGAGAACTTCCCCGCCGTTGCGAAGAATGCGATTTGCAGCGATGAAACTGTTGTTCGCTTTGGGAGAGATGAGGTAGGCGTGGCGCCCGTGCTCAACGCTTCCGGCCGGAGGCTGGACGGTCTCGAGCTGTGACATCGAAACGCTCAACGGTTCTTCTGCCGGCCGGACCTTCACACCCATTTGGTGGGGGAGAGTCCACCCAGCCATGTCGTACGGAGGGAGATAGGAATCGTCGAAGGACTGAGGCGCCACAATCCCTTGCCACAAGGTCGGATACTTCGTCAGATCGGGATAGCTCTGCTCTTCAAAAATCGCCTTTACGAACCGGGAGAAGGCCTGGTCCATGGGCACAATCCAGGTTCCCGCCGGGTATGTGATTCCGCTTGATGTGAACTTTGCATCGGCTTCGTAGACCTCGATGCCTGCGAAGGCAAGGTTGTCGAGCATCCGAGCCGCGGTCGGAACATCCCACTGGTCTCGTGGCACGATCCAGGCGTAGGGCGGTTGGTCTTGGAACTTCTCGATGGTCTGCTTGCCCATCAGGTAACGACCGAAGAGAAATCTCTCACGGTAGATGGCGGCGGTGTGGAGGACGGCTTTGCTCGCTGTGTTGGCGTAGTCGACGGCGTCTTTCAGGCGCCACCATCCACCCTCCCATGGGCTTGGATAGAAGACGCCGATCGTGAAGTCCTTATAGGCGTCTGGGAAGTCGTCGACGGTGTAAAAATGTGGTGTTGCGTAGCGATAAAGTGCGGTCTCAGTCATGATTGACACAATGTTGAAGAAATCGATGAACGAGTCTTCGTATCCTGGATAGACGAAGTCGAAGACGAAGCGCGAAATGGCGCCCTTCTTGCCCTCGCGGTCAAACGCATCACCCATGGCAGCACCGATCAGGTTTTTCTCACGCAAAAACAGTGGGTGAAGGTTCGGATTGGTTGGTTCTGCAGCAGGGGGAATCCAAATCCTGGCAGGGAACGGGGCTGTCTGATGGTGGTCATAGAACACCACCGGGTTCCACTCACGCGTTGCCAACCGAGTGATGTTGCGCGTTTCTTTCAGGTTGTTCATGTAGGAGTCGCGATTGTTGTCATGGCCGGCATAGTGGTGATAGAGCCAGGGCATTCTGCTCGTCTCGAATGGGGTCCCGACGTTGGGCAGGTACCAGTCGGCAACCAGCGTCATTCCATCCGGGTTGGCGAAAACTAAGAGAATAATTGTGTTCTCGAGGATGAGTTTGGTGTCCGCATCCTTGGATGTCAGGAGGTCGTAGGCGAGTTGAAGAAAGGCCTGCGCCGGCGCGCATTCGGTGGCGTGGATCCCGGCGTCGATCCAGACGATTGCCTTGCCCTCAGAGGCCAGGCGTCGAGCCTCATCTTCCGAAAGTCCCTTGGCCCGAGCCAGCCTGTTAGAGATCTCCTTGTACTTGTCCAATTTGGCCATATTCTCTTCGGAGGAAATGACCGCGTAGATCTGGGACCTTCCCATCGAGGTCTCACCCATTTCGAAGACCTGGAGCAGGGGAGAAGCCTGGTCCAATGCCTTGAAGTACCCGACCGCTTGCTCATACGTCGCGAGCTTGTAGTCAGCGCCTACTTCGTGGCCTAGGACCTCCTCAGGAGCGGGAACGTTCTGGGCGAAGCTACTCCCGATGGGGAAGCTTAAAGCGAGGACCGACAAACTGATTCGGACAAACCAACGATGAACGTGCAGGTGCATGAGCTTCCCCCTCACGAGTGAGGATACCCTTTCTCTTTTGGAAGGGTGATTGGCTACGCGCGACTCTGAAGACGATGAGGTACGTTTTTGAATGACCCGTCTCGGAACCATGCCTTAGGTGGAGGTAGTGATTCCCTGGCTCATCGGGAAATCAGAACTCACGGTGCAGGATCTGTCGATCAGAGTTAGTACCAACAGCCTGATTGACCATCTGTTTCTTGGGTTTTCCCGGCGTAGGCGCGCGAAAGTCGCGCCTACGCATTGGCCTGGAGCAATTCGAGCGCATGAGCCTAGGAGTAGGTGTTCAGGTTCTGGAGAGTCAGGCGTTTCATCCTGAGCATCTCCACGCCGGTCCAGCGCTGACTCATGGCATGACAACGCTGCCCAATCGTTGTCATCCCGAGCGAAGTCGAGGGATCTCCCGCTTCAACTGGCAGACCGTATGATGATGCATTCAATCAGTTTGCTAAGCTCGCCGGGAGATCCCTCCACTCGCCTATGGCTCGGTCGGGATGACAGTCTTAAAGAGGTTGTCTTTGGGAGCGTGAAGCGCCGATTCTCGCCTCAGCTTAAGTGAGTCCTTGATCCAACCGATCGCCTATGGTGCCGGAGGCGCCAGACATAGAGAAGGACCCCGAGCAGTAAACTGACAACAAAGACCTTGAGGGATGTCCGGAAGGCGAAGAACTCGGTCTCCAGGTAGGATCCGACTGCAATCTCAAGCCAGGCGGCAAGCCAGAGAACCCAAACGCCCCGTCCGAGCCAGACATACCAGGGCCGTTTGCGAATGTTCAGTTGAATAGAGTCGAGAGTCTCGTTTGTTGGATAAGTCATCGCAAAATCCGATCGATTCCAAACTCGTTCAAATCCAGATCCCACCACGCATCGGGGTCCTTCTGCTGGCCATAACCGAATCGCTGGTCCATCGAAATGAAGAGTCGATCCAGCGCCGGTATCTTCGTGCTGGATGCTTTAACGATCTCATGGATTGCCGTCTTGTCCTGCTTGGCCCAGGGGCAGACCATGTAGCAGACGCTGCAGTAACTACCCGACTGGTACCAGTATTCGTAGCACTTCACGCTGTCTTCGAACCAAGCTTCATGACCAGGATTGCTGTAGGGACCGAGCGGTACGAAATCTGGATCTGTCTTTGTCGAAATCGCCTTGGATGGACATGACTCGGCACAGCGACCGCAGACGCGGCAGAATTCTTTCAGTCCGAAGCTGATCGGTTTGTCGGTAGCCAGAGGCATGTCGGTGAGGA